>NZ_JBHTZF010000001.1:0-436482 GCF_042790435.1 Streptomyces sp. NPDC056738
GGGGGGGGGCCGGGGTTGCCGGGGCCGCCCCCGGGGGGGGGGTGGGTGTCCATTTTGCCCGGGGCCCCGGGCGGGGGGGGGGGGGGGCCCGGGCCCCCCCCCCCCGCCGGTCCGTCAAGCGAGGACGACGCCGCACACACTCATCAACGCAGCTGAACGGGAGGCGCCCAAGCGGGGTCGCGGCCGACGTAAGCGACCAGCCGGTCCAGAGGCGTGTGCTTGCATCGATGGCGACTTCGGGACTGAAGGGCTCTCAACCACGAGCAGGGGCAGCGACGCCAGGCCGGCCGTGGGGGCAGTTCCCTCCCCCGGTCGTCCTGGGGACGCGCATCCGGCGCAGCAGGGCGCGGGTGAGCCGGGTGTCGAGTGTGGTGCGCCAGGTGATGCCAGGATACTGGGAATGCAGACGTGACAGGGCTCTGGTGCCCAGTCCGCAGTCGCGGAAGGGTTCGTCCAGGGTGACATCGGTGATCACGCCCTCGGCGCACGCCTCGCACGCGCGATAGGTCACCCGCCCGATCACTCTGCGGATGTGCACCAGCAGGAGGCACTCCCCACTTGCGTCCTCCGGCGAGGAAGACAGCAGGATCTCGACGCCGCGATAGGCAAGCAGCCTGCGATGCCATCGGCCCCGACGCCGTTTGGTGCGCCGGTGCCTTCCCTCGGCGGGCCGTGGTGTGGGGCGCGCCCAAAGCCCGTCCCGAACAGGAGGGTTACTCGTGGCATACGTCTGATTTACCTGCATAGCCATCGCGGGTGCCCCCTCACCACGGACGCATGTCACCCCGCTGCAAATCGTCTTGACGGCTCCGGCACCTGAGCGAGCGAGGCATGCCCTGCGATTCATCGTCCAGGTCGGCATGATCGGACTCATCAGGGCATCGACCGCTTCGAACTCACCCGCGACCGAGTTCACCTCCTTCGCGGGCCCCTACATCGTCGGCGAGATGAAGCGCTTTCCGCGACACCTCCTGGGCCGTCCCACGTCATCGGCCGTATCGGTCTTCGACCCTCACGCAGCTCTACCGGGGCGAGATCATCTCCCTGTCGCCGACGGGCCCCAGCAGGGCCGTTGGACATCAGTCTGAACCGCAGTAGGTCAGGTCGGAGACCTTCGCAATCGACTCGACCACGATTCCGTACCACAGTTCGGCAGCGCCGTGATTGCACGAGCAGCGGTCAAGACTGTGTCGTCCGTGAGCATGCCCTGCTGAAGGAGCCGCTCGGCGCTGATGGATGCAGTCCTGCACCAAGACGCCCAGCACGGCCACGTCAGGAAGCAACGGCTCCACCAGCGCCCACTGCTCATTCGTCAGGTCCGACGGATACCCACACCCAACACCGCTCAGTGTGCGCCCAACGAACGCTTCAGCAACGTGACACGGCAGATCTCAAACGCAGCCTCAGGGGCCAGGAAGGGTGCCGACCGCGTGGCAGGGAGGCAGGACCCGGCTGCCTCCCTGCTTGCCCTCGTTGTGGGGCTTGTACGCCAGCCTTGCGTCAGAGGGACTTGGCGGCTTCCCGGATGACGTCGAGGACGAAATCGGGCTGTGACAGCATCGGCACGTGGCTGCTGTCGACGGGGCGAGGGTGTGCACCCATGCGGGCGACGGCAGCACGCTGCAGCTCAGGGTTTACCGTCTCGTCCTGGTTGCCCACGATGAACCAGCTCGGCTTCGTGCGCCAGGCGGTGCCGGGCACCTGCTGGTCGAAGATGTCGGCGATCGGCACGGCACCCGTCGCCAGCACTAGCTTCTGCTCGGCCTCGGGCAGGTCGCCGCAGAAGTGGCCGATGCCCGACTCCTTCAGGTACACGCGGTTGTCGGCGACCTCGATGTGCCCGAACACCGGCGTCTTGTCGAACTTGTTCTGCTGATCCTGCGAGGTCTCGGTCTCGTCCGGGGCGAGCGCGCAGATGTACACCAGCGCGCCGACACGGTCGTGCATGCCCGCCTTGGTGATCAGGGTGCCGCCGTACGAGTGACCCACGAGCACGACCGGCCCAGGAACGTGGTTGATGCCGCGGGTGACGCACGCGACGTCTCCCTCGAGCGAGTCGAGGCCGTGCTGCGAGGCCCAGACCGTGTGCCCCTCGGCCTGAAGCGTGGGGATGAGTTTGCTGAAACACGAGCCGTCAGCCCAAAGCCCGTGCGCGAAAACAATGCTGGCCTTGTCCGTCATGATTTCCTCCTTCAGGAAAACCCGGAAACCGGCAAATTGCAGTGTGTTGGCTTTCCGCCTGATGGCCTCGTGTGGCACTCAGGCCGGATTTATGACCTGCCGCAGGTCCGAGCTCTTGTTTCGGGCCCAAGGCGTCATGCGGGCGAACATCTGACGTGGTGTTCGAAGTCGGTCGAAACGCGTGGACGGTGCATTGTCGCGAGCTTCCGGGAACCGGGGGCCACGCTCCACGGGATTCGAGTCCGAGGACCATCACCACGACCATCATCACCTCACTGACGGGGCCAATCCCTCACCTGTTTACGTGATGGAGTCGAGGGCGGCGTAGCAGATCGCCGGCGAGTCCGAACCACTCAGACTGCGCTGACCAGCGCAAACAACGGCTACAGGCGGCCGCTCACCCAAGACGGGGTGAGCATGGCGGATTGCCCTGCCCCTGGGCGGCCTGGCCGCGACAACGGCGCAGCGTGAGCCCCTCGCTCCCGCGCCAGAGGCGAACCCCCCGGAGCAGCCGGTGCTTTATACACGTAACTGCGAGTAAGTCTCACACCACCCGCGGGTTGGCCTACCTGCCATGCGAACCGCCGCACTGAATTTCGATCATGGTATTTGATCTAGAGTCCGGCCTATGCTGGGCGCGGAAAATTCTGTTCCTCGCATGCCTTCGCAGTGTCCATGCCGGTACTTCATCTGACGATGGAGATCGGCGCCGCCTCGAGCGCCGTTTCGCTGCGGCGCGGAAAATTTCACGGTGGTGCGCGTGTATCCGGGACCGTTGCGCGGCCGAAGCGAACCGGTGGCCAATGCCATCAGTGCCGTCCGAAGCGCAGTACACCATGGATCGAGCAGCCTGATCATGGTGAGCGGGCCGCCGGGTATCGGCAAGACGGCTCTGCTGCGAGAGGTGTCCTCCCAAACTGCCCGGATGGACGTACGGGTGGCTTCCGGCGGCTGTGAGCCGATGGACCAGGTCACCCCGGGCGCGCCAGTGATCGCCGCGCTGCGTAAAGGCCGCTCCCCCCTGGTGGATGCCGAGGAGTACGAGCAGATCGTCGCACTTTCCGGCCAGCCACTGCTGCTCGCCGAGCGGATCGCTGCCGTGCTTGAGTCCGCTGTGGCATCAGGGCCTGTGCTCGTGTGCCTCGATGACTGGCAGTGGGCGGATCGTGTCAGCCGGTTCATCACGAGGATGCTTCTCGACCGGTTCTTCGGCCTGCCCGTCCTCTGGTTGTTCGCCAGCCGCGACGAGGACGCTCTTACCGATTTGGCGGGATCGGACCCAGGCTCGATCGAACACATTCGGCTGGCGCCATTGACGACCGCCGACCTGGTGGACATCGCCCAGGATCGGCTCGGTCGCCTACCGGACGCGCGCACCCGCAGTTTCCTCGACGCAGCAGCCGGCAGCCCGCTGCTCGCCACGCAACTCCTCGACGACCTGGCACTGGCCGAGGTGCCCGGAAACCAGAACACCCTCTCGTTGCGGTTCAACACCGCCGTCGCCGAGCGTCTGTCGCAGGTGAGCCATGACGCGCGGACGCTGGTCGGCCTTGTGGCCGTAGCCGGTCGACCTGTGTCGCCCCGAGAAGCGTTGTACATGCTCTCGACCGCAGACAACGCTGGCGTGGGAGATGCAGTTGCCGA
Organism: Streptomyces sp. NPDC056738; assembly: GCF_042790435.1. Taxonomy (NCBI): domain Bacteria; kingdom Bacillati; phylum Actinomycetota; class Actinomycetes; order Kitasatosporales; family Streptomycetaceae; genus Streptomyces; species Streptomyces sp. NPDC056738. The sequence goes on from NZ_JBHTZF010000001.1 coordinate 3,826, forward strand.
AGCATGCGCGTCCGGGCTGATCGAAGCCGACGGTGATTCCATGGCGACGCCTCACGATCTTGTGCGTGACGCGATTGTCGCGGCGATGCCGCGCGAGGATGTGCGCACATTCCATCGTCGGCTGGCCAGGTACTACTTCGAGTCGAAGGGCGACGTGCTCCTCGCCGCGGCGCATGCCAGCGATGCGGCAATGCCTGGCGACGTCACCAGCGCCCTCATCCTCGTGACCGCCGCGGAGCGCCTGGAGGACGTCAGCCCCGACGACGCGGGGGACCTTGCCGTACGTGCGTTCCGCATCCTGGCTCGCGAGCACGAGGAGTGGCTGGCGATGGGGCGGCGATGTCTGTCGGTGCTGCGCCGCACCGAACGGACGGACGATGCCATCAATGTCGCCGACCGGATCCTCGCGCGCATCGACGACACGAACGTCGCTGGCGAGGTGGAGAGCGAGGCGGCCCAGGCTCTTTGGCTCGGCGGCCGGCTCGGTCAGCTGCTCACCCGGGTCGAGCGGGTGCTGGCCAACGGTCCGCTGGCCCCCACGGTGGAGGCGCGACTGCGGTCTGCCAGTGCACTGGCCAACAGCCGCTTGCTGAGCGGTCAGCACGCAGCGAAGTTGGCCGAGGCTGCACTGGAGGGCGCCCGTGCGAGCGCCGACTCTGAGGCGATCGTCCTCGCGCTGCGTGCCTCCGGTGAAGCGGCACGTAACAGAGCTCTTCACCGGGAAGCACTGAAGTCGTTCCGCGAGCTGCGGACCTTGAGGGGATCCCTCCACCTGTCTGATGAGATCACGGAGCTTCAGTTCCTCGACCGCTACGACCACGCCCAGACCTTGCTCGATGAGGCCAGGGCGAACAGCGCGGACCGCACGACAGCGATCCTGCCGGCCTTGCAGTGCGCCCAGATCTGGCAGGACTACAACCTCGGCCGCAGTGACGAGGCCGAGGCGGGGGCGCGGACCCTGCTCGAGTTCGGGCGGGAGCTGGGAAACAATCTCTATGCCTTGGACGCGATCGTCGTGCAGACTGCGGTCGCCCTGCTGCGCGGGGACACGGAGGTCGGTGCCACCCGGTTCGCTGCCGCCGAGCGGCTGGCGGGCGCCGACAACGAGGTATGCCGGCCGGCGCTGATGGTTATGCGTGGTTGGCTTCGCGTAAGCCAAGGCGATATCGCCGCCGCGACGGCCGCATTCGGCCCACTCATGTCAGGCGATGCGAAGACCTGCAACTACTGGCCGCTGTGGCCGTGTTGGATGGGCCTGTTCTTCGCTGTCGGCTCCGCGGCGGCAGATCAGCGCTTCACCGACATGGTCGTGCAGGAAGCCGAAATCGCCGCTGAGCGCAATCCGGGTGTCGCCAGCTTCGAAGGGCTGGCTCTCAACGTCCGCGGCCGCAGCACCGGCGACCTTTCGCTGATCGCCGAGTCTGCGCAAGTGCTCGCCCGAAGCCCCCGTCCGCTTCTGCGCGCATTCGGGGCGGAGAGCTACGGAGAGGCGCTGCTGGCAATCGGGGACCGCTCCGCCGGACTCGCGCAGCTGGACAGCGCATGGGACAACTACGACCGGATCGGCGCAATCAAGTACCGCAACAAGGTCCAGAGCGTTATGAGCGACGCAGGCACCCGTCGGCGCGCCAAGTGGGCAGCCGCGGCCGCCCGCCCGAGCTCAGGCTGGGGCGCGCTCACTGAAGCGGAGCGTCGTGTGGCTGCCCTCGTCGCCAGCGGGCACACCAACCGATCTGCCGCCAAGGAACTCGGCGTGTCCGTGAATACAGTCGGAACCCACCTACGTCTGGTCTTCAGCAAGCTCAAAATCCAATCGCGGGTGCAGTTGGTCAACATCCTGCATGCCGAAGGGCGCGGATAGACACACCGCCGGTGAACGACAGCCTCGGGTTACTGTGTGGCCGGCAGTCACGGTCCAAGCCCGCGACTGCGCCGCACGCTTGTCCGGTCCCTGGTCGATCAGTCTCCGATTCGGGCAGCAACCACCGCCAGTCCGCCCGGCCTCTGCGCGAGCGGACCGCGCTCCAGCTCCCATGCCGTCCTGGCCCGATGTCGCGATCGCCCTCGCCACCAGCGCAACCGCGCCCTCGGCCTTCGTCGCCCGACACTTCGATTCTTCGTAGGTTGCTGCAGGTCGCGCGCCGAGCGCGGGAACCACATAAAGTCGGTACCAAATGCCACCATATGGGTCCAGGCGGCTGTGGACGCTGCGAACTCGGTGCCAGGAATGTCCCGCATGCAGACCGGTCCTCCGGCTCTGGTGTTGTAGGAAGGAGCCCGGTGTGGGCGTGACCCCCGGCTTCCGCGGCAAGAAGGGGTTCGATCTCAGCCGTCTCCCTCCGGGCCAATATCCCACCGAGGACTTTCCCGTGCTTTCTGCGGGGCACGACGCCGCGCATCAGCACCGATGAGTGGCGGTTCACGGTAACGACCCAGGCTGGCGACCGGAAAGTGTGGACGTGGACCCAGGTGATGGCGCTGCCACAGCAGGACATCGCCGCCGACCTGCACTGCGTCACTCGTTGGTCAAAGTTCGACACACGCTGGCGCGGGATCGCTGTCGAAGATGTCTTGGGCCAGGTCGACACGACCGATGCCTTCGTAGTCGCGCACAGCTACGGCGGCTACACCACCAACCTGCCTCTGGTGGACATCCTGGGCGGTCGGGCCTGGATCGTGCACAGCTTTGACGGCTTTGCGTTGTCGCCCGAGCACGGGGGGCCGGCACGGCTGCTCGTGCCCCACCTGTACTTGTGGAAGTCGGCCAAGTGGCTTAACGGGCTCACGCTGAGCAACGTGGACAAGCCAGGCTTTTGGGAGTCAGCGGGCTACCACAACTACGGCGATCCCTGGCGCGAACAGCGCGGCTGGAAGGACTGACGACCGCGTCGCGCGAGCGGCGCCTGAGACTCTCATCAGGGAGGCAATCGTGCGTGGTTTGACCCCCGGCTTCCGCACCCGGAGACGTGGTGATGGGGACCGCCTTCCCCCGGGCCAGTTCGTGACTGAGGATTTCCCGGTGCTCTCTGCCGGCCCCACGCCCGTCATCGCAACCGACGGCTGGACTTTTACCCTGACGACGGAAGCCGGTGCCCAACGCTCCTGGACGTGGCCCCAGTTGATGGCGCTGCCACAGGAGGACTTCACCACCGACCTGCATTGCGTTACCCGCTGGACCAAGTTCGGCACCCAGTGGCGCGGGGTGAGCCTGGATGTTCTCCTCGAAGGCGTCGTCACCGACGCGCGGTACGCATGGGTCGAGTCCTACGGCGGCTACACGACCAACCTGCCGCTGGCGGACCTGCAGGCGGGCAAGGCGTGGATCGCCCACACCTACGACGGAAGCCCCCTTGCGGCCGAGCACGGCGGGCCCGTACGACTGCTGGTCCCGCACCTGTATCTGTGGAAGTCCGCGAAGTGGGTCAGTGGAATCCAATTGCGGGTCAACGACCAGCAAGGCTTCTGGGAGTCCTTGGGCTATCACGACTACGGCGACCCCTGGAGCGAGCAGCGCACGTGGGGCGACTGACCGGGAGGCCACGATGGGCAACTGGACCACAGCTCAACTGGTGTCACGGACCGAGGAATCGGACACAGCCCGGACACTGCACCTTCAGGTCCCGAATTGGCCGGGTCACCTGTCCGGTCAGCACATCGATGTCCGGCTCACCGCCGATGACGGCTACCAGGCTGTTCGCAGCTACTCGCTCTCGGCGCCGGTGGACGGCGACCGGATCTCCATCTCCGTGCAGCCCGCCCCGTACGGCGAGGTATCGCCGTACCTGGCCGAGGAGTTTCCCGAAGGTGCTGAGATCGAGATTCGTGGGCCTCTGGGCGGCTGGTTCGTGTGGCGCCCAGACCGTGTAGAGCCGGTCCTGCTCGTCGCTGGCGGCTCGGGCGTAGCCCCGTTGGCTGCGATGCTGCGGACCCGTGTCGCACAGTCCGCAGGACCGCCGTTCCGTCTTGTCTACTCCCTGCGCAGCCCGCAGGAACGCTGGTTCGGCGACGCGCTGGACGCCCTCACCGACCAGGCGGGCGTGGGGGTGGACTACATCTACACCCGGCAGGCCCCTGAAGGTGCAACACGCCCGGTCGGCCGGATCGCGGAGGGGGACCTCCGGCTCAACGATTTCGACCCGGCTGTGGGACCGCTGTGTTTCATCTGCGGTCCCACAGCATTCGTAGAGCGGTGCGCCAACATCCTCGTCGCGCTCGGACACCGCCCGGACCAGGTGCGGACCGAGCGCTTCGGCTGAAGCTTGATCCAGGAGACAGCCATGACCATGCAAGATGGGAACGTGCTCGCCGGCCCGCTGTCGGAGGTCTTCGCCGTAGATCTGACGACCGCGCAGCGCCTATGCCCAGGTTGCGGAACCGACAGCGCTGTGGGGGCCCTCCACGTCTACGGCATGGGAGCCGCATCGGTCGCCCGTTGCCCGACTTGCGGGGATGTCGCCTTCCGAATCGCGCGGCATCCAGGCGTCCTCTGGCTCGACTTCGGAGGCGGTGGAGCCTTGCGCATTCCCATTCCTGAGTGAGGTTCTTCTCAGCGGTGATCACTTCAAGAATGGAGGATGCGAGTTGCGTGGGCAATGTCAACGATCCGGCTCGGATCACCAGGCCGCGATGGATGAACACGCGCAGACAACGACGCCCCCAGCCGCCTCGGCCGGATCCGCGACTGTCCCACGCACGGCACGCGAAGGATGCGGAGCGCCGATTCCGGTGACGCGGCAGGCGTCAGTTCTCTGACGGGATCCGCGCGGCGATCTCCCTCGCAAGCCGGTTCGCCTGCGGCGAGAGGGAATGTCCATCCTGCCCGATCGTCAGCAGGAGCTGGAGCAGGTCGTGTGCTTCCTGCAATGTCAGCAGGGCCAGTCTCTCGGTCTGATCGTCCATCGACGCAAAGTCGATCTCGTCGAGATCGAGGTGGTCGTAGTTGTCCATGGCGAGGCCAACTCCCTTGCCTGTGTTTGCGTTGCGGGCCGGCTCTGCCTGCGCTCTGCCAGGAGTATCTGCGCTGAGGCACGCAGAGCTTTTCCGGCAGCCCGTACCTGGTTCAGGTCGTGCTCAGTTGGCGCAGGTGTCGATCATGGAGGACAGTGCGCCCTTCTCGGCGTCGGTGGTGGTCAGTTTCCAGACCGCTTTGATGTGGGTGTAGTCCTTGGCGTAGGTGCACCAGAAGGCGTGGTTGGTGGGTTTCCAGTCGGCCGGACCGCTGTCGGACTTGGAGGAGTTCGATGACTCGGAGGCGATGAGGAGCTGGGGGTCTTTGAGGTCGTTGCCGAAGGCTTTGCGCTGCTCGGCGGTCCAGGTGTCGGCGCCGGAGCGCCATGCTTCGGCGAGGGGGACCATGTGGTCGATGGTGGCCTGGGCGACGACGGTGACGGTGGTGTCGTCGTAGGCGGAGTACCAGGCGCCGCTGGTGGGTTGGCAGGTGTTCGGCTGGTCTTGGATGTTCTTGCCGTCGCGGGCGAGGACGTCCTGGCGGGTGGTGCATCCGTCGGGCTGGGTGGACCAGATGTCGAACTTGTCGCGGGCGTAACCGTCCATGGAGTGCGGGGCGGCTACGCTCAGGGCGGCGAGTTCGCTGCGTGCGGTCGCGGTCGACGGGGGTGCGGGCGGCTCGGCCAGGGCCGGCCCGGCAGCCAGGCCGAGGATGACGAGGGAAACTGTGGGCAGGCCGAACATGGTGCGGCGGAACATGAACTCTCCAAAGGATGTGGGGGGTTGGAGATGCGCGTTCTTGAGGTAAGCGCACTGCCCACCGGCTGCGCTACGCGCGTTGAGCGGGCGTTTCAACCCCTCCACGCCGCCTTCACCACGCCGTCACCACCGTAGAAGCGCGCAACCGAACAGCGGGCCGGGCCTCAGGTGATTGGCCCGGCCGCACCGGCGTTACCACCGCTCGCCCGGCGAGGAGCAGTCCCGGGCGAGCGGGTGGTTCAGGTCCGGTCAGCGGTGGAAGTGGTGGCGGCCCCAGGAGGCGTCGTCGACGAAGCGGCCGTGGTCGTTGCGCAGGGTGGCGGTGTCGCGGTCGTTGTTCCACACGTAGGCGCGGCGGTCCTGGAACAGGTCGGTGCGACTGTCGCGGCCAATGCCGGTGTGGACACGGACCGTCGCACGGCCGGCCAAGCGGTAGTGGTCGAAGGTGTAGGTGTGGCCGTCCCGGTCAGAGAGGGTCCAGCCATCCAGGTTCACGCCACGGCGACCGTTGTTGGTGATCTCCACCCACTCCGCGTTCAAGGAGCGGTTGGAGCGGTCGTCACGGCCCGGCGAGTCGTACTGCACATCGCTGATCTCCACCGCCTGGCGGTGCGGGCGGGGATCAGCGGCCGATGCCGGGACCGCGATCGCGGCGGTGATGGCAGCGGCGGTCAGCGCGGCAGCGGTCAGGCGACGGGCAGACGTGGAAACGGTCATCGGGAATCCCCCTGCAATGGTGCGGGCACAGCCCTGAAACGCCCTGGTGGGTGCCGGGTTGTGCGGTGTGCGGGTGGCGGCCGGCCGGCCGCGCATTCACACCATGCCCGCCGACTCGTCAGGATGTGAACGCCATCCGGGGTGCGTTACCGATCAACCGCATCGCCGTGACACTTGGCTGCAAGAGCCATCCATACTGCATATGCGCGAAGTTGACGCATGCTCGGCTTCAGCGACCCTGCCGCAGTTGGCCTTCGGGCACTGTTCGCCATGCAGCGCCACCCCACCCGGCATCGAGTCGTCACCCGAAAGTGAGTAACAGCACTCCTGGGAAAGCATGGGAGCCGGCGCGCAAGCCCTCTTTTCGGTCGAGACGGCGCTCATGCGTCGGGAACACGCCGCCTTGTAAGGGCGGACGTAGCTGTCGGCATGTCTGTCCAGGTCACTACGGCTATAGCGGTGGCCCGGGTGAGCGGCACATCTCGACCGCGGCAAGCCGTCGTTGACCGTGGTTGACCGCACGATGTAGCACGGCCAATGCTCGATCCATGAACGGCTCTGCCCAAAGATCACCAGTAGACACTCTCGGCTCAAGCGTCCAGCTTACGGATCTGTCGTTGCGTCACCTTGTGTCGGACGCGACCAGAAAGCCGCTCCAGTTCGGAGCGACCCGCTTGTTGAGGAACGCGGGCCAGGGCGCGTACAGCAGTGCCAATCAGCGGGGTTCGCAAGGGCGCACGTTCGACCAGGTCTCCTAGGGTGCGGATGGATGCGGGGTGCGGCGGCAGCAAGGAGAGCAGCCAGGTGAACCCGGCGAGCGCAGGCAAGTTGTACGGGTCGTAGCCGCCGTCCCAGCGGCCCCCTCCGTCGGCGGCGAGGTCCAGCCAGGGCGTCACCGTCCGGCGGATCTCCTCGGTGCTGATCGGGGCGGTGAGGGCCAGCGCCCTGCGACCTGGGCGTATGCACGACGCCACGGGCGTCCGCACGAAGGCATCGCGGTCTGCTTCCAGCACTTCCCCGACGTCGAAGTCCTCCTGGACGACGGCTACCTCGGCCTGAGCCGCGACCACCGCGGCCAAGCGATCACACCGCCCAAAAACCGCGGCCGGGAGCATTGCCCGGCAGAGTCGAGCAGTGGGAACGGGACCGACACGGACACTCGTCCGACCGCATCACCGTCGAACACGCCCTCGCTGATCACAAACGCTGGAAGCAACTGACCCGCTGGACACACCGGCGAGATGTCCTGCCCGACACCTACCGCGCCATCGCCGGCCTCTCCGACCGCACCACTAACGTCTGAAAACCGGCCACGGCCAGGCCGAACACGCCTCACCCGCTTCACGCACCAACTCGTAGTCCCGCGCGCCGAACTGAACGACCGCAACGAGACCACAGACAAGGTCAGGACCGGGTAGTCCGGGACGCAAGGTACCGGCTGAAAACTTCGTGGCTGTCGGGGGTGAAGGACCATTCCAGTAGCGCCGATCCCAGATCCGGCTCGGTCAGCCAGTCGTGCCAGGCGATCTCATCGGGGTCGGCGGTCACGGTGTCCGGCACCACGGCTTCGTGCACGCCGAGCCAGTGAGGGCTCAAGCCGCTGCGGTTGATGAACGTGAACAGCAGGCGTGGCAGTGCACGGATGCCCAGCTCCTCGGTCAGCTCCCGCGCGGCGGCCTGTTCATAGGATTCGCCAACATTCACGGCGCCACCGACCATGACCTCGTGGAGCCCGGGGAAGCGCGAAAGGTGCTCAGACCGTCGGTGGACGAGGATCCGGTCACGCTCATCACGGCATACCGTCACGGCGATCCGGTGCAGCCAGCCCTCCTGGATGGCCTGCCGTCGGCTGACCACCACCCCAGCAAACGGTCTTGATCGTCGACACGTTCCACCCGTTCGTCCACGGCACACACCCTGGCAGAGCCCACTGACAACGCGCAGCGGGCGCTGCGCTGGACATGCATCTCGGGGATGGGCGTCAACGGGTTCTGTCGGATCAGAAGAGTTCGCCGAGTTCGGGGAGGGCTTGTTCGACTGAGGTGATCCGGTATCCGCCGCGCTGGTAGAGGCCGCCGTCTCGTCCGTGGAGGGTCCAGGCTTTCGCGGCCGCGCGGTCAGGTGTTGCCGCCATCAGGTGGAGTGTGAGGACCGGTACGTGCGTTGGTGAGCCGGCAGGGGGCGGGCATCAGCCTCGGCGACCATCAGGTGCGGCGCGCTGCGCCGGTCGGGACATGCCTCCCGGAACAGCGCGCCAGCGGAGGGGATGCCTTCGGGCAGCAGGAGGTGAGCCGGGGCATCGTCGCGCTCGGCGGCGCGACGATACGGCTGCCCGAGCGGGTCGGCTGGGGCAACGCCATGCGCTACCTCCTCACCGGTGACGAGTTCGACGCACACGAGGCCTGGCGCATCGGCCTGGTGCAGGAGGTGGTCCCCGCCAGCGAGCACCTGGACCGGGCGCTGGAACTGGCCCACCGGATCGCGGCACAGGCCCCGCTCGCGGTCGAGGCCACCCTGGCCGACGCGCGCACCGTTCTGGCCGGGCCCCTCGCGAGGTCGGCGGCCGCCCTGCGCGGCGAGGTGGGCCCGCGGCTCTTCGCCACGGGCGACGCCGCGGAAGGCGTCGCCTCCTTGATCGAGCGCAGGGCGCCCGTCTTCCGGGGTGCCTGACCGGCCGCCGAACACCCCGGCCACCGGCGGCTCCCGCCCGCGAACAGAGAGAAGAGCGCATGCACGCACGCATCGGCGACCAGCCACGGCACTACGAGAGGCTGGGTCTGACACCCGGTGTCGTCCAGGACTGGGAGGACGGGCTGCGTCGGTGGTGGGGCGGGCTTCTGGCCTCTGCGTGCGAGCTCGGGACGGGTGCGGCCCTGGCTACCCTTTCCTCGTGGCCATGCCGACTCTCACCCCGATGGGGTTCACCCCGGACGAGATCGCCGAGGCCGTCGGCATCTACGCGAGCAACCCCGAGTACTACCGCAGCTCTGGTGAGTACGACCCCGAGCACATCGCGCCCGACCACATCGAGGCCGACCTGCGCGAGGAGGCCGGCGGCGAGGGAGGCCATGTCCTGCTCGCCCGTGACGCCGAGGGCCGGGCCGTCGGACTGGTCTGTCTGCTGGACCGGCACCCCACGGACGGATACCCCTGGATCGGGCTGCTGATCGTGCACGGAGACCAGCGCCGCCGGGGCATCGGCCGACTGCTCGTGGCGGCTGTCAAGGACCGGTTCCGCCGCCAGGGGCGGGACGGTCTCAGGATCGCCGTCCTGGAGAACAACCCCTCGGCCTCCGCCTTCTGGAGTGCACTGGGCTGGCAGGAGATCGACCGCCGCCGCGACATCCAGTGGGGCCGGCCCTGCATCGTGATGCACAAACCGCTGGCCTGAACCGGACACGCCGTCGGCTCGGGCCGATTTCGCAGCGCTTGGGCCAAGCGTGACCAGCCGCCCTGAACCACCGCACCCCCGACGCCGGGCCTCCCGGCCGGACCAAGGTCCCGGTCCTCAGGAGCCGGCCGTTCCGCCCGGTCACCGGTCCTGCGCCGCCTCGGCGAACACCTCCGCGGCAATCCGGTACCCTCGAAGGCCCGCGCGGCTCCCGCGTACGCGGCGATCTGGATGAACACCTCGGCGACCTCCTCGGGCGTGGCACCGTTGTTCAGCGCGATGCGGAGCTGTCCGCGCAGGGGTTCCAGGGTGCCGAGGACGGCGGCGATCGTGACGGAGACCAGGGCGCGGGTGCGGGTGTCGAGGACCTCGTCGCGGGGCCAGGCAGCGCCGAAGGTCTGCACGGTGGCGAGCCGTTTGAAGCCCGCCCCGTTGGCGGGCTCGCCCGGGGTGGGTTCGAGGAACCGCTCCAGCGGGATGCCGAGCAGGCGTTCCGCGTGAGCGAGCGCCTCGGCGTAGCCGCCTTCCTCCTGAGGGGTCGGCATGGTTCCTCACCTTCCGGAGCCGGAGCCGTGGCCGTGCGGGGCCGTCGTCGTCGGTGTCCGGTCGTCCGACGGCTCTTGGGGGCGGTGCGTCAGTAGCCGGTGCCGCGCTTGACCTGGGCCCGTTCGGTCCCGTGGGTCGCGCCCTTGGCGTCCAGCGTGCGGCACGCGTCGGCGATGTCCTGGCCCAGGCGGTCGATCTGCTCGCGGCTCATGGTCTCCTTGACCAGGGCGCGCATGATCTTCACCCGCTCCGCGTTGGGCGGGAGCGTGTACGCCGGCACCATCCAGCCCCGCTCGGCCGAGAGCTGCCAGGCGATGTCGGACTCGTCGTAGGTGTGCTCGCCGGCGAGGCGGAAGGCGACCAGCGGCAGTTGTTCGAGGTCGGCGCCGATCACTTCGAAGCGGCCGCTGTCGCGCAGGTTGTCCGCCAGGGCGCGGGCGTTCTGCTGCATCATCTTCATGACGTAGGTGTAGCCCTGACGGCCCAGGCGTACGAAGTTGTAGTACTGCGCGAGGACCATCGAGGCGCCGGTGGAGAAGTTCAGCGTGAACGTCGCGTCGGTCTTGCCCAGGTAGTTCTCGTAGAACACGAGGTCCTTGGCCAGGTCGGACTCCTCGCGGAAGACCAGCCATCCGATGCCGGGGTAGACCAGGCCGTACTTGTGCCCCGAGACGTTGATGGACCGGACCTGTTCGAGCCGGAAGTCCCATTTCGAGTCCGGGTAGAGGAAGGGCCACACGAACGCGCCGCTGGCGCCGTCGACGTGGATCGGGATGTCGAGGTCCCGCTTTTGGCGGACCTCCCGCAGGAGTTTGTCGATCCCGACGACGTCGTCCTTGTGGCCGGTGAACGTGGTGCCGAGGACGGCGACGACACCGATCGTGTTCTCGTCGAGGTGGGGTTCCACGTCCTCCGGGCCGATCGTGTACTTGCCCTCGGCGAGCGGCACGATCCGCGGCTCGACGTCGAAGTAGCGGCAGAACTTCTCCCATACGACGTGGACGTCTCCCCCGAAGATCAGGTTGGGCCGGTCGGTGGACAGGCCGGCCGCCTGGCGGCGCTCGCGCCACTTCCACTTCAGCGACAGCGCGCCGAGCATGATCGCCTCGGACGATCCCTGGGTCCGGCATCCGGCCGTCGGGCCCGGCGCGTGGAAGAGGTCGGCGAGCATGCGCACGCACCGCTGCTCGATCTCGGCGGAGATGGGGTACTCCGCGTGGTCGATGAAGTTGCGGTGGAGGTTCTCGGCGATCAGCCGTTGCGCCTCAGGTTCCATCCAGGTGGTGACGAACGTGGCGAGGTTGCGCTGCGGGTCGCCCTCCATGGCGAGATCCACGTCCACGAGCCTCATCGCGTCCGTCGCGGACATGCCTTCCTCGGGGAAGGTCTCCGCGGGAGCGGGCTTGGTCAGGAACCGGTTGCCGAAAAGACCCTCATCGTCACGTTTAGTCATAAAATGATTCAAGCAGCGCCAGGGCCGCTACGGGCGGGGGACACACCCAAAGGGGCTACGGCCCGGGCCCCGGTCCGGCCCGCCGGCACCGGCTCGGTCACGGGCCCCGTTCCACGCCGCGGCACCGGCTCGGTCCCGGGCCACTCCTCGGTTCGGCCGTCGCATCGTCCTCGAACGGTGACTCAGGAGCGTTGCCGTCGCGGTCAGTCGTCGATGGCCTGGTAGACGGCGGTCCAGAGGTCCTGCCACATCGGCAGGCTCTGGTCCCCCGCGTGGGCCCGCTGCATGACGAAGATCGCCGTCATGTCCTCGGCGGGATCGTTGTACCAGGCGGTGCCGTACAGACCCGGCCAGCCGTAGCTCCCGGCCGAGGGGCCCAGGTGCGTGCGGTGGGTGCGTACCGACATCCCGAAGCCCCAGCCCATCGTGGCGAAGTACCCCGGCCAGAACCCGGAGACCGCCTTCTGCGCCGGTGTCAGGTGGTCGCTCGTCATCAGGGTGACCGACGGCCGCGAGAGCACCCGCTCGCCGTTGCGGGCGCCGCCCGCGAGCAGGGCCGAGGCGAAGGCGAGGTAGTCCTCGGCGGTCGAGACGAGCCCGCCGCCGCCTCCTTCGAACACCGGCGGCCTGCTCCACCGCCCGTCGGGGCCGTCCTCGACCACCGGCTCACCGTCGGCGTCGTCGCGCTCGTACGCCGTCGCCAGCCGGCCGGTGCTCTCGCCGGCCACGCTGAAGGCGGTGTCCTTCATGCCGAGCGGACCGCAGATCCGCTCGCGTACGGCGTCCCCGAAGGACATGCCCGTCGCCCGGGCGATGAGCACGCCGGTCACGTCGGCTGCCGTGTCGTACATCCAGCGCTCACCCGGTTGATGGACGAGCGGGAGCGTGCCGAGCCGGCCCAGCCACTCGTCCGCCGGCGGCCTGCCGAGTGCGTCCAGCGCGTCCGCGATCGGGACCGTTCCCGGTTCGGCCGGGACCATGCCGGTGCCCAAGGTGTAGGTCAGCAGATCCCGCAGCGTGATCGGGCGTTCCGCCGCGACGGTGTCGTCCAGTGGTCCACCGGGATCGGCGAGCACGGTCATGTCCGCCAGCTCCGGCAGGAGATCGTCAACCGGGTCGTCGAGGCGCAGGGTGCAGTCCTCGACGAGGGTCATGGCGCACGCAGCAACGACCGGTTTCGTCATCGAGGCCATGCGGCAGATCGTGTCGCCCGCCATCGGCGTCCTCGAGCCCGCGCCCTGGAACGCGAGCGTGCCCGTCGCCTCGACGTGCACCTGGCCGTGCCGGGCGAGGACGACCACCATCCCGGGGACGAAGCCGGCGTCGACGTGACGCTCGGCCAGTTCCCGCACCCGGACCAGCCGTTTCGACGAGAAGCCACCGGCAGTCATCAGGTCTCCTTCGTGGATACCCCGGCCTTCAGGCTGGGGAGGAAACGAAGCTCCTGCGGAGCAGGGCAGGGAAAGCCGGTTCGCCCCTTGGGCGGAGCGGCGTTGTAAGTGGCGGCCGTTAGGTTGTTCGCGTGCATCTGCGGTATTCTTTCCGGATCGAGCCGACGCCGGGTCAGCGCATAGCGCTGGCCCGTACGTTCGGCTGTGCCCGGGTGGTCTACAACGATGCGCTGGCCGCGAGGAAGGCCGCCTACCAGGCGGACAGGTCGCGTATCCCGACGGGTGTTCTGGCACGGCGGGTGATCACGGAGGCGAAGCGGACGCCCGAGCGGGCGTGGCTGGCCGAGGTGTCCGTGGACGCCTTGCAGTCCTCCCTGCGGGACCTGGATACGGCGTACGCGAACTTTTTCGCGTCGGTGTCGGGGAAGCGGCGTGGTCGCCGTGTGGGCCTGCCCCGGTTCAAGTCGAAGCGGGAGACGCGGCAGTCGGTCCGGTTCTCGAAGAACGGGTTCCGGCTGCGGGACAACAAGCGGCTGAACCTCGCAAAGATCGGGGACGTCCGGGTCCGCTGGTCCCGGGAGCTGCCGTCGGCTCCATCCTCGGTGACCGTGATCAAGGATCCGTCGGGCCGGTACTTCGCGAGTTTCGTCGTGCAGGTCGAGCCCGAGCCGCTCGCGCCCGTCACGTCCGAGGTCGGCATCGACCTGGGGCTGATGCATTACGCCGTTCTGTCCGACGGGCGGGTGATCGACAATCCGCGCTTCCTGCGGCGTGCCGAGCGGAGGCTGAGGAAGGCGCAGCAGGCGTTGAGCCGCAAGGCGAAGGGGTCGAGGAACCGGGCCAAGGCCCGGCTGAAGGTCGCTCGTGCGCACGCCCGGGTGGCCGATGCGCGCAGGAACTGGTGCCACCAGAGCGCTTCGAGGCTGGTCCGCGACAACCAAGCGGTCTACCTCGAAGACCTGGCGGTCTCCGGCCTGGCCCGCACCCGGCTCGCCAAGTCTGTGCACGATGCCGCGTGGGGCATGTTCCGCCGCGTGCTGGCGGACAAGGCAGCCCGCTACGGCCGGCATGCCGGCATCGTCTCCCGCTGGCTGCCCTCCTCGCAGACGTGCTCGGTGTGCTGGGTCGTGGACGGGACGAAGCAGCTGCACGTACGCATCTGGCGGTGCGAAGGCTGCAGTACCGAACATGATCGTGACCTCAATGCGTCGCGAGTGATCCTCGCCGCCGGGCAGGCGGAGAGGCTAAACGCCCCTGGAGGGCCGGTCAGCCCTGGAGTGGAAACCCCACGCCAGGCACGGCCCGTTGAACGGGGAACCCACCCGAAGGCCCAGCCGGTCACCACCGGCAGCCAGGCGGGAATCCCCGCCCTTTAGGGCAGGGAGGATGTCAAACGTCTCCTCCTCGGCCCGTCGGCAACGTACACCTCGCGCCCCGGCCTCCGCTCCGGGAGATGAGGGGCCGCGCCGCTTCGTCCACGGACTACTTGCTGACGGCGAAGCGCATCAGGGCGTGCTCGTCCCCCTGCTTGATCTTCCCCGTCGTATTGATCACTTCGAGCTTCCAGCCGGTGTCGACCCGCAGCGCCTTCGCCACGGCGCAGCCGTTGTCCTGGGTGAGCAGGCTGGGCCAGATGTCGGCGACCTGCTGCGAGCTCCCGCCGGTCGCGTCGTACACCTTGAAACTGATGTTGCGTGCCTTCTCGAAGGCGCTGCCCTTCTTGTACGCGGCGGCGACGAACACGATCGACGTGATGTGGGGCGGGATCCCGGCGAACTCGACGGTCACCGTCTCGTCGTCGCCGCTCCCGTGCCCGGTCTGGTTGTCGCCGCTGTGGACCAACGAGCCGTTGCCCATGGGGTCGAGGGAGTCGAGGCCGGCGAGGCGCACCGGGTCGCGGCCCTGCATGGCGATGGCGATCAGGTCCAGGTCGGTGCCCGACTTGCGGCGCAGTTTGCCCAGCATCCCGCCACTGCTGCCGGCCGTGGGGTCCCAGGACACGCCGATGGACAGATGGGTCACTCCGGCCAGGTCCGCGGGGCCGTCTTCCTTGGTGAGCGTGATCATGTCTGGGCTGTTCCTCTCGATCAGGGCTACTACAGGCAGAGTTTGCCCGGGCCCTGGTTGGTTCCACAGACGCGGGGTGTTCTTCGCCGGCGTGAGCGGTGTGCGTGCCTCACCGGCGTGGTGTCCTCCCGGCCGGTGCGGCTGTCCGGGGTGGCTCAGCCGGTGGGTGGCCGTATTCGATCGGTGCTTGGTCCGAAGTCACCGCCCCTTTCCGGAGGCATATGCGGCAGGGTGTGCTGCTCTCGGCCTTGCGCGGGCCATGTCATGCCCCCTATAACCGTCCGTGCAGGCATCGGTGGGGATGGCCGGAAATGGCAGGTGTCGTCGGCCAGGGGGATCCTCAGCTCCGCCGGGATCAGCAGCAGCGTCCGCAGACCCACGGAGACCGAGGACATGACCGACAACGCCTTTCGCGATGCCATGACCCGCCTCGCCGTCGACCCGGCCTTCAGGGCCGAACTCGACGGTGACACCGAGGAGGTGGCCCGAAGACTGGGCCTGACACCCGCCCAGGTCGGTGAACTCCGCGCCCTGCGCGTCGAGTCCGGCACCGTCGGGGGACCGGCCGCGCTCGACCCGCGCCTGTCCAAGTCGTCCCTGTTCTTCGGGAGCGCGGCACACGCGCTGGCACACCATGACGTTCCCGATGTCCCCACCGACCATGTGTCGGGCGATCCCGTCACCGTCGATCACACGCCTGACCAGCCGCCTTTCCCCGCTGACGGCCACGTGGGCGTCGGGGGCTTCGGCACTGACGGCCACGTGGGCGTCGGCGGCCTCGACACCGACGGCCATGTTGGCGTCGGCGGCTTCGACGTCTCCGCCACGGGTTCCCAGAGCCTGCTCGGCGGAGGGCTGGGCCAGGGGGCAGCGGCCGATGTCGGCGGCGGATTGGGTGAGTTCGGGGACGGCGGCCTCGGTGGCGGCGGCGACTTCGGCAGCTTCGGGGACGGCGGCTTCGGTGACGGTGGTGCCGGATCCGGTGGTGGCTTCGGCGACGGCGGGTTCGGGGACGGGGGCCTTGGTGGCGGCGGCGACTTCGGCGGATTCGGGGGCGGCGGGGCCGATGGCGGCTTCGGCGGCGGGTTCGGTGACGGCGGCTTGGGCGGCGGTGGTGCCGACGGCGGGTTCGGTGGCCTCGGTGACGGCGGCTTCGGCGGCGGGGACAGCGGTGGCGGGTTCGGGGACGGTGGCCTCGGGGGCGGTGGCGGGTTCGGCGACGGCGGGTTCGGTGACGGTGGTGCCGGGTCCGGTGGCGGACTCGGCGGGTTCGGTGGCCTCGGGGGTCACGGCGGTGGCTTCGGTGGCGAAGGCGGCGGCGACGCGGGGCACTTCGGGCACGGCGGCATCTACGACCGCGGCGAGGACGGCGGTGGCGGCGGGGACAGCGGTGGCGAGGGCGGCGGCGGAGACAGCGGCGGCAGTGGCGGCGGCGACCAGGAGAACACCGGACGCCGTCCCGGCGGCGGAGAAGGCGGCGGAAGCGGCGGCGGAGAGGGTGGCGGGGGCGGCGGTGAAGGCGGTGGCGGCTCCGGTGGCGGTGAGGGCGGCGGCCACGGCGGCTCCGGGGGCGGCGACGGCGGGGGTTCCGGCGGCGGCGACGGCGGTAGCGGCGAAGAGGGTGGCGGGCACGGTCACGGCGGCGGATCCGGCGGTGGCGGTGAAGGCGGCAGCGGTGGCGGTGGCGGTGATCAGGAGAACACCGGGCGGCGGCCCGGCGGCGGCGGTGGTGAGCCCGGTGGCGGTGACGGCAGTGGTGGCGGGGGTGGTGACCAGGAGAACACCGGGCGCCGGCCCGGCGGCGGCGGTGAACCCGGCGGAGGCGACGGCGGGGGCGGCGAAGGCGGCGGCGGTGGCCGCGCGGGCGTTCTCGGCGGTGCCGAGCGCGTGCGCGGCGGTGTGAGCGCCCCCGGCCTCGACGGCCTCTCCACCCACCTCTCCCCCGCCGCGCCCGACACCGACGGCGGCTTCTCCGGCGGAACGTCTCTCAGCGGCTCCGGCGCGGGCTGAACCGGCGCATGCTCTGCCACGCCTGCCGCGTCCACGTGCGGCGCGACTTCCCGTACTGCCTGCACTGCGGCACCCTGCGCCGCGGCGCGGCACCGACGTCGTACGCCGCGCCGCACCTGCGCGGCCTCGACGATCCCGCCCTGCTCGTCCCGCTCACCGGCCCGGTCACCACGCTGGGCCGGGGCGCGGACAGCGACGTCGTCCTGGCCGACGCCAGCGTGTCGCGCCGCCACGCCCGGATCGTCCGTACGGAGTCGGGTTTCCGGATCGAGGACCTGGACTCGTTCAACGGCACGGCCGTCGCGGGCGTCGACCTGCACGGCGGCGCGGCCCACCTCGCCGACGGCACCGAGCTGTCCGTCGGCGACGTACGGCTGGTGTTCGAGCAGCCCCGCGAGGCCCACATCGGCCAGCGCACCCAGGTCGTGGGCACCCAGCTCACCCAACTCCCCACCGCCGCGCAGGAGGAGGCGGCGCCGGAGGCGAACGGGCCGCTCACCGCGCGCCCGCGCCGCCGCTCCGGGTGGGCGCTCAAGCAGGTGCCCGCCGACCGCGGCGAGGCCCGCTGGGTGCTCAACAACACCCGTACCGGCAGGTACTTGGAGCTGGACGAGCGCCAGGTCTTCCTCTGGAACGCCGTCGACGGCGAGAACACCGTACGGGACCTGCTGTTCGCCTACGCCGACCGCTACGGTGAACTCGCCCTGCCGCGCATCGAGTCGGCGCTCGCCGCGTTCGCGGACGCGGGACTGCTGCGCGGCTTGCCCGGCCGCCCCGAGGACGTGCAGCGGACGGGCTGGCGGCGGGTGGGGCACGCCGTGTACCGGGCGCTGCTGAAGCTGGAGATCTCCGTCCCCGGCCTCGACCGGGTGGTCGCCCGTCTCTACCAGGCCTTCGGGTGGCGGCTGTTCACCCGCACCGGCGTGACGCTGGTGTGGCTGTCGGTGGCCGGCGGGCCGGTCGCGTTCTTCGTCGCGCAGGGCCGGCAGCATCTGCTGGACTTCGGCGGGGCGGGCGTCCGGGGCCCGGTGCTCCTGGCCGCCGGGTACATCTCCGCGCTGGTCGTCCACGAGCTGACGCACGCGCTGGCCGTGAAGTCGTACGGCCGCAAGGTCCGGCGCGGCGGGTTCCTGCTCATGATGGGCATGCCGTTCGCGTTCGTGGACACCAGCGACATGTGGTTCGGCACCCGCTGGTCACGTGTGGTCGTCGCGCTGTCGGGGCCGCTGTCGACGGCGGCGCTGGCCGGCTGGTGCGCGGCCGGCGCGGCCTTCCTGCCCGCCGGGGCGGCCTCGGCGATCCTGTTCCAACTCGCCTTCGGGCTCTACCTGAACACGCTGTACAACTTCAACCCGCTGATGCCGCTGGACGGTTACCAGGCCCTGACCGATGCGCTGCGCGTGCCGCGGCTGCGTGAGGAGGCGAGCGCGTACTTCCGCACGGGCCTGTGGCGGGATCTGCGCGCGGGCAGCCGGCCCGGCCCGCGGCAGGCGGGCATGGCCGCGTACGGCCTGGCGGTCGTCGTGGGTACGTACGGCTTCCTCGTCCTGGCCCTGCTGGCCTGGCGCTCCCGGATCGGCGACCTGCTGGAGGGGTGGCTGTCCCCGGCGTGGACCGGGGTCGTCGAGGCCGTCGTGGTAGCTCTGGTGGCCTTCCCGGTGTGGTCCGCGCCGGTGCGCTGGCTGGTCCGGCGGGTGCGGTGCCGGCGGGACGCGCGGGGCGCGGCACCGGCTCCGACGATGGGGACGGCCCTGAAAGGGACGGCATGAGCGAGGACGCCGTCGGATCCGGCCGGTGGGCCGTGTCCGGTTACGAAGAGGTGCGCGCGCTCGGCGAGGGGGCCGGCGGGCGGGTCGTCCTGGCCCGGCACACCGCGACCGGGGTGCCGGTGGCGGTCAAGTACCTCGGTGAACACCTGCGCTGCGACCGGGAGTTCCTCGCCCGCTTCCGCGCGGAGGCCCGGCTCCTCGGCGAGCTGCGGCACCCGTGCGTGGTGCGGCTGTACGAGTACGTCGAGGCGCGCGGCGGGGCCGCGATCGTGATGGAGGCGGTGGACGGCGTCAGCCTGCGCCACCTGCTGCGCCGGCACGGGGCGACCGGCCCCGAGGCCGCCCTGGTGCTGCTCAAGGGCTCCCTGCTGGGCCTGGGCGCGGCGCACGCGGCCGGGGTGGTCCACCGCGACTACAAGCCGGAGAACGTCCTGGTCCGCGCCGACGGTACGAGCGCTCTCGCCGACTTCGGGATCGCCGTACGCGCCGGACGCGAGACCGAGGCCGCCGGCACGCCCGCCTACATGGCGCCCGAGCGGTGGCAGGGCGAACCGGCCGGGCCGGCCGGCGACGTGTACGCCGCGGCGGCGGTGTTCCACGAGTGCCTGACCGGGCGCCGCCCCTTCACCGGCGACGACGTGGCCGCGCTGCGTCTGCAGCATCTGCGGGCCCCCGTCCCGCTGGAGGACGTACCCGATCCCGTACGGGGGCTGCTGCGCCGGGGGTTGGCCAAGGACCCGGAGCAACGGCCGGGCATCGAGGCGTTCCTGGCCGATCTGGAGCGTTCGGCCGTCGAGGGGTACGGGGCCGGCTGGGAGGAGCGCGGACGCCGCAGGCTCGCCGAACTCACCGCGCTGCTCGCCCTGTTGTTCCCGTTCACCGCGACGGCGACGCTCGAAGCCCCGGCCCGGGCCCTGACCCTGCTGGGGCGGGTGAGGCGCAGCGGATGGAAGGCCGCCGTGGGGGCGGCCGCGCTGGCGGTCGTGGCGGGCGGGGTGACGTCCGTTGCGGCCCGTCCGCACGACACGTCGACCACGGTGGCCAGTTCGGTGCCCTCGGCCCTCGACTCACCGACTCCGACGGCCTCTTCGCCGTCCGCGTCCGCGACCGGCGCCTCCCCCACGGCCGACACCACCCCCACCACCACCCCCTCGGGCAGCCCGGCGCTCTCCCCCGCCCCCACGGTGAGCGCCGCCCCTCCGGCGGACTCCCCCGCGCCGACGACCGCGAGCCCGGCCACGCCCACACCCGGCACGGTCACGATCTCCATCGGCTCCTGGCAGCGGGGGCAGGCCCCCGGCTCGCTGGTCGCCGCCGTCACCGTCGACACGACCGGCACCTCGCCCGTGACCGTCACGGCCGACTACTACGTGGACACGCCCGCCGACCCCTACGGCCACCAGACCCGGGTGCTGTCCGGGAGCACGCACTACCCCGTGACCTTCGTGGCCGACTTCGCCAACCACCCGTGCCGCGGCACCTGGACGGTCACGCTCACCAGCACTCCGGCGGCCGCGAACGGACCGCAGACGGCCACCCTGGACGCGCCGCCGTGCTGAGCGCCGTACCGGGCGAGGACGCCGTACCCGGCGAGAAACGGACCGACATGACGACAGCCACCACCGTCGCCGGGCGCACCCTGTCGGGCTGGTCGCGCGACGCCCGCCACGGCACCTGGCACGCGCTGCTCCCGGCCCGGTCCGGTGAGCCGGTGCTCGGCGCGCTGCGCGTCGACCGTGCCCTGCTCGCGCCGCGGGGCACGCGCGAACGGCTCGCGGCGGCCGTACTCGCCGTCGCGAGGCTCCGGTTGCCCGGGGTGCTCGGCACCGTCGACCTCGTCGCGGAGGCCGGGGAGGTGTGGCTGATCACCGCCCGGCCACCGGCCCCCACCCTCGCGGACCTCCTGGCCCGCGGGGGTACGGGCCCCGACGCGGGAAGCGCGGCCAGCGTCCTGAACGAGACCGCGCAGACCCTGCTCGCCCTGCACGCGGCCGGCCTCGCCCACGGGGCGCTGGCCGCGGACACCGTGGCCCTGGCCCCGGACGGCGTCGCCCTGCTCGCCGAGGCGGGGCTGGGCACGGTGCTGGGTGACGGCACGGGGGCCGGTGACAGCACGGGGGCGGGTGAGGGCATCGGCACGGTGCCGGGGGGCGGGCCGGGCTCCGCTCGGCGTGCGGCGGACGTCGCGGCCTGGGCCGGCCTGGCCCGCACCCTCGGCGAGGCATGGGTGCCTGCCGGCACCCCGGCGGCCGCTGTGTTCGCGCGCTGTCGCGCCACCGCCGGTTCCGAGGGGCTGGCGGCGGCCCGGGCGGCCCTGGTCGCCGGGCGCGCGGCGCTTCCGGAGGGTTTCCTGCGGCGTACGGAGCTGCGCGCGGCGGTGGCTGCGGCGACGGTGACGGTGACGGCGGTGGACGGGGCGGGGGTGGATGACCGGCGTGTGCGTCCTCGGGAGGGGGGTGGTGGAGCCCTCGGGTCCGGTGTCGCTGGTTCCGGTGTAATTGGTTCCGGGGCTGCCGGTTCCGATATCGCCGGCCTTGAAGCCGCGGGGTCTGGGGAGTTCGGGGGTACGGAGTCCAGGGGCGCAGAGTCTGTGGGGGCGGGCGCTGCGGGCGCGAGTGCCCGGGACGCAGGCCCCGGGGGTGCAGAGCCCAGGGACGCGGGTGCCCGAGACGCAGGTGCCCGGGACGCAGAGTCCGGGGACGCAGATGCCCAGGCTGCAGGCTCCGGAGGTGCAGAGCCCGGGAACGCGGGTGCCCGAGACGCAGGTGCCCGGGGTACAGGCACCGGGGGTACAGGCCCCGGGGGTGCAGAGCCCGGAGACGCAGGTGCCCGGGACACCGGCTCCGGACGTACAGAATCCGGACGTACGGAGTCCGGGGGTGCGGGTTCCGAAGGCACAGGCACAGGTGCCGGGGCCGCGGCCGGGGTTCCGGATGGGGACGGGTCCAGGCGCGCCGTGCCGGACGAGCAGCTCACCCTGCCCGGCCGCACCGGCTCCCGCTCCGCCCCGCGCCGGCCCCGCTCCGCCGCCCCGGACGACCAGGCCACCCTCCTCGGTAAACGCAACCGCACCCCCGCCGGGCCCTCGGCGACACCAGCCGACCCCCTGGCAGCGGCACCCGCCGGGGCGACGGCGCCGGCCCCGACCGGTGAAGGCGAGGACGACGGCGAGATCCTCCTGCGCTTCGGTCCCGGCGTCCCCCTGGAGGCGCAGGACGTCCTGCGCGCCCAGTGGCGTACCGCGCCCGTACCGTCCGACAGCCGTCCCCGCCGCTGCAGACGGCGGGCCTGGATCGCCACGGCGGCCTTCCTGTCCGCCGCGGCCGTCCTGCTGTGGCTGCTGCTGCGCCCCTCCCCCGCCCCGACGGTCACCTCCGTCGAAGTCCGGTCGCCCGCCGGGCGGTTGCACTGCGGGCAGACCGCCGATCTGGTCGGCGTCGTGACCACCGACGGCCGCGGCGGCCCGGTGACGTACCACTGGCTGCGCAGCGACGGCCACGACTCCGGCGAGCTGGTCCGCACGGCCCGCCGGGGCGAGCGCCGGGTCACCGTGCACCTGCGCTGGACGGTCCGCGGCCCCGGCAGCTTCCGGGGAACGGCCCGCCTGCGGGTCACCCACCAGCACAAGTCGCCCGAGGCGGAAGGGGTGTTCAGCTACACCTGCTCCTGACGGACCCGGCCACCGGGCGGCGGCCAAACCGGCTGTCTGCCGGGCGGATCACCCCTCGGGTCCGCTGATCAGCAGGCCGGTGGCGCAGAGGTGCGTCAGTTTCTCGTCGCGGTCGACGGCACCGGTGTCAGCAGGCCTCGTGCCTGGACGGCGGGGAGGGACAGGGTGCGATAGCCCACGCTCTCGAACAGGACGGTGATCCTGTTCCCCTCCTCGCTCATCACCTCGCCCTCGCCCCACGTCCGGTGTCCCACCCGTGTCCCGGGCGGGAAGGCGCCGTCGGACGCCACGGGCCCGAGCGGCTCAGGGCCCGTACCGGACAGGATGTCCTCGGTCCGGAGGGGGGCCTCCTTCAGCTCCTTCGTGCGGGCGCAGGTGTCGCAGCCCGCGCAGTCGCCTTCCGCGAGGCTCTCCCCGAAGTATCCGAGCATGTGCCTGCGGCGGCAGCCGTTCGTCTCGGCGTACGCCCGCATCATCTCCACCCGGGAACGCTCCAGATCGACACGGGCGGAGGCGATCCGCACCGCCTCGCGGACGCAGGCGTCCCGCCGTGCCCCGGGCACGGCCGCGATGGCGCCGCGGTTGCGCGTCGTCACGGCTCCGGCCTCCTCCAGCAGGTGCAGCATCGACGTCAGCGGGGTCGGAGACAGTCCGGTCCGTTCGCGCAGAGCGGTCGCCGTGACCGGTCCCGGGTGCTCGCGCACCGCGTCGATCAGCCCGCCCAGGACCTCCGGGTCGGGGGGTGCGCCGGTCCGGAACCGCTGCACGCCGAGGTCCTCGGGCCGGTAGGCGAGGATCGCCGTCGACGGCTTTCCGTCGCGGCCCGCCCGGCCGATCTCCTGGTAGTACGTGTCGAGGGAACCCGGCACCGACGCGTGCAGCACGAAGCGGATGTTCGGCTTGTCGATGCCCATGCCGAACGCGGAGGTGGCGACGACCACGTCGAGTTCGCCGTCCCGGAAGCGGTCGTGCGTGCGGGAGCGTTCGGCCGCCGCCAGCCCCGCGTGATAGGCGGCGCTGTCGAATCCGAGCGCCGACAGTTCCCGGGCGTACTCCTCCGCCTCCCGCCGTGTTCCCGCGTAGACGATGCCCGGTTTGGCCTCGGCCGCGGCCCGCTCCACCACCCACCGGCGCTTGCCCGCGTTCTCCCGGTGCCGTACGACCTCCAGGGTGATGTTGCGGCGGTCGAACCCCGCGACCACCTGGTGTGTCTCGCGCATGCCGAGGCGCTCCACGATGTCGGCCCGCACGGGGGCCGCCGCGCTGGCGGTGAGGGCGAGGAGGGGAGGCCGGCCGATGCGTTCGCGGACGTGGCACAGGGACAGGTAGTCGGGCCGGAAGTCGTATCCCCACGAGGACACGCAGTGCGCCTCGTCGACCACCATCAACGCGGGGCCGGCCGCGGCGATCTGCTCCACCACCTCGTCCTTCGCGAGTTGCTCGGGCGAGACGAACAGGAAGTCCAGGCGGCCCTCGCGTACGCGCTCCCAGACCGCTTCGTTGTCCCGGGGGCGCTGGGCGGAGTTGACGGCCGAGGCATCGGATCCCTCGATGCGGGCGAGATGGGCGACCTGGTCCCGCTGGAGCGCGATCAGGGGCGAGACCACGACGGTCGGCCCGTCCAGCAGCACCCCCGGTACCTGGTACACGGCCGACTTCCCGGCGCCGGTCGGCATCACCACGATGGTGTCGCGTCCCTCCATCACGGCTGTCATGGCGTCGAGTTGGGAGGGGCGCAGTCGCTCCCAGCCGAACACCTCGCGGGCGCAGCGGCGCAGACGTCTCCTGAGTGACCTGGTCCTGAAGTATCCGACCTTGGCACGCATGGCACTCCTGACGCCGTTCTCCGGTGAGTTCGGCGCTCGTGTACCCCCGAAAGGGACGGGAAACGGTCCGCTCGCAAGGAGTTGCGGTTCCTCGGAAGGTGCGGTTCCCCGGCCGTCGGCGGGAGGCCGGGCCCGACCGGCGGGTGGGGGTCAGGGTTTGTTCGGCGGGACGTGGCCGCGGGGTGTCAGGGCGGTGGGCCGGCCCAGGCGTACCGGGACCCCGGGTGAGTACAGGACGCTGACCGGCGGACGGTCGGGAGCCGGGAGTCCGGCCGCCGCGAGGAGGTTCTCCTCGCATGTGATCAGCTCCGCGCGGTGCAGCGGCCAGCGCGGATGGTCGTTGGCGAGGTAGCCGGTGCCGCCGGAGAAGGCGTTGTGCATGCCCCAGCGGGCCGTGAGGAACTGCTCCAGCCCGGTCGGGTCCGGGACGGGCCGGCCGACCCTGACGACGATGCGGCTCCGCGCCCGGGGGGTTCCGGGCCGGTGCCGGGCGCTCGTGTACGTGACGGTGTCACCGTCCGTTCGTACGTCCATGCGGGACCACAGGTACGGGAGGCGGAAGCCGAGGCGGCCCAGGAGCACCGGCACGAGCCGCGAGGCGTCCATGGACCGGAAGACGACCCCGCGGCGGCCGTACGCGTCGACCGAGTAGAGGCGCACGTTGGTCTCCGGGAAGGAGCCGAAGTACGGCACGCCGGGGAGCCGGAGCCAGCCCACCTTTTCCATCCGGAAGGCGACGAGACCGACGTAGGTGAGCCCGTCGTAGGTGTCCGCGGTGAGCCCGTGCGGCAGCAGCGGGGTCACAGCCGCGGGGTCGACGGCCCAGTGGATAAAGGTGAGGTCGAGCCACCGCTGGGTGAGGAGCGGGCTGCGCACCGCGGCCGGCGCGTCGGGCGTGATGGGCGTGGGGTGCACTCCACAAGGGTGCCGGATCGGGGGCGGGAGGCGGTGGGATCTCCCTGTCCCGCTCCGTGCCGGCCGGTGGCCACGGGAGCGTGTGGCTTCTCAGCCGTGCAGGGGGATCCTGTAGCGGCGGGCCGGTGAGGGCGGCCAGCGCAGGTGTACGCCGGTCGTGCGGGCGATGAGGCGCAGGTGGGGGCCGGTGTTGCCGACGTACCAGAGCGGGCGTTCCGCCCGGGTCCAGGCGTATGCGGGTACGCCTGCGTCCAGGAGGGTCATCAGGCGGGGTTCTTCGAGGGTCGCGGCGGCGAGGGCGTACAGCGCGGTCAGTCTGGGGGCGATCACGCCGTAGTCGAGCATCCGGGCCAGGGGGTGTTCGTCGAGAATGGTGTCCTCGGTGGGCAGCGTGACGGGGTACACCGGCGGGAAGGACCGGCCGAGGTCGAGGAACCACTTCACGGTCGCGTGGCGGGGGTCCACGAGCCGTGGCCCGAGCGGGGCCAGCCGTCCCAGCATGAGCCGCGGCCGTACGAGCATCGCGTGGGTGAACAGGACGCGGAGCAGGGCGACGTTCATCATGAACCGCTCCACCTGCGATTCCGGCGCGGCCAGGTGCTCGTGGCGCAGGTAGCCGGCGACGATGCTGGCGTTGTGGGCGCGGTACCAGGCGGCGGGCGACGGCTCGCGGATGCAGTCCACCCAGTACGCGACGCTTGTGCCGCTCGCCTCCCCCGGGGCGCCGGCGCACAGCAGGCCCGCCTCCACCTTGTCCCTGAGGAGCCCCTCGTTCACGGAACGCCACCAGGCGCTGCCCGGGTGCGTGCCGGACTCCGGGGCGAGCACTCCGCGTGCGGCGGACCAGCGCAGGAAGCTCAGCTCGGCGTGACCGTAGCGGCGCAGGGGCTCGGAGGAGTGCGTGTAGAACTCCTGCGCCAGCGCGAGGCGGGCGTCCACGTCGTCCCGGACCAGCGCGATCCGCCGCTCGGCTCGGGAGGCTGCGTCTGCATCGGACATGGGGATCCCATCGGCCTGCTGTCGCGTGAGGAGCCGAGAAACCCGGACCTTGCGCGCCGCTCCCCTCTCTTCAGGATCCGTGGTGGCGGCGGGTTCTGCTAGTCATGCCTGAGGAGCCGGTGCCAGCGCCTGGAAGCCAGGGGGGCGTCGGTGGGCGCTTCTACTGGAGGCCCGCTGGGTCCAGTCCTCGTCGTCATTCCTGGGCCTCGGAATCGGAGGACGTCCGGCGTCGCTCGATCGCGGCGTTCTGACGCGCCTGCTCGAGTGCATACCGTTCTGTCGCGACGCCATCACCCTGCTGCGGCAACGACGCGTAGCGGTCACTGGCGATCTGGTCGAAGCGGGCGCAGTAACGGCTGGCTGCCGCTTTGAGCGCTTCCGGGGCCGGCAACTGTTCCTCCGCCGTCCGCAGGGAACGCAGCAGATCCCGGGTCAGCCGCATGAGCCGGTTGAGTTCGCCCTGGGCAGTGAAGCTGCCCGTCGGACAGTGGCCTTGCTCGGCCGCGGCGCGGCGGGCCTGCTCCTCCATGGCAAGGATCACCGACTGGCGTCGCCGCTCGAGCGTACGGAAAGTGGAGCTCCCCGGATCGGCGACCACCGCCTCCGCCGCTTCGACAGCCCTGGCCAGTTTCGGTGAGAACCGTGTGGCGGCGAGGGCTTCGGCGTCCCTCTGCTCACGTTCAGCCTGAAGCCGCCGCTCGCGCAGCCCGGGCCATTCAGGAAACTCTTCTCGCCCCTGGCGCTGGCCTCTTGTCCGGGGTGCGGCCTTTTCCGCGCGGGTCAGACGCTCGTCCCAGTCCCCGCGCAAGGTGAAGCTGTAGGAACGACATCCCACGCTCCCCCATTCGCCGAATCCGTGCGACCAGCGTCCGGCGTCGAGCCTGACAACCGGCTCCCCGCAGTGCCGACACAACTCTGTCTCCTGACCGATCAACGTCCCGCCCCCTGTGTTCGTGCCACCGGCGGCGATCGCCTTGATACGGCCGGCGACGGCATCGTGTCACCAGGCACCGACATCGCCTCGAGAAGCCCACCGCGCAGAGGCCGGCAACGCGTTCCGGTAAGTCCGGCAACCGGGTGCCGCTGACGGGGTGTTGACGTGGTTCTCGTGTCTGCCCGGCACTCTGGGCGAACGGGGATTCGGATTCGCCGGCGAAGCTGCCGACTTGAACCGGCTTCCCCATGGCCTCAGTTCGGCGGTGCGGCTCGGCTCGCACGGGCGCGTCCCCCGCGGCCACTTCGGCACTGCCCTCCTCAACGACCGCGTCCTGCCCCCTGGCACGCACACCACACCTTTAACTCGAACGGGTGAATCGCGTTGATCTTCGCTTCCTGAATAACCCCTCAGAAGTGTCGTTTTTCCTCTGTCGTCACAACTTTCGTTCGATGATGTTTACGCGGCGACCCGGGTGATAGAGGCATAGTGACAGGTAGCAAAAATCCGCGAGTCAACAAGCTTCTGGTCGTCTTAGGGGCGGGCAAGGTGACGGGCCGCGGACCGACCTGTAGCAACACTAGGAGACAACCGTGCCCGACGCCGATCCGATCTTTCTCAGAAAGCGACTGAGCACTCAGCTGCAGGCAGCCCGCAAAGAGGCCGGCTTCTCGCAGCCGAACGTCGCGGAGGCGATGGTCTGGTCCCTCTCCAAAGTCATGCGCCTGGAGTCGGGCAGGGTGAAGATCTCCATCACCGACCTCAGGGCATTGATCGATTTCTACGGACTCTCCAAGGAGAAAGCCTCCGAGCTTCTCGCCAGCGCCCAGGAAGCACGACGCCAGCCATGGTGGCACGAATACCGGCAACTCCTTTCCGAAGGGTTCCAGTCATATCTCGGATACGAGGCGTCCGCATCGGTGATCCGGAACTTCGAAGCCCTTTACATTCCGGGACTCCTGCAGACAGAGGAATACGCCCGGACCGTACTGGACCAGTCCGTCGTACCGGAGAAGGACGACCTCCTGGAGCTCCGCATGAGGCGCCAGGAACGCGTGATCCATCAGTCCAGCGGCGTGGAACTCAACTTCCTGATCGACGAGTCCGCTCTCCGGCGCGTCGTGGGCAGCACCGCGATCATGGAGGCCCAACTGGAGTATCTGGCCACGATGAATGACCTCCCTCACGTCAGCGTGGGGGTCATTCCGTTCGCCGCGGGCCTGTACCCACTCCTGCGCTCACCGTACGTGATCTTCGAGTTCGCCAGTCCGGAACAGGACCGCGTCGTCTACCTCGAAAACCCTGACGGCAGCGTCATCCTCCGGGACAAGGCGACGGTCGGAGTCCACCGCAGCATCGAAGAATACCTGGAGTCATTCTGGGAGGTGGAGAACCAGTTCGCGCTCCCGGTCAACGAATGGCGCAGCTCACCACAGGCGGCCTGAAGAAGAGAACTCCGGCCGTCATACGCCGATCATCGACGGAACTCCGGAAACATCCTTGATGGACTGAAGGAAATAATTCCAGCATGGAGGGCTGATGACCAGGACGGATCCGCCGGGAGTTTTGGAATCCCGCACCATGATCGAATCTCCGCGCCTCACTTCGACACAGTTTTCCACACCGCTGACAGAGCTCTTGCACCATATGCGCGCCGGATCCGATAAGACCACAGCTCCCCCATCCGATTACCCGGACACCATCAGCGAGTTCCAGTTTCGCCAATCAGTATGACGCCAGCACCGTTGGCTGCCAAGGCCATCAAAATTACCCGGCTCGGCACGAAAAGGGAGGGAAAATGATGAGAAGAGACCACGAAATACTCTAAACTCGCAGCTCGGCAAGGGGTTTTCCGGCCAATAGCGCTTGGAGAGTCGTCGCAGCGGAAAGGGGAGTCGATCGGCCAGCCGGCAAAGCATCGGCCGAGGACTCCCCCATCGCGAAGCGCCTACGTCCACTCAAATGAACAAGGAAGCCTCATGGCAGATAGTAGCCCGACCCGTGTCGACAGGAAGGGTGCCTGTGGCTGCCCAGGCGCCCGCACCCCCGCGATGCCGGGCAACAACTACGGCACGTCACCGGCCACTTCAAAGATAGATCGGCGTTGGGGAGGGGTCTCATGACCTCTCCCTCCAGGCGCCCCCCAGCGTCGCGATCCCAGAAACTGCTCTCGATAGCCGTCGCTCTGCTCGGGGGGCTGTCGGCGAGCCTGGGCTCCTACATCGTCGCCAAGGAGCTGCACGCTTCCAGCCTCGACGCCGTCGGATGGGCAGGCTGCACCTTCATCGCCGTCTCCATGCTCGTCCTCAGAATCCTGGATGAACTCCGTTAGTCCGGCCGGGACTTCACCAGCTCTCCAGCCTGCCTGGCAGGGCGGCGACACGGGCCGGAGGGGACCGCGGCCGACGGCGTGAGCCGGTCCGCGTCGAGTGTCGCGGTGAGTGCTGCCGCGACACTCGACGTCCCTGCCGCAGGAAGTCCACGAGGGCGGCGCTTCCTCCGCGCGCTTCCTCGGTTGAGCCGCAACCGAATACAGTCGTGCCCCCGTAGCGGCTTGCGGCATGATCCATGGGTGATCATTGTGCGGCCCGTCCTGGAGATCCCGAGTCATGAGTCCTTCGACCTGTGGCCGGTCTCTGACGTCACGCCCTACACCTTCCTGGCGCTCGACGGAACGCTGACGCCGGCTGACGTGGGTACCGCGGTGATGGCGCTGGCCGCCTGCAATGACCTCGATCCCGGGGACGACCGTCCACCGCGTCCCGACGACCCGCTCGGCGGATTCCTCCACGGGCTGCTGACCATGGACCCGCTGTTCGCGGCGGGCGGGCTTCAGGTGACCGCCACCGTCACCGGCACCCGTCTGGTGCCGGGCTGCTGCAGCGGCCTGGAGGACCGGGGCGACTGGCTGGACGTCCTCGACGGTGACGGTTGCGCCGCGTGGCTCGGTCACGATCCCTCACCGTCCGCCGAACGCCACGGCTCCATGGTCCGCCTGACCGTAGACTCGGGTGCGGAGACCAGTCAGTGGATCGACGTGCCCGTGGCCGAGCTGCGTCACCTGCTGGCGGCAGCGGAGGAGGATCTTGCCGACTTCCTGGCCCTGGCCACCCGCTGGGCCGCCGAGCACCTGCCGGACCACGCGGAGCGCGTCGGCGATGC
Source organism: Streptomyces sp. NPDC056738 (assembly GCF_042790435.1). NCBI lineage: Bacteria > Bacillati > Actinomycetota > Actinomycetes > Kitasatosporales > Streptomycetaceae > Streptomyces > Streptomyces sp. NPDC056738. Next base: position 34,382 of record NZ_JBHTZF010000001.1, read on the forward strand.
GATCGCCCGTGCTGTGGCGCTGCCGCCACGCAACTGAGCGGCGCGCACCGGGCGTTCGCCGATCCCGGATCGCTCCCTGGCCCACGCCCCTTCAGACACTCCCTGTCGAGCGTGCCGCAACGAAAAAGACCCCGTCCCGGGCAACCGGGACGGGGTCTTCGCAGAGCGCCGGGCAGGCCTTGCACCTGCATTTCCCCGCAGGAAGCGGGGCGTCTTTCCTTGGACCACCAACGCAACACCGACCAGCGCGACTTCCGCCGTTCAGCTCAAGATCAATCGTAACAGGACGGCGTGCCAGGCTCCAGGCCCGCAGGGCTGATGGCCTGATGGGCACGGGCCGGTGCCCTGCCTGGCCCGTCGGTGTGCACGCTGATGTGCTCAGGCGCGTACGGATGAACGTGCCCGGGAAGGACCGCGTGTCGTGGCTGCGGTGGTCGGTGCCCTTGAGAGCGAGGTGGCGCAGGGCCGCGAACTCGGCCTCGGTCCCGTTCAACAAGGATCCCTGGGTGAGATGCTCGGCACCCCGCCGTCCTCGCCGCCCAGCGCAAGGAGCGTGCTCGCATCCGCAGCGAGAAGGGCCTGCGCTGGGGCGGACGACCGACGAAAGTCGCGTGACCCCGATCAGGGCACCGACAACACTGGCGCCATGACCGATGATCGTGAAGCTCTGCAGACCAGCTGGGATCAGACCCGTGACCATCTCGGCGCCGCCCGAGCCCACCTCACACGCCTGCCAGACATCGATCTCTCAGCGACGCTGGAGTTCCTGGAGCACAACGAGCTGGGACTCGCCTTCGACTGCCTGGTCGATCTCGCTGACGACCTCGACCTGCCGCTCAGTTTCTGGCAGTGCTTGGACCGAGCGGCTCGTGAGATGCGGCTTTACAGCGATGCACTGCACAGGCCCCACCTCACGGCTGCCGACTTGTGCCGCCGTCACCTCGCCGCTGCCTCCGAGCAGGAATGATCCGCCAACCCGGCGAACCTTCCCGGTCAGAGCACAATCTCGAATCCGGAGGACTCGTCCCACGGAACCGCCCCCCACAGGTCCGCCACGGCGGCCCAAATGCGGTGCACCAAGGCCCAGTCGGGGTTGTCTCCGCTGAGGGTGACGGTGGCGAGCAAGTCGCTTCCCCAGATGCCCCACTCGTCATCGGGTGACGCGTCGATCACCCTCTCCGCGATCTCGGCCACGCCGACGTGTACTTCCAGTGTCAGCAGGTCCGCGACGGCGCCAAGGCCGTCACTGCTGCCCGTGCCGAGTCTGAACGCGGCCACCCAGTCCTCGAACGGCCCCAACCACTCGCCCCACAGACCGCCGCCGCCCTCCAGCAGGTGGTCCAGCAGGCGATCGAGCGCCTCGTCGCCTCTCTCTTCTCCGGAACGGCAGAAGAAGCTGAGTCGGTAGGCCACGATTCCCTCGTCGTCCGTGCTTGATCGGAAGCTGTTTCCAGTCGGCCATCATGCCCGCCGCACCCACGAGCGCGGTCGGCGAAGTCCGATGGCGCAGCCCAAGAGGTTCATCGATTGTGACGCCCTTGGGCGTGATGGGCATCGGGCCGGCGCTCCACCCGTAATGCCGGTGTGCACGCTGATGTGCTCAGGCGCGTACGGATGAACGTACCCGGGAAGGACCGCGTGTCGTGGCGGGGCGGCGAGGGTGGGGCTGACGCTTGGGCCGGGCGGTCGTCGGCCGGGCGACCGGGATCAGGAGGCTGAAGCGCATGCTTGTTCTGGGCCGCTCGCAGGTCGAATTCCTGCTCTCCTTGGACTCGCTGATCGACGCCCTGGCCCCGGCGATGGCGGACCTCAGCTCCGGTCGCGCCTCAGTACCCGACCGCGTCGCCGCCCTGGTGCCCGAACGTGACGGCTTCCTGGCGGCCATGCCGGGTTTCCTGCCGTCGGCCAGGGTGCTCATGACCAAGCTGGTGTCGCTCTTCCCGCACAACGACGGGGTGTCGCTGCCTACGCATCAGGCGCTGATCGCGGCGTTCGATCCGGACACCGGCGAGCCCGTGGCCCTGCTGGACGGTACGGCCATCACCGCGGCGCGGACCGGAGCCTGTTCCGCGCTGTCGGCACGGCTGCTGGCCCGCAAGGACGCGACGGTGCTGGCGGTGCTGGGCACCGGGGTGCAGGCCAGGTCCCACGCCCACGCGATCTGCCGGGTCCGCCCGATCCGGCACATCCGCGTGGCCGGCCGGGACCCGGTGAAAGCCGCCACCCTGGCCGGGGAGCTCTCAGCCGTCCTGGAGGCCGAGGTCCGGGCCGTGTCCGGCTACGCCGAGGCGCTCGAGGGCGCGGACATCGCCGCCGCGACGACCCACGCCGTCGAACCCGTGATCCGCCGCCCCTGGCTGACGCCCGGGGTGCACATCACGTCCGTGGGGTACAACCCGGCCGGCCGCGAGATCGACGACGCCACCGTCGCCGAGGCGCTGGTGTGCGTCGAATCGCGCCGCGCCGTGCTCTCCCCGCTCCCCGCGGGCAGCAACGACCTGCTCGCGCCGATCCGCGACGGCCTCATCACCCCCGATCACGTGCACGCCGAACTGGGCGAACTCATCACCGGCAGCAAACCGGGGCGCACCTCGCCGGACCAGATCACTCTCTACAAGTCGGTCGGTGTGGCGGTGCAGGACGCCGCGGCCACGGCCCTGGTCGTGGCGGCCGCCCGCGAGCGGGGAATCGGCGAGGAGATCACGCTGGGCTGATGCCGCCGGCCACGTTCGCCCGTACGCGGCTGAGCGCACCCGTGAATCCGCCGCCTCGCCGCCTCCAGGCCACCGGCTCTGCTCCGACACCGGCTGCGCCACCGGTTCCAGGCATCGAAAAACCCCGTCCCGGGCAACCGGGACGGGGTCTTCACAGAGCGCCGGGCAGGCCTTGCACCTGCATTTCCCCGCAGGAAGCGGGGCGTCTTTCCTTGGACCACCAACGCAACACCGACCAGCGCGACTTCCGCCGTTCAGCTCAAGATCAATCGTAGCAGGACGGCACGCCGTGCTCCAGACCTGCGGAAACGACCGTCACAGCGCTGCCGGCCCTGGCAGGGGTGTCAGCTCAGCCAGTCGTGCCAGCGGGCGTGGATCGGTGCGCACTTCCCCGACGCCCTCGCCTTCTCCGCCCGGCGTCTCACGTACGCCTCGCCCGCAGGCGTGAGCTCACCCGATGCGCTGACGTACGTGCTCGGCCCCATCAGGACCACAGGATTGGCGCACGGCGGCGTCACCGGGCGAGTGGCCCACCAGACGAACCCCGCGACCAGCGCCACCGCGACCCCCGCCACGGCACGCCGCCGCGGGGGCCGCTTGCGCGGTGGCCACTCCGTCCAATGGATGATCACGCGCCGAGAGTAGCCCCCGGCGACAAGCGCAGCCGCCGCAACCGACTATCCCCGTGCGAGCCCTTGCCCTGCGTGCAGGGAAGTCCCCTGCGGGCTGTCCGTCTGGGGGGCTTCCACCGCCCGAACGGGATCAGGCAACTCAACTGCTGCGGCACCTGGGATGGGTTGCCTCGTGCAGACCGTGGCGGGGCAGGCAAGGTCCGTCCAGGCCTTGGCATACCGATGGTGGTGGACGCCGTCGTCGGGCGGGGGACGCCCTCCCGCCGGCCGCCTGCCCTGGCCGGCAACTGGCAGCCGGCCCTCGGCAGACGCGACGCCTCGACGGCAACCGCGGTGCTGGACGCCTCGGTGTACCGCGTTGCAGCAGCACGCCTTCCCCATCAACCGTCGGCCGATCGACGGCGACGGCGTCTGTCAGTCCGGGTGTGTCCACCACGCGCACCCGACTACTCGGGGCCGGGCACGCCGGCGACGGTGCCGGCGCACTGAACAGCGCGGTCACCCACGAGGTCTTGCCGCCGGAGTAACCTCCGAAGACCCCGATGGTGATCGCCGTGTCGGAGTGCCGGTTCAGTTGCCGGCGAAGCGAGTTCAGTTCCTGGCGAAGCAACTCGAGCCGTTCGGCGTGCGAGCGTTCGGGACTGTCCGTGGCGGGCGGGCGCGCGACCTGCGCCGGGGAACTGGGGAGTCGCTGGTCGTACAGGATCATCGTGCCCCTCCCTCACGAGTCGGACGGATGCACCGGGCGGCCGGAGCCGGCCGACGGACGTCAGAAGAACCGGAGCCGGACCGGGGACTCCTCGCCGGGCTCCCGGACAAAGAGCTCTCCGCCACGGCTGGCGATCTCCTCCAGGTATGCGTAGACCTGGATGGCGCGGTTGATCGTGTCCGTCTTCGTGTCACCTGACAGGCCGGCGGCGGCTTCCAGGGCCGCGGAGGACCGGGCACTGAGGTTGACCGTGACGCGTTCGGCGGTGGTGGTTTCTCGTCGGCTGGATGCGGTGCTCGCAGTCATCTTCCACGCTTCCTCAATCGTCGCACCGCCGACCCCCGTCGGGCGGTGACGGACCACACTGCGCGCACACGTCGGGCGATCGACACGCCGAAGCAGGCATACCCCGGCCTTTGCCGCGGCTGCCTACTTCCCCCAAGTCGTGCAATCGGCACCCACGAGCGAACCCCAACGATCGCCCATGAGCCCGCACCCCCGTAGCTCCCCACCTGTGCCAGTGTGGTGATGTCGGTCCAGTACACTCCTTATCCCCCGTGACGTCAAGTTAAAAACCATCTGATCGGCGCTTGTTACGCGGATTATTCGCATGTGGCATTCCGTTCAGACTCTCAACTCCTGGCATCCGGGCACAGAGATACGGGACAGAAGAGCGGCCCCTCCAGGAGCTTGAAGCGGCCGCACCGCCCGCGCGCGGATGCGCGTGCAGGCGGACCGCCATGTGGGAGACCATCACCCCGAGGGCCGGCCGGCATGGGGGAATCGCCTCCAACTGGGCGTCACCGGAGGGAAGTCGTCCGAGGCGCCCCCCTCCGGCGCCCCCGCACCCCCGGATGTCCGGTAACTCCGTTGCGCAGCACGGGAACCGCCATGGGGACACCCTCACGCCGGGGCCATCACGGGCGGACCGCACCCCGGACGGTACGACGGCGGCCCACATCGGCATCACGCGCAACAGGAGCCACCCAGCCCTCCAACTGGCATATAAACAGCATGCATTGGGCGCCTTATCGGCATGCATCATCTGGTCATCCGCCTTACGGCGGTGCTACTTTGTTGCGTAGAGTCGACTCAAGATCACTAAGGGTGGTTGCAGTCGCTCCGCCGGGACCGCGCACGAACGGCGGCCGCGGCCCTTCCAACATCGACGTCGCGATGGATGGCAAGCGCATGACCCACACCAACGGCTCAACCACCCGCACCACCGACCTGACCAACGAACAGCCCGACGAGGGCCGCGGGGTCCTGATCGACAAAGAGACGGCCTCCGTCCTCATCGACGTCCGTCACCTCAAGGCCGAAGTGCGACTGGTGACCTCCGCCGAGTCGCCCACCGCCCGCAGCATCCCTCTGCTGGCCGTCGGGGTGATCGCGGTCCTCGCGATGACGGCGGTCGGCTCGGTCCTGGCCTCGGCCGGCGCCTCCGCCCCCATCATCGCCACTACAGCCGGCGGCCTGTTCGTCTTCTCCTTCGCCGCCGGGCTCTATGCGGTCTTCCGCACCCCCCGACGACGGCGCCTGCTGCGCCGACGCCGCCCGCGCGCCTGACCGCCCCGCGCACCGACGCGCAACCGGCACCCGCGTCAGCGGACAAGCCGAACGACGCCTGACGCCGCCCCTGACACATCACCCGGGTGGCCGCCCGCCGTACCGTGCATTCTCGGCACCAGTTCCACGACAGCGGGCGGCAAGGCTTCCCGGACCGGACAGTGTCCGGGGCCAGGCGTTCACGAATCTCCCGGTCCGCAGTGCGCGACCCTCCCCCGCCACCACCCGCGGTATCAACCCAGGGATCAACTCCCTTTCTCAGCATGTGAGTTCACGAAGCAGAATCGCCTCACCAGGAAGCTTCGGTGGACTTGGTCCGCAGGTTGCCGCGCAGACGGCGGCAACCTGATTCGCACTCCGCGCCCGCGTGTGGCCCAACTCCCGTGCCCAGGAACCAGGTCGGAGGGACAGGGCAGCCTCCGTGCGGGAGCCTGCGGAGTTCCGGGCCGCGCGACCAGCTCTCGTCGGCGACGCAGGGATGCGTGGGCGTGAACCGGACAGGAGCGTGTGGCCGGGGTCCCGGCCGGTAGGCGGGCGTCTCTAGGGTGTTGGCCGAGGAAGTCCACTGGCCGGTCCGGAGGTGTCATGCCCCAGCGCATGAGGTTGAGCGCGATAACCCTTGACTGCCCTGATCCGTTGGCACTGGCGGCGTTCTACCGGCAGGCCACCGCCCTCGAACCGCACCCGAAGTCGGACGTGGACTTCGCGGGTCTCAACCGTGAGGACGGACTCTTCATCGGTTTCCAGCGAGTGGACCGCTACCGGGCTCCTAGCTGGCCCGGTCAGAGCGTGCCGCAGCAGCTTCACCTCTGCTTCGAGGTCGAGGGGGACCTGGAGGAGGCCGAGGCCCGGCTGCTGGAACTGGGCGCGGGCAGGCTCAACCACCAGCCACACGCACCCAGGGCGCTCATCCTCACCGATCCCGCCGGACATCCCTTCTGCATCACCAAAGGCTGAGCGAGGGCGTAGGGGCCGCGAACCGGCCCGAATCATCGGCTCCGGGGACGAAAAAAGACCCCGTCCCGGGCAACCGGGACAGGGTCTTCGCAGAGCGCCGGGCAGGCCTTGCACCTGCATTTCCCCGCAGGAAGCGGGGCGTCTTTCCTTGGACCACCAACGCAACACCGACCAGCGCGACTTCCGCCGTTCAGCTCAAGATCAATCCTAGCAGGACGGCACGCCGGGCTCCAGACCTGCGGAAACGTGCGGCGGCGCAGGGCGAAGGAGTGAGGGTGAACGCTGTCGCGGAGGTAGCGTTCAGCGTTCACCCTCGGGGGGCTCAGGTGGTGGGCGGGTGTGGTGTCAGTTCGTGTCACGGGCCGGGGTGGTGGTGTCGCGGATGGCCTTGGCCACGGCCTTGTAGTCCTTCTTCAGGATCGCGTCGTGGTTGCTGGGGACCTTCGCGCTGATCTCGATGTTCGGGTTGCGGGCGGTCACCGCGTCCAGGGCGGCGCGGATCCGTTCCTGTTCGTCGCCCTTGCTTCCCAGGGACGCGCCGGAGGCGACGACGTAGCGCACCGGGACGGTGATGCCGTCCAGGACCGGGGCCAGTTCGCGTTCGCGGGCGAGCTTGCCGAGTTCGATGTTGGTGGCGGCCATCTGGTCGGCGTTCATCCGCGGGGCCAGGCCCGTGGGGCGCAGCAGCGGCAGGAACCAGCCCATCCTGCGGAACAGTTTCCGGATCCGCGCCTCCATGGCCTCGTCCAGCCAGTCGTAGGGCTGGGCGCCTTCGACCAGGACGGCGCCCAGGGCGCGCGTGGGGTTGCGGTGGGCCCAGTGGGCCCCGACGAACGCGCCGTAGGACCAGCCGGCCACCACCGCGCGGTCCACGCCCCGGGCGGCCAGGACGGCGTCGACGTCACGGACGGCCGCCTCGAAGGAGTAGTCCGCCGAGCGCCTGGATTTGCCTCGGGCGCGTTCGTCGTAGGTGATGTGGCGCCATCCGGGGCCCAGTTCGGCGATGACCCGCCGCCAGTAGCCCTGGGTGGCGAACTGGCCGTTGAGGTAGAGGACGGGGATGCCGGGGCCGCCGGTGTCGGTGACGGCGAGGGCGGTGTCGTCGACGGGGACCATGCCGGTCCATGTCGTGCCGTTCGAGGGGGTGTTGTTCCCGTTCCCGTTCTTGGTCATGAGGGTTCTCCTGTGTTGGTGGGTCGTCTGTCGGGGCGAGGGGGCTCAGAGGCTGCGGGTCGTGATGTCGCCTCGGGCGGTCGTGGCGTGGATGTCGAGTGCGGTGGTGCCGTCGTTCTTGAGGGTGTTGGCGATGCGGCCGGTGCCGGTGTCCGCGGCCAGGGCGGCCGAGACGCCGGGGGCGGCGGTGACGGTGATGTCGCCGAGTTGGGTGTCCAGCGTGAGCGTGCCGCGTACGGCTTCGGCGATACGGATGTCGCCGCGGGCGGTGCTGATCCGTGCGGGGCCGTCCAGCCGGCCGACCTCGACGTCGCCGTCGCTCGCGGTCAGGTGCAGGCTCGCGGCCTGATCGATCCGGATGTGACGCCAGGCGCCGTCGAAGGCGATGTCGCCGAGGCGTCCCTCGCAGCGCAGTTCGGCACTGGCGGTCGTGGCCTCGACGCGGGAGCCGGCGGGGAGCCGGACGGTGACGTCCAGGGATCCGGCGGCGCCGAGGAGGCCGTTGCCGGTCTCGGGGGCGGTGATCCGCAGGACGCCGTCGGCGCAGGTGACGGTGGTCCGCTCGGCGGCCTTGGTGTCGCGGCTCTTGGCGGGGTCGGCGGGCAGGACCTCGACGGTGGTGTCGGTGCGGTCCGCGGCGATGAACCGGACGCGTCCGGCGGGGAGGTCCAGGACGGCGGAGACCGGGGCGGGGGTGGTGAACGTCTGCATCGTGCGCTCCTTTGCTCAATGTCGTTTCTGACATTGGAAACGCTACGTTGCTTTCCAATTTCGGGCAACATAGTCGTTGCATGAAAGCGGCATCTGCGCAGGTGGTTGCGGTGAAAATGTTGCAACCGGTCAGGGAGTAACGCAACATCCCTCGACTCGATCATTGCAATGGGTGAGAGGTGAACGCTATAGTGAGCGGGTCCAGGGACCGTTGCGAGGGATCACCGAGGAGACCGCGATGCCGGGAGGCAGACTCACCCAGCAGGAACGCCAGCAGATCGCGCTGGGGCTGGCCGACAGCCTCCCCTACGCCGAGATCGCCCGGAGCCTGGGCCGTCCCACCTCGACGGTCACGCGGGAGGTGATGCGCAACGGCGGTCCCACCGCCTACCGCGCCCATCTCGCCCACCGCGCCACCGAGCGCCGCGCCCACCGGCGCAGGACCTCCCCCGCCCGCGGGACGGAGGCGCCTCCCCTGGCGCACGGACGCGACGCCGAGGCGGTGGCCGAGTACGAGGAGACCTTCACCACCGTCCTCATGGGCTCGGGCATGCCCAAGATCCCGGCCCGGGTGCTGACGTGTCTGTTCACCTCCGACGCGGGCAGCATGACCGCCTCCGAGCTCGCCCAGCGCCTCCAGGTCAGCCCGGCATCCATCTCCAAGGCCATCACGTTCCTGGAGAGCCAGAGCCTGGTGCGCCGGGAGCGCGACGAGGGGCGCCGCGACCGATACGTCGTCGACAACGAGCTCTTCTACCAGGCGACGATCGCCAGCGCCCGCGCCAACGACGAGGTCGTCAGGACCGCGCGCCAGGGCGTGGCCGTCCTTGGCCGTGACACCCCCGCCGCCGTCCGCCTGGAGAACGTCGCCCGCTTCCTCGACTTCATCAGCGAGAGCATCACCCGCGCCGCCGAACAGGCCCGCGAGGTCCTCCACACCGGTCCCAGGACGGCCCCGCAGGACACCGCGACGGAGGACGCCGACCACGACTAGCGCGGGCCGGCCGGCAGGACGCTCAGTGCTGTACGGCGAGTCCGGGGCGGTGGCGCAGCATCGCCTCCAGGACCGCCTCGGGCGGCACCGGCAGGGTGTTCGTGGTCATGTTGGCCGGGCCGAAACCGAGCCGTGCGTTCATGGACGCGGTGCCGCGGACGAGCCGGGGCGCCCGGGCCAGATAGGCGTCCGGGTCGTGCAGCACCAGCTCGATGAACCGCTGCGAGGTGTTGCGCACCCGCTGCTCGCGTATCCGAACGGCGGCTATCTCCTCCCAGCCGAACCGGCCCAGGCTGACGTGGTCCACTCCCGTGTCGTCCAGCACCAACTCCGGCCGGCCGCGGAGCAGTCGGCGGCCGATGAGCACCGAGCACAACCCGAAGAACGGCACGGCCAGCGCCCCGGCCACCGTCATCTTCACGTCGCTGTGGGCGGCCAGGAAGCCGACGCCCGCGGCGACGAAGACCAGCGAGCCGGCCAGCATGGCCCACACGCGGCCCTTGGCGAGCGGGTAGACCGTCGGGGGCAGGGGAACGCCGTCATTGATCACGGGCTCAGACGATAGGACCGGAGCCCTGGCCGACGGAAGCCCTTTATCGCAGACCCTCCGTACGCAGACCCTCCGATGCGCGGGCCATCCGGTGCACAGACCCTCCAACGCACAGGCTCCGGTGCGCGGGCCGTCCGGTGCGCGCACCTGCCCGTGTGCGGGCCCCGTTCAGGTGCGGGCGCGGCCGACGCGGATGTCGCCGTGACCGGTGCGGGCGCGGATCCTCACGGTGTCCTCGGTCCGCTCCGGGGGCCCGGAGGCGGTGAGGGTGTTGCGTACCCGGCCGGAGCCCGCGCTGATGTCGAGCCAGGCGGCCGTGCCCTCACGGACGCCGACCTCGACGGCGCCGTGCGCGGTCTCCAACCGGACGGCGCCACAGGCCACTTCGTCCACGCGCACGGTGCCGTGGGCGGTGGTGGCGGTCACCGAGCCGGCGGCGCGCCCGATCTCGATGTCGCCGTCGGCGTTGCTCACCCGCAGTTCGCCGGTCGCGGTGTCGACGCTCGTGCCGCCGTGGGAGTTCCTCAGCACGGCGGGGCCCTCGATCAGGCCGACGCGCAGGCTGCCGGTGCTGGTGGTGATCTCGGCCTTGCCCTCGACCCGTTCGACGGTGACCGAGCCGTGCGCGGCGGTCAGGTGCAGCGGGCCGGTCGTGGACAGGCGGGTGTCGCCGGATGAGGTCTTCACCCGGACCTCGCCGAACCGGCCCTCGCCAAGGACCTGGGTCCAGGCCCCGCTCACGTCGAGGTGGGAGCCCGTGGGCAGTTCGACCGTCACGTCGACGGTGCCGGGGCGGCCGAACCGGCCGGAGCGGGGCGTGCGGATCGTCAGGGTGCCGCCGGTGTGTCCGACCTCGGTCCGCTCGGCCGTCCGCGCGTCGAGGCTCTTCTCGGGGTCGCGGGGGCGTACCTCGACGACGGTGTCGGTGCGTTCGGAGGCGGTGAAGCGGATGGAGCCGGCATCCACGCGCGCCGTGACCTCGATCGCGTCGGGGGTGTCGAAAGTAGGCATGGCCGCCCCGTCCTCCGGGTCTTCAGGTCCCGAGTCCCAAGGCCCAAGGCCCAGGTCGGGGATCTCAGGTCTCAGGTCTTCGGGTCTCAGGTCTTCGGGTCTCAGGTTTTCAGTGGTCCCGCTGGTGGGGCGGGTGGTGTGTGAGGTGGTGCGGGCGGATGCCCGGGAGGGGCGGGGTCAGCGGACCCAGCCGGTGAAGCTCTGTCCGGCCCGGGCCCGCTCGGGGGCGCGGGTGCGGGGGCCGCCGTCGACCGCGGCCGCCACCGCGCGTACCAGCCAGGCGTTGACCGACAGGCCCTCGCGGCTCGCCGCCTCCTCGGCGCGTGCCTTGAGGTGGGCGGGCAGGCGCAGGTTGACGCGGGCGGTGCCGCCCTCGTCGCCGTCGGCCGGGGCCGGGGCCCTGAAGGGCTCGGTGGACTCGGCCGGTTCCGTGGCGGGCTCGTCGTCGGCGGGGGGCAGCGTCACCACGAAGGCGGGGTCCAGGCCGCGCAGCCGTACGTCGACCGAGCCGGGCGCGAGCTCACGGGTGATCTCGTCCATCGCGGCGGACAGGACGTTGAGCATGACCAGCCGGGTCGCCGACTCCAGCGGGGCGGTCAGCCGCTCGGCCAGCTCGCCCGCTTCCTTGCCGCCGGCCTCGGCGGCCACCGCGAGTTCCCGGCGGAGAGTGTCGACGTACGGCGTGAGATCCATGGCGCCATAATCGCATCATTGTGGCACCACGCACAAGCAGCAGGCCCGGCAAGCAGGGGTGCGCTCCCCCTGCGGGCCCTTCATCTGCGGGAACGTGAGGGGCCGTCCGGGACATCGTGGCGCCATGCGCGAGGCGGTTGACGGTCGCGCCCAAGTTCTCTGCGGGCGGCGGGAGTTCGGGGGCCGCCTGGCCGGTCCCGGGCGTCAGCCGACGGGGTCGACGCCGGCCCGGAGCAGGCCGTAGGTGTACGCGTCCTCCAGTGCCTGCCAGGACGCGGCGATGACGTTCTCGGCGACGCCCACCGTGGACCACTCGTGCGCCCCGTCGGTCGTGGAGATCAGGACCCGGGTGGTGGACTCCGTGCCGTGCCGGGCTTCCAGGATGCGGCCCTTGTAGTCGACCACGCCGAGGCGGGCGAGCTGCGGGTAGATCTGCTCCAGGCCCACGCGCAGGGCGCGGTCCAGGGCGTTGACGGGGCCGTTGCCCTCGGCGGCGGCGACGATGCGCTCACCCTTGGCCCACAGTTTCACCGTGACCTCGCTGGCGTGGCTGCCGTCGGGGCGGTCCTCCAGGATGGCCCGCCAGGACTCGACCCGGAAGTAGCGCAGCGGCCTGCCCGCGACCTCGGCGCGCAGCAGGAGTTCGAAGGAGGCGTCGGCGGCCTCGTACGTGTAGCCCTGGAGTTCGCGCTCCTTGACCCGCTCGACGACCCGGCCGACCAGTTCGCGGTCGCCGCCGAGGTCGATGCCGAGTTCCTTGCCCTTGAGCTCGATGGAGGCGCGGCCGGCCATGTCGGAGACGAGCATCCGCAGCCGGTTGCCGACGAGTTCGGGGTCGATGTGCTGGTACAGGTCCGGGTCGATCTTGATGGCGGAGGCGTGCAGGCCGGCCTTGTGCGCGAAGGCGGAGACACCGACGTAGGGCTGGTGGGTGGAGGGGGTGAGGTTGACGACCTCGGCGATGGCGTGGGAGATGCGGGTGGTCTCGCGGAGCTTGCCCTCGGGCAGGACCCTCATGGCGTACTTGAGTTCCAGCGCGGCGACCACGGGGAAGAGGTTGGCGTTGCCGACCCGCTCGCCGTAGCCGTTGGCGGTGCACTGCACGTGGGTGGCGCCCGCGTCGACGGCGGCCAGGGTGTTGGCGACCGCGCAGCCGGTGTCGTCCTGGGCGTGGATGCCGAGGCGGGCGCCGGTGTCCGCGAGGACCGTCTGCACGATCGCCTGGACCTGGGCGGGGAGCATGCCGCCGTTGGTGTCGCAGAGCACGGCCACGTCGGCGCCGGCCTCGTGCGCGGCCCGCACGACCGCCTTGGCGTAGGCGGGGTTGGCGCGGTAGCCGTCGAAGAAGTGCTCGCAGTCCACGAAGACCCGGCGGCCCTGCGCCACGAGGTGGGAGACGGTGTCGCGGACCATCTCCAGGTTCTCCTCCAGCGTGGTGCGCAGTGCCAGTTCCACATGCCGGTCGTGCGCCTTGGCGACCAGCGTGATCACCGGGGCACCGGAGTCCAGGAGTGCCTTGACCTGGAGGTCCTCGCTCGCCGTGGCGCCGGCCCTGCGGGTGGCGCCGAAGGCGACGAGCCGGGCGTGCTCGAGGTCGAGTTCGCTCTGCGCGCGGGCGAAGAACTCGGTGTCGCGGGGGTTGGCGCCGGGCCAGCCGCCCTCGATGAAGCCGACCCCGAAGTCGTCCAGGTGCCGCGCGATGGCCAGCTTGTCCGCCACGGTGAGGTTGATGCCCTCGCGCTGCGCGCCGTCGCGCAGCGTCGTGTCGAAGACGTGGAAGAGATCGCCGAGTTCGCCGGTGACGTTCCCGGTGTGTTCGCTCACGCTGATACTCACGCCGATCGTCTCCTGTTCGGGATCTCGGTCCACCGGGATGGCCGGCTGCACCGTCCATCTATGGCCCCTCGCGCTCGCTTCCCGGTCGAGGATGGGCACAGGGCGCCGGGGCCGAAGGGCGGCGGGCCGGGGGTCATTGCGGTGGGTTGCCGTGTTTGCGGGAGGGCTGGGGCACGTATTTGGTGCGCAGGACGGCGAGGGCGTCGATGAGCCGGACGCGGGTCTCGGCGGGGTCGATGACGTCGTCCACCAGGCCGCGTTCGGCGGCGTGGTAGGGGTGCATGAGCTGTTCCCGGTACTCCTTGATGTGCTGTTCGCGGGCGAGGGCGGGGTCGGCGGCGGCCGCGATCTCGCGCCGGAAGACGACGCCCGCGGCGCCCTCCGCGCCCATCACCGCGATCTCGTTGCCGGGCCACGCCAGTGACAGGTCTGAGCCGATGGAGCGGGAGTCCATGACGATGTAGGCGCCGCCGTAGGCCTTGCGCAGGATGAGCTGGATCCGGGGGACGGTGGCGTTGCAGTAGGCGTAGAGGAGTTTCGCGCCGTGCCGGATGATGCCGCCGTGTTCCTGGCCGACGCCGGGCAGGAAGCCGGGCACGTCGACCAGGGTCACGAGCGGGATGTTGAAGGAGTCGCACATCTGCACGAAGCGGGCCGCCTTCTCGCTGCCCTTGATGTCGAGGACGCCGGCGAGGGCGGCGGGCTGGTTGGCGACGATGCCGACGACGTGGCCGTCGAGCCGGGCCAGGGCGCACACGACGTTGGGTGCCCATGCCTCGTGCACCTCGAAGAAGTCGCCGCTGTCGACGAACTCCTCGATGACCTCGCGCATGTCGTAGGCGCGTTTCCCGTCGCCGGGCACCAGGTCGAGCAGGGCCGGGGTGAGCCGGTCGGGCCGGTCGGCGGTGGGCTCGGACGGCGGCTGTTCGCGGTTGTCGGCGGGCAGGAAGGACAGCAGGTAGCGGACGTCGGCGAGGCAACTCTCCTCGTCGTCGTAGGCGAAGTGGGCGACTCCGGACAGGGTGGTGTGGGCGTCGGCGCCGCCGAGTTCGTCGTGGCCGATCCTCTCCCCGGTGACGGCCTGCACGACGTCGGGGCCGGTGATGAACATCTGCGAGGTGCCGCGCACCATGAACACGAAGTCGCTCAGGGCCGGAGAGTAGGCCGCGCCGCCCGCGCAGGGGCCCATCATCACGCTGATCTGCGGGATGACCCCGGAGTTGCGGACGTTGCGCTGGAAGATGCCGCCGTAGCCGGCGAGCGCACTCACGCCTTCCTGGATGCGTGCTCCGGCGCCGTCGCACAGGCCCACGATCGGGGCGCCCGCCGTGGCGGCCATGTCCATGATCTTGTGGATCTTCTCGGCGTGGGCCTCGCCGAGGGAGCCTCCGAAGATGCGGAAGTCGTGGGCGTAGGCGAAGACGGTACGGCCGAAGACGCGGCCCCAGGCGGTGACGACGCCGTCGGTCCAGGGGCGTCTGTCCTCCAGGCCGAAGCCGCTGGCCCGGTGTCGGCGCAGTCCTTCGATCTCGGTGAACCGGCCGTCGTCGAAGAGGAGTTGGAGGCGTTCGCGGGCGGTGAGCTTGCCCTTGGCGTGCTGCGCCTCGGTGGCCTCGTCGCTGGGTCCTCGGCGCATCCGGGCGCGTACGGCGGCGAGTTCGGCGACCGTGCCGCGCCGCTGCCCGACCGGTGTGTCGTCCAGGGCGGTCATCGGAGTCCTTTCGTTGACGCCACGTCCTTGAGTCGGAAAGAAGGAGAAGCCTCTGCGGAGCAGGGCGGGGAATACCGGTTCGCCTCCCCGGCGAGCCGGCGCCTATCTCCGTTGCCTTCGGGCAGCGACGAGTTGAGGCGTACTGTTTGAGGCGTGCGGGCCGTTCATGTGAAGCGGGCCTTCAAGTACCGCTTCTATCCGACCGATGCGCAGGCTGCCGAGTTGTGGCGCACGTTCGGCTGTGTGCGCAAGGTCTACAACCTGGCTCTCGCGGTGCGCACGGAGGCGTGGACGCGGCAGGAGCGGGTGAACTACAACCAGACGTCGGCGATGCTGACGGCCTGGAAGAAGACCGAGGAACTCGCCTACCTCAACGGCGTCTCCTCGGTGCCGCTCCAACAGGCTCTGCGGCATCTCCAGGTGGCGTTCACCAACTTCTACGGCAAGCACGCGAAGTACCCGCGCTTCAAGTCGCGGAAGAAGTCGCGGAGGTCGGCGGAGTACACCGCCAGTGCGTTCCGGTTCCGGGACGGCAGACTGACCCTGGCGAAAATGGCGGAGCCGCTCGACATCGTGTGGTCCCGTGCCCTGCCTGTCGATGCATCGCCGTCCACGGTGACGGTGTCGCAGGACGCCGCCGGCCGCTGGTTCGTGTCCCTGCTCTGCCAGGACCCGACCCTTGGGCCGCTGCCCGCCACGGACGCGGCCGTCGGCATCGACGTCGGACTGGATCACCTGGTGGCCCTCTCCACCGGAGAGAAGATCACCAACCCCCGGCACGAGCGGCGCGACCGGGCCCGGCTCGCCCGGGCCCAGCGACAGCTCGCCCGCAAGGCCGGGGGCGAGGGCGCGAACCGGGCCAAGGCCCGCCGGAAGGTCGCCGGGATTCACGCCCGCATCGCCGACCGCAGACGCGATCACCTGCACAAGCTCACCACTCGGCTCGTTCGTGAGAATCAAACGATCGTGATCGAGGACCTCACCGTCCGCAATATGGTCAAGAACCGGAAACTGGCCCGCGCCATCAGTGACGCGGCATGGAGCGAGTTCCGGAGCATGCTGGAGTACAAAGCGGCCTGGCACGGGCGGGAAGTGGTCGTGGTCGACCGCTTCTTCCCCTCCTCCCAGCTCTGCTCCACCTGCGGCAGCCGGCAGGACAAGATGCCGCTGCACGTCCGAACCTGGACATGCCACTGCGGGACGACCCATGACCGGGACGTGAACGCGGCGAAGAACATCCTGGCCGTCGGGCTGACGGCGTCCGTCTGTGGAGCTGGCGTAAGACCTCAACGGAACACTCCGGGCGGGCACTCGGCGATGAAGCAGAAACCCCCACGGCGCGAGCCGTAGGAATCCCCTCCTTCAGGAGAGGGAGCCAGTCAACGTTCCCCTTTCCGGCCGTCGTGATCAGCCGTCCGTGCGACGGGCCGACCGTCAGGTTCCGTCAGGGCACTTGAAGGCGGTTGGAGCGCCGGACGACGATCGCCGGGGGCGCGCCGGGTGCTCCGGCGGCGCTCGAGTTCTCCTCGAGTGCGGCGTGCGACGCTCGCGGTCGTGAGCTCCGATGCGGACGGTCAAGAGCCTTCTTGGAGCGCCGAAGGGGCCGCCGGCGTCCCCACAATCCCCCGAGGGCGCCGGTGGGTCTCCCGTCCGTCCGCCGACGGAGGGAGGCCGGCGGTGGCGGGTCGGCGGGTGCGGTCCGAGCCGCGGGTGGTGCCGGAGCGTGGGTTCTGGTGGTGGCGCCGTCGAGATTCGGTCGCTTCGGCGTCCGGGGTCCTGCCGTCCGAGCTGTGGCTTTACGAGCACAGGTCACCCCGTGGCGCATATTGGCGCCACTAATGGGTCGTCATGGCACCACGGGTGTGCCACAGTGGGGCCACGTAATCGGAGCGACGCCGGGCACGGCGTACGACACGAAGGAGCCCCCCACCATGTCGATCACCCTCAACGACCAGGACAAGCTCACCCTGCGCACCGCCGCCTACGGGGCCGTGACGCTGATGGCCGCGGCCGCCGGCGCCGACTCCCCGCACAAGGTGGCCACCCAGGGCAGCATCGCCCTGACCACCGGCACCGGGCTGGTCGGCCATGTGCTGGCGGAGAAGTCCTCGGTCGGGGACATGAGCGGCAAGTCCGCGGCCGAGATCGCCGACCGTGTCCTGCCCGCTCTGACCGCCGCCATGCAACTGCTGAAGAAGCTGGCCCCCGAGGAGGCCGACAACTTCCGCGGCACCGTCCTCGTCGCCGTCGAGGCGTCCGCCCGTACCTCCAAGGGCGAGCCCGGCCCCACCCTCACCGCGACCGCCCAGAAGATCACCGCGGCCCTCGACGCCGCCTGACCCACCGGCACCGGTACGCCTTCGGCACCGCTCCCGCTGCACACCCTGGCTCCGCCGGAGAACCCTCCGGCGGAGCCGCCGTCTTCGCGCCCCCTCTTTGCCGTGTCCCGCCGGCGGGACACGGCGCGACCCGCCGGCGGGACACGGCAAGGCGCCCGTGAACCGCCCTGCCCCGGTGCCGAGTTGTCTTGAACCACTCCCCCGCGTGCGTGAGCGTGGGAGTCATCCAATGCCGTGACAGGCGCAGCGGAACGAGGGGGCACACGTGGGAGACACCGGCACGGACACGGACGTGGTGATCGCGGGCGCCGGGCCCACGGGCCTGATGCTCGCCTGCGAACTGCGGTTGGCGGGCGCCGAGGTGATCGTGGTCGAGCGGCTCGCGCAGCGCTCGGGCGAGTCGCGGGCCGGCGGGGTCCACTCGCGCACCCTGGAGGTGCTGGACCAGCGCGGCGTCCTGGAACGCTTCCTGGCGGAGGGCGAACTGCAGCCGGTGGGCCACTTCTCCGGCCTCTACCTCGACTTCGACGAGTCGGAGTCGCGCCACCCCTACCCGCTGATGATCCTGCAGTCCGCCATCGAGCGGCTGCTGGAGGAATGGGCCCTCGAACTCGGCGTGCGGGTGCGCCGCGCGTGCGAGGTGAACGGCATCCGCCAGGACGAGAGCGGTGTGACGGTGGAGACCGGCGGGGCGGCGCCCGCGGTGCTGCGCGCCCGCTACCTGGTGGGCTGCGACGGCGGGCGCAGCACGGTGCGCAAGCTGGCGGGCATCGACTTCCCCGGCACCGAGGCGACGATGACGGCGCTGATCGGTGACGTCGAACTGCCCGATCTGCCCGAGGACTACGTCTGGGTGCGGCGCACCCCGGCCGGTGACTACTCGGCGATCGCGTTCGAGCCGGGCTGGCACCGGGTGATCACCTCGGAGTTCGACCGGGTCGCGGACCGCGAGGAGAGCGTGACGTTCGAGGGGCTGCGTGCCTCCCTGATACGGGTCGCGGGCACCGATTTCGGCATGCGCAACCCCCGGTGGATCTCCCGGTTCAACGACGCGGCCCGGCAGGCCGACCGGTACCGCGACGGGCGGGTGCTGCTCGCGGGCGACGCGGCGCACATCCACTTCCCGGCCGGCGGGCAGGGCCTGAACATGGGCGTGCAGGACGCGGTCAACCTCGGCTGGAAGCTCGCCTCGGTGGTGCGCGGCCTGGCGCCGGAGAGCCTGCTGGACACCTACCACGCCGAGCGGCACCCGGTCGGGGAGCGGGTGCTGCACAACACCCGGGCGCAGTCGGCCCTGGTGCGCCCCGGGCCGCAGACGGACGCGCTGCGCGAGATATTCGGTTCCCTGATGGTGTTCGACGAGGTCAACCAGTACCTGCGCCACCTGCTGACGGCCCTGGACATCCGCTACCCCCTCGACGGCGACCACCCGCTGACCGGGCGCCGGGTCCCCGACGCCGACCTGAAGGCGTCCGGGGGCGCCACCGGGGTCCACGAGCTGCTGCACACCGCCCGCCCGGTCCTGCTGGACCTGTCCGGCGACGCGGCGACGGCGGCCGTCGCCGCGGGCTGGGCCGGCCGCGTGGACGTCGTCGAGGCGCGCGCCGAGGACGAGCAGTGGATCGTCCCGGCCCTCGGCGAGATCCCCGCCCCGGCCGCGGTCCTCGTCCGCCCGGACGGCCACGTCGCCTGGGCGGCCGCCGCCGGCACGGTGCCCGACGCCGCCGCGCTGCGGACCGCCCTCGAAACCTGGTTCGGCCCGGCCCTCGCGGGCTGAACGGCCTTCGCCCGAAACGAACGGCCGACCGCTCCCGCTCCGGCGGGAGCCGGCCGTGACGACCCCACGAAGGGAACACACCGACCGTGAACAGCACGTGGTTGCGACGCTTCACCACGACGGCCGCAGACGGACCGATCCTCGTGTGCTTCCCGCACGCGGGGGGCTCCGCGACGGCGTTCAAGGACCTGGCGCGCGTCCTGCACCCGGACGTCGACGTGGTGTCCGTGCAGTATCCGGGCCGCCAGGACCGCTACCGCGAGGAGCCGTTCACGGCGCTGGAGCCGCTCGCCGAGGCGGCGACCGAGGAGCTGGCCCGTGAACTGGCCGCGGACGGGCGGCCGTACGCCCTGTTCGGGCACAGCATGGGCTCGCTGGTGGCGTTCGAGACGGCCCGCCGGCTCGCCGAGCGCCAACTGCCCGCCCCGCAGCGGGTGTTCTTCTCCGGCCGGGGCGGCCCGGACCTGCGCGACAGCGCCTACGACCTCTACGACGACGCCGACATGCTGGCCGAGGTGCGCCGGCTGGGCGGCACCGACCAGTCCATGCTGGAGGACCCCGACATCCTGGAGCTGGTACTGCCGGCGCTGCGGGCCGACTACCGCATCCTGGGCACCTACCGCGGGCCCGTCGACGGCGGGCCGCTCACGGCCCCGGTGACCGCGCTGATCGGGGACAGCGACCCGATCGCGACGGTCCAGGACGTCCACTCCTGGCGCGAGCACACCACCGGCGACTTCCGGGTGGAGGTGTTCCCCGGCGGGCACTTCTACCTCTTCGACCAGCTCGAGAAGGTCGCCGCCGCCGTCACGGAGGGACTTCTCACGCGGACCGCCGCGTCCTGACCGCAGGGGGACATCCAGCAGGCGGAGCCCGGGGCGACCCGGGCTCCGCCTCGTGGCCGTGCCGCGCTCAGCGGGTGAGCCCGAGCTGACTGGTCGCCGCGTCGACCGTCTGGGCCAGCAGGACCGCGATGGTCATGGGGCCGACGCCGCCGGGGACCGGCGTGATCAGGCGGGCGCGGGTGCGGGCGGTGTCGAAGTCGACGTCGCCGACGTTGCCGGGGTTGTATCCGGCGTCGATCACGACGGCCCCCGGCTTGACGTCCTCGCCGCGGATCAGGCGCGGGCGTCCCACGGCCGCCACGACGACGTCCGCCTCGCGCACGGCCGCGGCCAGGTCGGCCGTCCGCGAGTGGCAGTAGGTGACGGTGGCGTCCCGGGCGAGCAGGAGCATGCCGACGGGCTTGCCGAGGATCGCGCTGCGGCCCACGACGACGGCGTGCCGGCCCGCGAGGTCGACGTCGTACTCGTCCAGGAGCCGCATGATGCCGCCCGGGGTGCACGACGCGAAACCGGGCAGTGCGAAGCTCATCGCCGCGAAGGAACTCGTCGTGACCCCGTCGACGTCCTTCTGCGGCGCGATGGCCTCGAACGCCGCCCGCTCGTCGATGTGCGGGCCCACGGGGTGCTGCAGCAGGATGCCGTGCACACCGGGGTCCTGCGAGAGCGACCGCAGCCTCTCCACCAGCCCGGCGGTCGTCGTGCCGGCCGGCAGGGCGACGAGCCGGGACTCGATGCCCGCCCTCGCGCAGCGGGCCCGCTTCATGCGGACGTACGTCACCGACGCCGGATCCTCACCCACCAGCACCGTTGCCAGGCAAGGCGTCACACCGGTCCGGCGGGCAAGCTCCGCCGCCCTGGTCGATGTCTCCTCGACGAGACGCCGGGCAGGGCCGGTGCCGTCCATGAGCTGGGCTGTCCGGGTCGGGGACATGGTCGCCTCCAGGCGTCGCTGACCACTCGCCCAGGCGCACGGCATCGACCGATCGGTCAGGCCGCTCCCCGGTGGTGCTCCACCTCAGCGCCAGTCACGGCCCGCACGCCACTTTAATAGACGCCTGTGCGCCGCTCATGAACGCAGGATCAAAGGTGCCCGCTCAGGTGCAGGCCGCTCAGGTGGAGGTGTTCGCTCAGGCGTAGGTGTGAAAGCCCCGGCCGGACTTCTTGCCCAGCAGGCCGCCCTCGACCATGCGCAGCAGCAGCGGCGGCGGCGCGTACAGGGGCTCCTTGAACTCCTCGTACATGGCCTGCGCGATGGAGACGGTGGTGTCCAGGCCGATGAGGTCGGCCAGGCGCAGCGGGCCCATCGGGTGCGCGCAGCCCTGTTCCATGCCCTGGTCGACGACCTCGGCGGTGGCGAGGCCCGACTCGACCATCCGGATCGCGGACAGCAGGTAGGGGAAGAGCAGGGCGTTGACGAGGAAGCCGGCCCGGTCCGGGGAGGCGATCGGTTTCTTGCCCAGGGTGTCGCGGACGAAGGCCAGGGCCCGCTCGCCGACCGCCTCGTCGGTCAGGACGGAGGAGACCAGCTCGACGAGGGGCAGTGCGGGCACCGGGTTGAAGAAGTGGATGCCCAGGACCTGGCCGGGGCGGCGGGTCGCGGCGGCGAGCCGGACGACGGGGATGGAGGAGGTGTTGGTGGCCAGGATCGCGTCCGGGTCCTCGACGGTCTTGTCGAGGGCGGCGAACAGCTCCCGTTTGAGCTGCTCGTCCTCCTTGACCGCCTCGATGACCAGTTGGCGGTCCGCGAGGTCGGCGAGATCGCGGGTGAACGACACCCGGGCCAGCGCCGCGTCGCGTTCGGGCGCGGTCAGTTTGCCCTTGGCGACGCCCCGGTCGAGCGATGCGGCCAGCCGTTGCGGCGCGCCCGCCAGCGAGGCCTCGGAGAACACCGCGACCTTCACGTCCAGTCCGGTCTTGGCGCACAGTTCGGCGATGCCGGTGCCCATGATGCCGCTGCCGGCGACGCCGACCCGCTCGATGCCGGCACCGGCCGTGGGTGTGGAGAAGGTCATGCGGGGGTCCCCCAGTTCAGAAGTGTCGCTCCGATCGACATGCCCCCGCCGAAGCCGGCGAGCAGGACCAGGTCGCCCGCCTGGAGGGCGCCGGTGCGGTGGGCCTCGTCCAGGGCGACCGGTACGGAGGCGCTGCCGACGTTGCCGTAGCGGGTCAGTGTGCGGTGGGTGTGCGCGGCGCCCAGTCCGGTGCGCTCGACGACCTCGCCGAGCATCACGCCGTTGGCCTGGTGCGGTACGAAGTGGTCGACGGCCGCGATGTCGACGCCGGCCCTGCGGGTGAGGGCCAGGAGCGCGGGCGGGACGTGCTCGGCGACGAAGTCCCGTACCCCGCGGCCGTCCATCTTGAAGTAGTGGCCACCCTCGGCGACGGTCGCCGCCGAGGCGGGCCGGCGGCTGCCGCCGGCCTCGACGCGGATCAGGTGGTGGGCGTCGCCGCGGCTGGCCAGGTCGGTGGCGATGATCCCGTGCGGGTCGGGGACCGTGCCGACGACCGCGGCGCCGGCGCCGTCGGCGAACAGGATCGCGGTCCTGCGGTCGGTGAAGTCCAGGATCCGCGAGTAGACGTCCGCGCCGATGACCAGGACGCGGGCGTCCGGGTCCACGGTCACCAGGCTGTGGGCCAGCGCCAGGGCGTAGACGAAGCCGCTGCACACGACGTTGACGTCGAAGCAGGCCGCGCCGTAGGCGCCCAGGCCGTGCTGGACCAGGTAGGAGGTGGGCGGCTGCGGGAAGTCGCCGGTGGAGGTGGAGACGATGATGTGGTCGATCTGCCCGGGACTCAGACCGGCCTGGTCCAGGGCGCGTTCGCCGGCCTTGACGGCCAGGTCGGAGGTCGCCTCGTGCTCGGCGGCGTAGCGGCGGGATCTGATCTGCGTCTTGCGTTCGATCCACTCGGCGGTGACGCCGACGCGTTCGGCGACCTCCTCGTTGCCGACCTCGTGCTTGGGCAGGTAGGAGCCGGTGGAGAGTATGCCGATGCCCATGTCAGGACACCCCGGTGTGGTCGGGTGCGCCCGGGCGCAGCGGGTTGAGGCGCTGGACGCCGATCTTCTCGCGCAGGGCGGGGTCGGTGACGCCGAGTCCTTGTTCGGGGGCGAGGCACAGGACGCCGACCTTGCCGGTGTGCCTGTTCTGCTGGACCAGGCGTGCTGCCTCGCCCACGTCCGCCAGCGGGTAGACCTCGGAGAGGATCGGTGCGAGGTGTCCGAGCCGGAAGAGCCGGTTGCACTCGGCCTGTTCCTGGAGGTTCGCGGCGTGACTGCCGATGATCCGCTTGAGGTTCATCCACAGGTAGCGGTTGTCGAAGTGGTGGTCGTAGCCGGTGCTGGAGCCGCAGGTGACGACGGTGCCGCCCTTGCGCACGACGAACACGGAGATCCCGAAGGTGGCCCGGCCGACGTAGTCGAAGACGACGTGCGGGTCCTCGCCGACCTGCCGGCGGATCTCGCGTCCGAGCCGTTTGCCCAGCTCGATGGTGCGCTCGGGGGTGAGCGCGTCGTCGCCGCCCAGGCCGATGTCGTTGCGGTTGATGATCACGTCGCAGCCCAGGCGGCGCAGTGCCTCGGCCTTGTGTTCGGAGCCGACCACGCCGATGGGGGTGCCGCCCGCGTTCTTGACCATCTGCACCGCGAACGCGCCGAGGCCGCCGGTGGCGCCCCAGATGAGGACGATGTCGCCCTGCTTGATCCGGGCTCCGTTGTCGCCGACCAGCATCCGGTAGGAGGTCGCCGCGGTCAGCAGGACGCCGGCCGACTCCTCCCAGGTCAAGTGGGCGGGCTTGGGCAGGAGTTGGCTGGCGCGGACCACGGCGTAGTGGGCGAGGCCGCCGAAGTTGGTCTCGTAGCCCCAGATCTTCTGTCCCTGTCCGAGCATGGCGTCGGCGTGCGTGGCCGGTTCCTGCTCGTCGACCTGGACACAGCTCACGACGACGTGGTCGCCCGGCTTCCAGTGCCGCACCCCGGCCCCGGCGCGTACGACGACGCCGGAGGCGTCCGAGCCGACCTGGTGATGAGGCAGGTCGTGCCGGGCGGCCCAACCTCCTTGGCGGGCGCCGCGCTTGAGGAACTCGAAGGTGGGGACCGGCTCGAACGTCGCCGACCACACGGTGTTGTAGTTGATGGAGCTCGCCATGACGGCGACGACCACCTCGTCCGGCGCGATGTCCGGCATGGGGACCTGCCCGACGTGCAGCGACTTGCGTACGTCGTTGTCCGCGACGCCGTCGAACATGCCGAGGTCCGCGGTCAGGAGGTGCGCCGCCTCGTAGGTCGAGGGGAGTTCGTGCCGCCCGATCTCGTCGGGGCCGGCCCCGGAGAGCAGGGCCTGTGTCAAAGAGTCCATGGATTCCTTCGCCTTCGCCTTCGCCTTCACCGTGCCGAACCGCGTCGGGGACCTCCGGCGTCAGAGGACCGCGCCCTCCTTCGTCCGCCTGCGCAGGCTCGGCCTGCTGGATCGGCCGAGGTCCTTCCACATGTCCGACAGGCCGGTGATGGTGCGTGCCGCGAACAGGCGGCGGATGGACACCTCCTGCTTGAGCTCGGCCCGGATCAGGCCGACCAGCCGGATCGCGCGCAGCGAGTTGCCGCCGAGGTCGAAGAAGTCCTCGTCGATGCCGACCCGGTCCAGCTCCAGCACCTCGGCGAACGCCTTGGCGAGGATCCGTTCGGTGTCGTTGCGCGGTGCGCGGTGGGTGTCCGGTTCGGTGACGGGCTCGGGCAGGGCCGCCCGGTCGAGGCGGCCGGACGCCGTCACCGGCAGATGGTCCAGCACGGTGAACAGGGCCGGGACCACGGACTCGGGGAGCCGTTTCGCGGCGAAGGCGCGCAGCTCGTCGCCGGACACGGCGCGGCCGTCGACCGGGACGACGTAGGCCACCATGCGCTGCTGCCCGGCCGCGTCCGGTTTGACGGCGACGGCCGCGTGGGCGAGGTGGGGGTGCTCGGCCAGTACCTCCTCGACCTCGGCCGGCTCGACGCCGGCACCGCGTATGTCGGCCTGGGCGCCCGCGTCGGCGACGTGCTCGATCCGGCCGTCGGCGCACCACCGCACCCGGTCGCCGGTGCGGTGCATCAGGGTGCCGGGCGGGCCGAAGGGGCAGGGCACGAAGCGCTCCGCGGTCGGTCCGGGGCGTCCGAGGTATCCGCGCGCCGTGCCGGAGCCGGCCACGTACAGCTCGCCGGTGACGCCGGCGGGGACGGGTGCCAGGCCCGGGCCCAGGACGTGGAGGCGGGTGTGGTCGGCGGGGCGGCCGAGGGTGCCCGGCCGGTGTTCCGGCCGGTCCGCGCTCAGGCGGTCGGTGGCGGCGAACCCGGCGGCTTCCGTGGGGCCGTGGCCGGTGACGATCGTCGTGTCGGGGCAGGCCTCGCGGACACGGCGCAGCGCGGCCGCGGGGACGCGGTCGCCGCCGGTGAACACCTCGCGCAGTGCGGCCAGGGAGGCGGGCCGCTGGGCGGCGATCGCCGTGAACCGGCCGGCGGGCAGCCACACCGCGGTGACGCCGTGCTCGGCGTGGGCCCGGGTCAGTGCGTCCGTGTCGAGTTCGCCGGGGGGAGCCACGACCACGCGGCCGCCGCCCAGCAGGGGCGCCCACAGTTCGAGGGCGAGGGCCTCGGAGGTGGCCGGGGTGTGCCACAGCACGGTGCCCCGTGCGGCGCCGTGCCAGGCGCGGTCCAGGACGAGCCGCACCAGGGCGCGGTGGGTGATGCCGACGGCGGTGGCGGCACCGGTCGTCGAGGTGGGGCTCACGGCCACGAGGTTGTCGGGGTGCGGGAGCCCGGTGGTGGCCGGTGCGGCACCGTCGGCGGCGGCCGGGGCCGTGGCTGTGGCGGCCGGGGCGGCGTCTGTGGCCGGTGCCGCCGTGGCCGGGGCGGTGGCCGACGGGGTGGCGGCCGGTTCGGCGGCGGCTGTGGTGGTGAGGTCGGCCAGTACGAGGGCCGGGAGCTCCAGGCCGGTGGAGAGGGCCTGGGCGGTCGCGGCGTCGGTGAGCAGGGCGTGTGCGGCGGCGTCGCCGGCCACGAGTCGGGCCCGTGCCGCGGGCAGCGCCGGGTCCAGGGGCAGGTAGGCTCCGCCGGCCTTCACCACGCCCAGCAGGGCGACGGCCAGGTCCGCCGACCGCTCCAGCGCGACGGCCACGACCGTGTCGGGCCCGACACCGCGTGTGCGCAGCGCGTCGGCCAGACGGCCGGAGCGCTCGTCCAGTTCACGGTAGGAGAGGGTCAGGTCGCCGGACTGGAGGGCGACGGCGTCGGGGGCCGATGCCGCCTGGCGGGCGAAAAGTTGAGGGACCGTCAGGGCGGGAAGCGGTGCGCCGGTGTCGTCAGACCCGGTCAGCACCCGCTCGCGCCCGGCCCCGGTGAGGACGTCGAGGGCGCCGACCCGCTGGTCCCCGTCGGCCGCCACCGCGCGGATGTGCTCGATCAGCTCCTCGCCGATGAACCGCAGTTCCGCCCGGTGGTAGAGGCGTGCGGGGGCGTCGAGGCGAATGTAGAGGTCGCTGTCGGCGCTGCCGTCGCTGTAGACGCCGATGGACAGTTCGTCGAAGGAGCCGGTGGTTCCGCCGAGGTAGCGGGCCGGGTGGTCGCCGAAGCGGAGCTGGTCGACGAACTCGACGACGTTCATGACGGCGCCGAAGCTGCCGCGGTCGCTCAGGGCGGTCCGGCTCGCGCGCTGGATGTCCGAGTAGTGGCAGGCGGTGTGGCCGGAGATCTCGTACGTCTCGTCGCCGATCGCGTCGGCGAGGTCGGTGAACGTGGTGTCCAGCGGGACCTTCACGCGGACGGGGACGACGTTCACGGCGAGGCCGGGGGTGCGGCTCGCGACGCCGACGCGGTTGCCGACGGCGAGGGAGAGCAGGAACTCGGGGCGGTCGCAGCGGTGGCGGAAGAAGACGGCCGCGGCGGTGGTCAGCAGGGTGGAGGTGAACACGCCCATCGCCTTCGCCGCCCGGGTCCAGGCGTCGGCCTCGGCGCGCGGGACCGTCAGGGTGCGGCTGACCATGCCGATGGGCTCGGTCAACTCGCCCCAGCGGTCGGCGTCGCTCATCGGCTCGGACAGCGCGGCGCGGTCGGCGTCGGACAGGGCGACGCGCGGGATCCGGGCGGGGGCGGGCGCGTCGGTGAGGTAGTCGCGCCAGAACGCGGTGTCCTCGGCGAACTCCTGGGAGGCGAGGTAGCCGGCGGCCTCGGAGGCGAACGGTTCGGCGTCCCAGGGGTGCGGCAGGGCGGGGACCTGCTCGCCGCGGGTCAGTGCCGTGTAGACCTCGGCCAGGCGCCGGGAGAGCAGACCGCCGGTGCCGAACCCGTCCGAGACGAGGTGGTGGTAGGCGATCACCACGAGGGAGCGGTCCGGTGCGAGGGTGATGACGCCCGTCCGGAACAGCAGGTCGTGTCCGAGGTCGAACGGCTTGCGGATCAGGTCGGCCAGCGCCTCGCGGGCCGCCCGCTCGGGGTCCGCCTCGGCACACAGGTCGAGGTGGAAGGGCCGCCAGTCCCCCAGTTCGCGCGGCGAAAGGCGCAGTCCCTCGCCGTCGTCGGCGAAGGTGACGCGCAGGACCTCGGCCTCCTCCAGCACGTGCAGGAACGCGGATTCCATGACGGCCGCGTCGAGTTCACCGGCCACGTCCCACATGGTCAGTGCGTGGTTCAGTGTGTCGGCAGACATTTCCTCCGCCAGCCACAGTCCTTTATGCGCGGACGAAGCAGCGAATGCACGCACACGGATCAACCCCTCAGCAAACAGGTCCGGGAATCGGAGGAATTCGCAGATCACCCCACCTTCACGGAAGGTGAATCGGCAGGTCAAGACAACTTGGTACGGGGGCGGGACAAGCCTGTCGGGGGCTTGCGGTGTCCCGCCGGCGGGACATTCCTGCGGGAGTTTCCGGCGGCGGGACTTTCCCCGGGTGACGCGTTTTCGCGCGGGCGCGGCGGCGCCCGCGACGCGGTCGATCGCCCGGCCGCCCGGCCGCCCGCCCGGCGGACGCCGGCCGGGCGGGCGGTCAGCGTGTGCCGGGTGCGGCCAGCGAGGAGACGATGTGCCGGGCGATCAGCCGCGGTGAGGGATGGCGCAGCACCACGTTCGGGCGCAGCTTCAGGCCGGTGGAGGCGGTCAGGCGTTTGCTCAGGTCCGCCGACAGCATCGAGTCGAAGCCGATCTTCGTGAACTCGCCGTCGGGGTCGATGGATTCGGTGGAGGGGTGGCCGAGGACGACGGCGACCCGTTCGAGGACGTGGTCCAGGACGAGGGCCTGGGCGTCGTCGGGGACGAGCGCCACGAGCCGCTGCGGCAGCGGAACTTGCTGGTCGTCGGCCGCCTGAGGCGGTTCTGTCGGGGAAGCTTGTGCGGCCACGGCGGCGGTGGGTGCGGAGCTGAGCCAGTACCGCTGCCGCTGGAAGGCGTAGGTCGGCAGGTCGATCTGCCGGCGGGTGGTGAACAGGGCGGCCCAGTCGACGTCTCCGCCCCGGACGTGGAGCGCGGCCAGCGAGGACAGGACGGCCTCCGTCTCGCCCCGGCCGCGCCGCGAGGAGGACAGCACGAGTGCGTCGTCCAGGTCCTCGGTCATCTCCTGCACGGGGACGGTCAGCACGGGGTGCGGGCTCATCTCGACGAAGACCCGGAAGCCGTCCGCGGCCATCTGGCGCACGGAGGATTCGAAGCGGACCTTCTCGCGCAGGTTGTTGTACCAGTATTCGGCGTCCAGCCGCGCGGTGTCGATGATTTCGCCGTACAGGGTCGAATAGAAAGGCAGTTCCGACGATTTCGGGCTCACGTCGGACAGGGCGCGGATCACCTCGTCCCGTACCCGGGTCACCTGATGCGAATGCGAGGCGTAATCGACCTTGATGCGCTGGGCCTGGCGGCCGTCGGCCTTCATCTTCTCGATGAATTCGTCGAGCGCGTCGGGTTCTCCGGACACCACGACCGCGCGGGGTCCGTTGACCACGGCGATACCGATGCGGTCGCTCCACGGCGTCAGGTGCTGCTGCACCACCGTCTCGGACTCGGCGACGAAGGCCATGCCACCGTGTCCGATCAGTTCCACCAGGGCCTTGCTGCGCAGCGCCACGATCTTGGTGGCGTCCCGCAGGGACAGCGCGCCGCACACGTGGGCGG
This sequence comes from Streptomyces sp. NPDC056738, assembly GCF_042790435.1. Lineage (NCBI taxonomy): Bacteria > Bacillati > Actinomycetota > Actinomycetes > Kitasatosporales > Streptomycetaceae > Streptomyces > Streptomyces sp. NPDC056738. The sequence goes on from NZ_JBHTZF010000001.1 coordinate 63,728, forward strand.
CGGCGATCTCGCCCTGGCTGTGGCCCACCACCGCGGACGGCTGGACGCCCCAGGACCGCCACAGGGCGGCCATGGACACCATCACCGAGAACAGCGCGGGCTGCACCACGTCCACCCGGTCCAGTCCCGGCGCGTCCGGCACGCCGCGGATGACGTCGAGCAGGGACCAGTCGGTCCACTCGGCCAGGGCGTCGGCGCAGGCGTCCATGCTCCGCGCGAAGACGGGGAAGGCGGCGTACAGTTCGCGGCCCATGCCGGCCCACTGGGAGCCCTGGCCGGGGAACATGAAGGCGACGGAGCCGAGGGCTCCGGCCGTGCCGTCGACCACCGCGGCGGACTCCGTGCCCTGGCTCAACGCGCCCAGTGCGTCCAGGAGTTCGTCCTTGGTGCGGCCCAGCACGACCGCGCGGTGCTCGAAGCGTGAGCGGTTCGCGAGCAGCGACCAGCCGGCTCCGGCGAGGTCCAGGCCGGTGCCGGCGGCGAAGTCGCGCAGTCGGGCCGCCTGCTGGCGCAGGGCCCCCGCGGTCTTGCCGGACACGGTCCACGGGATCAGGCCGCCGACGACGCCCGCGCCGTCGCGCTCGTCGTGCGGGTCGGGCTGTTCCTGGGGCGGGGCCTCCTCCAGGACGATGTGGGCGTTGGTGCCGCTGACGCCGAAGGAGGACACCCCGGCCCGCCGCGGGCCGTCCGTCTTCGTCCACGCGCGTGCCTCGGTCAGGACGCGGACCGCGCCGGCGGACCAGTCCACGTGGCGCGAGGGTTCGGTCACGTGCAGGGTCTTGGGCAGGTGGCCGTGGCGCAGGGCCATCACGGTCTTGATGACGCCGCCGACTCCGGCGGCGGCCTGGGCGTGTCCGAGGTTCGACTTCAGGGAGCCCAGCCACAGCGGCCGGTCCTGGTCGCGGCCCTGGCCGTAGGTGGCCAGCAGTGCGCCGGCCTCGATGGGGTCGCCGAGCACGGTGCCGGTGCCGTGGGCCTCGACGAGGTCGACCTCGGCGGAGGTGACGCCCGCGTTGGCCAGGGCTTTTCGCATCACCTTCTCCTGGGCGCGGCCGTTGGGGGCGGTGAGGCCGTTGCTGGCGCCGTCCTGGTTGACCGCGCTGCCGCGTACGAGGGCCAGCACCGGGTGGTTGTTGCGGCGGGCGTCGGACAGCCGCTCCAGGAGCAGTACGCCCACGCCCTCGGCCCAGCCGGTGCCGTCGGCGCCGTCCGCGAAGGCCTTGCAGCGGCCGTCGGGCGAGAGGGCGGCCTGGCGGGAGAACTCGACGAACATGGCGGGTGTGGCCATCACCAGTGCCCCGCCGGCCAGCGCCAGGGAGCACTCGCCCGAGCGCAGGGACTGCACCGCCATGTGGAGGGCGACCAGCGAGGACGAGCAGGCCGTGTCGACCGACACGGCGGGTCCGGTCAGGCCCAGTTCGTAGGCGACGCGGCCGGAGGCGACGCTCAGGGCGCTGCCGTAGAGCAGGTAGCCCTCCAGGTCCTTCTGGCCGCCCTCCAGGAAGCGCCAGCCGTACTCGGAGGAGCTGACCCCGGAGAAGACGCCGACCTCGGAGCCGCGGACGTCGGCGGGGACGATGCCGGCGCGTTCGAAGGCCTCCCAGGAGGTCTCCAGCAGCAGGCGGTGGTGCGGGTCGACGGCGAGTGCCTCGCGCGGGCTGGTGCCGAAGAAGTCGGCGTCCCAGCCGGCGACGTCGTCCAGGAAGCCGCCCTGGTCGGTGTAGGCGTGGCCGGTGGCGTCGCGGTCCGGGTCGTACACGTCGCGCCATCCGCGGTCCGTGGGAAAGTCGCCGATGACGTCGCGGCCCTCGCGGACCACGTCCCACAGGTCCTCGGGGCTCCGCACGCCTCCCGGGTAGCGGCAGGCCATGGCGACCACGGCGATGGGCTCGCCGCGGCCGGCCTTGAGGGCGTCGTTCTCCTGGCGGAGGCGGTCGCGTTCCTCCAGGAGCGTGCGCAGCGCCCGCTGGACCCGGTCCGCGCCGTCCGCTGTGCCTACGGCGGAATTGGTCATCAGGTCGTCCCTTCGGGGATGCTCCGGCCGTCAGGCCGGAGAGACAATGCCCCTGCGGGGCAGGGCAGGAAAATGCGCATCGCTGCCACGACGATTCGCCGGTCACCAGTCACCGGCCACCGGCCTTCGCTCTTAATGGAATTGCTATGGTGCGAGGTGTGACGCTTCAGGTCAGGCGGGCTTTCAAGTACCGCTTCTACCCGACGGACCGGCAGGCAGCTGAGCTGTCTCGCACGTTTGGTTGCGTCCGCTTCGTGTACAACCGGGCACTGGAGGAGCGCACACGGGCCTGGAACAGCGAACAGCGCCGGATCTCCTACGCACAGTCGTCCGCGGCGCTGACGCAGTGGAAGAAGACCGAGGAGCTGGCTTTCCTGGCCGAAGTTCCCGCTGTCCCACTCCAACAGGCGTTGCGACATCTGCAAACGGCGTTCACCAACTTCTTCGCCAAGCGGACCAGTTACCCGCGCTACAAGTCGCGTAAGAAGTCCCGTGCATCCGCCTCGTACACTCGCGCCGGCTTCACCTGGCGTGACGGGAAGCTGACGCTGGCCAAGATGGCCGGACCTTTGGACATCCGTTGGTCGCGTCCGCTGCCGCCGGGTGCGGAGCCGACGACGGTGACCGTCTCCCGTGACAGCGCGGGCCGCTGGTTCGTCTCCCTGCTGTGCAAGGACACCGTCGCCCCGGCTCCCGCCGCGACGGCGGCTGTCGGTGTCGACGCAGGCATCTCCTTCTTGGTGACCCTGTCCACCGGGGAGAAGATCTGCAACCCCAGACACGAGCAGCGCGACCGCACCAGGCTGGCCCGTAGGCAGCGGGATCTGTCGCGCAAGGTCAAGGGCTCGAACAATCGGGCCAAGGCCCGCGTGAAGGTCGCTCGCGTCCATGCCCGGATCGCCGACCGGCGTCGGGATTTCCTGCACAAGCTGTCGACTCGTCTCGTCCGTGAGAACCAAACGGTCGTGATCGAGGACCTCGCCGTCCGCAACCTGTTGAGAAACGGCCGTCTCGCGCGCGCCATTTCGGATGCGTCGTGGACGGAACTCCGCTCGATGCTGGAGTACAAGTGCGCCTGGTATGGACGTGAACTTGTCCTGGTAAACCGCTGGTTCCCCAGCAGCAAGCTGTGCGGAATCTGTGGCACGGTTCGCGGGAAACTGCCTCTGCACCTCCGTGACTGGACGTGCGACACCTGTGCATCGGTGCATGACCGCGATGTGAACGCGGCACGCAACATTTTGGCCGCCGGGCTGGCGGCGTCTGCCTGTGGAGACGGTGTAAGACCTCAACGGGAATCCTCCCGGACGGGGCGGTCGTCGGTGAAGCAGGAACCCCAGCGGGCGACCGCTGGCATCTTTCGCCTTTAGGTGGAGGACAAGGTCAATTTTCTTCCAGGGCCAGGTCGACCAGTGCTTCGAGGTCCAGGTCGGACAGTGCGTCCGCGTCGGCGGCCGTCTCGTCGGCGGCCGGGGCGGGGGTGTCCGCCGCGGGGGTGGTGGCGCAGGCCAGGACCTGTTCGAGGACGCCCGCGCTGCGCAGGCTGTCGATGGAGACGGTCCGCAGCAGTTCGCGGATCGCGGCGTCGTCGTCGGCCGGGCCCGGCCCGGTGTCGGTTTCGGGCCGCAGCAAGTCGCTGACGTGGTCGCTCAGTTCGCGTGGTGTCGGGTAACTGAAGACGATGGTGGACGGCAGTCGAAGACCGGTGGAGGCGTTGAGGCGGTTGCAGAGTTCGACGGCGATCAGTGAGTCGGATCCCAGGCGGGTGAAGGCCTCGTCGACGTCGACGCTCGCGCCGGAGGGGTGTCCGAAGACGACGGCGACCTGTTCGCGGACCCATTCCAGGACGGTCGCGCGGGCCTGGTCGGCCGGCAGTCCGGCGAGCCGGGCGCTCCACCGGTCGGGGCCGCTGTCGTGGGCGGTGCTCGCCCGGGTGCGGCGCGGGCGGCCGCCTTCGACGAGGTCGCGCAGCAGTGGTGGCACCTGGTCGGTGTCCTTGGCGCGCAGGGCGGACAGGTCCAGGTGGGCGGGGACGAGGGCCGCCGTGCCGGCGGCGCGGGCGGTGTCGAACAGGGCCAGGGCCTGGGGGGTGGGCATGGCGGTGATGCCGGTGCGGCGCAGCCGGGAGAGGTCGGCGGCGTCGAGTTCGCCGGTCATGCCGCTGCTCTGTTCCCACCAGCCCCAGGCCAGGGAGGTGCCGGGCAGGCCGGCGGCCTTGCGCCGGGTGGCGAGGGCGTCCAGGAAGGCGTTGGCGGCGGCGTAGTTGGCCTGTCCGGCGTTGCCGAGGGTGCCGGCGAGGGCGGAGAAGTGGATGAACGCCGACAGGTGGTGGTCGCGGGTGAGTTCGTGGAGGTTGATGGCGCCGCCGGCCTTGGCGGCGAGGACGTGGTCGACGCTGTGCGCGGTCAGTGTTTCGACGGTGCCGTCCGCGAGGACGCCCGCCGCGTGCACGACGGCGGTCAGCGGGTGGCCGCCGGGCAGGGTGTCGAGCAGGTCCGCCACCGCGGCGCGGTCCGCGATGTCGACGGCGGCGACCTGGACGTGGGCTCCGGCGTCCTGGAGTTCGGCGACCAGGTCGGTGACGCCGTCGGCGGTGGGGCCGCTGCGGCTGGCCAGCAGCAGGCTGCGGACGCCGTGTCGGGTGACGAGGTGGCGGGCCAGGAGCGAGCCCACTCCCCCGGTGCCGCCGGTGATCAGGACGGTGCCGCCGCCGAGGCCGTCGCCGACGTCCAGGACGAGTTTGCCGGTGTGGCGGCCCTGGCTCATCTCGCGGAACACGGCGCGGGCGTCGCGGATGTCGCGCAGGCTGAGCGGGGGCAGGTGCAGCCGGCCGTCGGCGAACAGGTCCATGACGGCCCGGAACATCTCCTGGAGGGCGTCGGGTCCCGCCTCGTAGAGGTCGAAGGGCCGGTAGTGGACTCCGGGGTGGTCGGCCGCGACCTGGTGCGGGTCGCGGATGTCGGTCTTGCCCATCTCGACGAAGTGCCCGCCGTCGGGGAGCAGGGTCAGTGAGGCGTCGACGAAGGTGTGGGCGAGGGAGTTGAGGACGATGTCGACGCCGTGGCCGCCGGAGGTGCGGCGGAACTTCTCGGCGAAGTCCAGGTCGCGGGAGGAGGCCAGGTGTGCCTCGTCGATTCCGAGGGCCTTGAGGGCGGGCCACTTGGCGGGGCTGGCGGTGGCGTAGATCTCGGCGCCCGCGTGGCGGGCCAGTTGGACGGCGGCCATGCCGACGCCGCCGGCCGCGGCGTGGATGAGGACGCGCATGCCCTTGTGGAGGTTCGCGACCTGGAAGAGGCCGTGGTAGGCGGTGAGGAAGGCGCAGGGCACGGACGCGGCCTGGGCGTGGCTCCAGCCGTCGGGGACGGGGTGGAGCATGCGGTGGTCGGCGACGGCGGTGCGGCCGAAGGCGCCGCTGAAGATGCCGGTGACCCGGTCGCCGGGGGTGAACGCGGTGACGTCGTCGGCCACTTCGAGGACGGTGCCGGAGCCCTCGCTGCCCAGTCCGGCGTCGATGGCGGTGCGGTCCACGAGGCCGAGCGCGATGGTGACGTCGCGGAAGTTGAGGCCGGCGGCCTGCACGGCGATACGGACCTGACCCGACGTCAGGGGTGCTTCCACCTCGGGGCAGGGGACCCAGGTCAGGTTCTGCAGGGTGCCCTTGACGGGGATGCCCAGGCGGTGGGCTCCGGCCGGCGGCGCCTCGATGCGGTGTTCGGCCGGCTGGGCGACTGCCAGCCGGGGGATCAGCGGCGTGCCCTCGCGCAGGGCCAGTTGGTCCTCGGCCAGGGCGAGCGCGTCCGGCAGGCGGGTCCAGGAGGTGTCCGTGTCGTCGAGGTCGATCAGTTTGAACCGGCCGGGGTGTTCGGTCAGGGCGGAGCGGACCAGGCCCCACACGGACGCGCCGGGCAGGCTCTCGGTCTCGCCGCGGCCGGTGTCGACGGCCAGGCGGGTGAGGACCACCAGGGTGGAGGCGGCGAGGGCGTCCTCGGTTAGGAAGCGCTGGATGTGTTCCAGTACCCGCTTGCCGGCGTCGGCGACGGTGTCGAGCAGGCCGGTGCCGTCGGCGGTGTCGTCCAGGGTCAGGGCGACGTGGCGAGGGGTCTGGCCCGTGAGGACCTCGTCCAGCGACGTGTGGTGCACGGCGTCGTGCTCGGCGGTGAGGCGGGCGGCCAGGGCGCCGGGTGGGCCGAGGACGGCGATGTGCCCCGGGGAGGTGCTGCGCCCCCTCTCCCGGCCCGTCTCCTTGATTGGGCGCCAGCGCACCTCGTAGAGCGGCTGTGGCCGGCCGTGTGCGGAGTGGACCTGTTCGGCGACGGCGGGGCGGAAGGCGAGGGTGGCGACGGTGGCGACCGGGCGGCCGTGTTCGTCGGCGATCGTCAGTGACACGGCGTCCTCGCCGGTCGGGGTGAGGCGGACCCTGACGGTGGGCGGGCAGGGCCCGGTCAGGTCCACGCCGGACCAGGCGAAGGGCATGCGGCCCTGCTCGCCGGTCACCTCGATGACGCCTCCGGCGATGGAGGCGTGCAGGACGGTGTCGATCAGGGCCGGGTGCAGGGCGAAGGCGCCCGCGGCGGTGGGGTCGGTGGTGTCGGGCAGGGTGGCGAGGGCGAAGAGGTCCTCGCCGTGCCGCCAGACCTCCCGCAGTCCTCGAAAGAGCGGGCCGTAGTCGAATCCGGCGTCCGCGAAGGTGTCGTAGAGGCCGCTGATGTCGAGCTGCTCGGCTCCGGCCGGTGGCCGGGTGGTGGGTGCCGGGGCGGGGGCCGGTGGGGTGCCCGCTGCCAGGCTGCCGCTCGCGTGGCGGGTCCAGGCGCCCGGGTCGGGGGTGTCGTCGCCGCTGTGCGCGTACACGTCCAGGGTGCGGCGTCCCTCGTCGTCGGCGGCGCCGAGGACGATGCGGATCCGTACGTCGCCGCTCTCGGGCAGGATCAGGGGGTGGGCCAGGGTGAGTTCCTCGACCCTGGCGCAGCCGGCGTGGGCGCCGGCCGACAGGGCCAGGTCCAGGTAGGCGGTCGCGGGGACGACGGCGGCGCCGAAGACGGTGTGGTCGGCGAGCCAGCCGTGGGTGCGCAGGGACCACAGGTCGGTGAAGACTAGTTCGTCGGTGCCGGGGTGGTCGACCACGGCGCCGAGCAGGGGGTGTTCGGGGGCGGTGAGGCCGGCGGAGGTGACGTCGGCGGTCCGGGTGCCGGCGCGGAAGTCCATCCAGTAGCGCTGTCGCTGGAAGGCGTAGGTCGGCAGGTCCACGCGGCCGCGGCGGGGGCCGAAGAGGGCTTTGAGGTCGGTGTCGGCGCCGCCGACGTGCAGGTGGGCCAGTGCGCCGAGCAGTGCCTGGGCGGCGGTGCGGTCGCGGCGGGAGGCCGACACGACCAGGGTGTCGTGGAGGCCCTCGCCGGCGAGGGCCTCCTTGGTGATGCTCGTGAGCGTCGCCCCGGGGCCCACCTCGACGAAGACGCCCGCGCCGGCGGCGCGGGCGGTCTCGACCGCGTCCCAGAAGCGGACGGGGTCGCGGACGTGGTCGACCCAGTAGCGGGCGGAGGTCAGTTCCTGGAGCGTGGCCTCGCGGCCCAGCCGGGTGGAGACGAGGGGGATCGTCATCTCCCCGCCGGGCAGCTCGCCCAGCGCTGCCGCGAACTCCTCCAGGACCGGGTCCATGAGCGGGGAGTGGAAGGCGTGGGCGACCGGGAGGAGCTTGGCGGAGACGCCGTCGGCGGCGAGCCGGTCGCGCAGGGCGTGGACCTGTTCGCGCAGGCCGGAGAGGACGACGGAGTCGGGGCCGTTGACGGCGGCGACGCCGACGCGGTCGTAGGCGTCCAGCAGGGTGCGCGCATGGGTGTGGGAGGTGCGCACGGCGAGCATGGCGCCGGGTTCGGTGACGGCCTGCATGGTGCGGCCGCGGGCGGCGACGAGCCGGGTCGCGGTGTCCAGGTCGAGGACGCCGGAGACGTGGGCGGCGGCGATCTCGCCGACGGAGTGGCCGATGAGCCGGGCGGGTGCGGGGGCGTAGCGGGTGAGGAGGCGGTAGAGGCTGACCTGGAGGGTGAACAGGGCCGCCTGGGCGATGTCGGTGCGGTCGCGGCCCTCGGGCTCGTCGGCGAGCAGGAGGGGCTTGAGCGGGTGGGGCAGGTGGGCGTCGAAGCGGGCGCAGATCTCGTCGAGGCTCCGCGCGAAGACGGGCTGGGTGTCGTACAACTGCCGTGCCGCTCCGGCCCAGGGAGAGCCCTGGCCGGGGAACAGGTAGACGAGGGAGGCGGGTTCGGCGGGGGCTGTGCCGCGTACGAGGGCGGCGGAGTCCTCGCCCCGGCTCAGCGCGTCGAGCGCGCCCAGCAGTTCGTCCCGGTCGTGGCCGAGGACCACCGCCCGGTGCTCGAAGGCGGTGCGGCCGGCCACCAGCGCGTGGCCGGTGTCCAGGAGGTCCAGGTCCGGGTGGGCGGCGGCGAAGTCGTGCAGGCCCCGGGCCTGTGCGCGCAGTGCCTGTTCCGAGCGTGCGGACAGCGTCCAGGGCACCGGTCCGCCCTGGCAGTAGGGCTGGTGGTCCTCGTCGTCCTCGTCCTCCTCGGGGGGTGCCTGTTCGAGGATGACGTGCGCGTTGGTGCCGCTGACGCCGAACGCGGAGACGCCCGCGCGCCGGGGCCGGCCGTCCGGGGTGGTCCAGTCCCGGGGTTCGGTGAGCAGTTCCACGGCTCCGGCGGACCAGTCGATGTGGGTCGAGGGGCGGTCGACGTGCAGGGTCGGGGGCAGCAGGCCGTGCCGCATCGCCATGATCATCTTGATGATGCCGCCGACGCCGGCGGCGGCCTGGGTGTGGCCGATGTTCGACTTCAGCGATCCCAGCCACAGGGGCTGCCGGCCGTCGCGGTCCTGGCCGTAGGTGGCGAGCAGGGCGCCCGCCTCGATGGGGTCGCCGAGGGTGGTGCCGGTGCCGTGGGCCTCGACCGCGTCGACGTCGCCGCCGCCCAGGCGGGCGTTGGCCAGCGCGGCGCGGATCACGCGCTGCTGGGCGGGGCCGCTGGGCGCGGTCAGGCCGTTGGAGGCGCCGTCCTGGTTGATGGCCGAGCCGCGGATGACCGCCCAGATCGTGCGGCCGTTGCGGCGCGCGTCGGAGAGCCGTTCCAGGACGAGCATGCCGACGCCCTCGGAGAAGCCGGTGCCGTCGGCGGCGTCCGCGAACGCCTTGCAGCGGCCGTCCACCGCGAGGCCCCGCTGTCTGGACATCTCGCGGAACACCTGCGGCGTTCCCATGACGGTGACGCCGCCGGCCAGGGCCAGGGTGCATTCGCCCTGCCGCAGGGACTGCACCGCCTGGTGCACCGCGACCAGCGAGGAGGAGCAGGCGGTGTCGGTGGAGATGGCCGGGCCCTGCAGGCCCAGCGCGTAGGCGACCCGGCCGGAGGCCACGCTGAGCAGGGAGCCGATCTGGGCGTAGCCGGCGATGGCCTCGGGGGTGGTGAAGTGGTTGCCGTAGCCGAAGTAGGCGAGTCCGGCGAACACGCCGGTGTCGCTGCCGCGCAGCGACTCGGGGTCGATGCCGGCGCGTTCGACGCTCTCCCAGGACGCCTCGAGGAGCAGGCGCTGCTGGGGGTCGGCGGACAGTGCCTCGCGCGGGTTGATGCCGAAGAAGTCGGCGTCGAAGTCGCCGGCGTCGTAGAGGAATCCGCCCTTGCGGGTGTAGCAGGTGCCGGGGTGGTCGGGGTCGGGGTGGTAGAGGGTGTCCAGGTCCCAGTCGCGGTCGTCGGGGAAGTCGTCCACGGCGTCCGCGCCCTGTCGTACCAGCTCCCACAGGTCTTCGGGGGAGGTCACCGCGCCCGGGTAGCGGCAGGCGACGCCGACGACGGCGATGGGTTCGCCGGCGGCGTCGTTCAGTTCCTGCAGGCGCTTGCGTGTCTCGATCAGTTCGATCGAGGTGCGCTTGAGGTAGTCGAGCACCTCGGCGTTGTTGTCGTGTGTCATCGCTTTCCCCTAGCCGAGCTCTTTGTCCAGCAGCGCGAGGAGTTCTCCCGCCGAGGCCGCACCGATCTGGTCGGCGATGGCGGCCGGTGACCCGTCGTCGCCCGCCATCGCCCGGACTCGGCCCTGCAGCGTGCCGAGCAGAGTGGAAATCGTGGTCCGGTCCGGCTCCGCGAGGGTGCGGAACGTGTCCTCCAGGCGGGCGCCCAGGTGCTCGATCTGTGTCACCAGGTGATCGGCCGGGGACTGCTCCGGGGTGGCGGGGGCCGGGGTGATGCGCGTGCCCAGGAACTGGGCGACGGCGGTGGGGGTCGGGTGGTCGAAGACGAGGGTGGCGGGCAGTTTCAGGCCGGTGGCCGCCGCGAGTTTGTTCCGCAGTTCCAGCGCGGTGAGCGAGTCGATGCCGAGGGCCTTGAACGTCACCGCGGGGGCGACGCGCCCGGTGTCGGCGTGCCCGAGGACCAGCGCGGTCTGGGTGCGTACCGCGTCCAGCAGGAGGGTCTGCGCCTCCTGTGCCGGCAGGGACCCCAGCCGCTGTCCGAGTGGTACGTCGGTGCTCTCCGGCCGGGTGGAGGCGCCGGGGTCGGCGGTGGTGTGGGCCAGGGTGCGCAGCAGCGGGGAGGCGGTCGGCGCGGTGCCCTCCGCGGGCGGGTTCAGCAGGGCCGGTACGAGGACCGGTTCGTCGAGGGTGAGGGTCGCGTCGAAGAGGGCGAGTCCCTGCCGCGAGGACAGCGGGCGCACGCCGCGGCGCCGCAGGCGCTGGACGTCGGCCTCGCTGATGTCGGCGCTCATGTCGCTGCGTTCGGCCCAAAAGCCCCAGCACAGTGCGCTCGCGGCCAGTCCGCGGGCGCGGCGGGCCTGGGCGAGGCCGTCGAGGAAGGCGTTGGCCGCCGCGTAGTTGGCCTGTCCGGGTGTGCCGAGCACGCCGGCGATCGAGGAGAACAGCACGAACGCGGACAGGTCGAGGTGTTCGGTCAGTTCGTGCAGGTGCCAGGCGCCGCGTGTCTTCGGTGCGAGGACCGCATCGAGGCGGTCCTCGGTCAGGGCCTCGACGACGCCGTCGTCCAGGACGCCCGCGCAGTGGATCACCGCGGTGAGCGGGTGCTCGGGCGGTACGGCGGCGATCAGTTCGGCGACGGCGTCGCGGCGGGAGACGTCGCAGGCCGCGATGTGGACGTGGGCGCCGGCCGCGGTCAGTTCCTCGCGCAGGGCCGCCGCCGCGGGGGCCGCCGGGCCGCGCCTGCTGGTCAGCACCAGCCGGCGCACCCCGTGCCGTTCGACCAGGTGCCGGGCCAGGATCGCGCCGAGGCCGCTGGTGCCGCCGGTGATCAGCACGGTGCCGGAGCCGAGGGCGGGTGCCTTCGGTGCCGTGTCGCGGGGGGCGGGGGCCGTGCGGGCCAGGTGGGGGGTGCCGGCGCGGCCGGCCCGGATCTTGAGCTGGGGCTCGCCGGTGGCGGCGGCCGCCGGGACCAGGGCGAGGGACTCGGGCCGGCCGTCGGTGTCCACGAGCGTGAAGCGCTGCGGGTTCTCGGTCTGCGCGGTGCGGACGAAGCCCCAGATCGCGGCGGCCGCGGGATCGGGGTGGGTGACGTGGTCGTCGAGGAAGGCGTCCCGGGTCACCAGGACCAGGCGGGAGGCGGAGAACCGGTCGTCGGCCAGCCAGTCCTGGACCCAGCGCAGCACCCGGTGCAGGCGCTGTTCGGCGGCGGCGGGGGTGTCCCCGCCGGCGGGCTCGTCCTGGTCGAGACGGGCGATGACGAAGGGAGGTGTCTCCGCACCGGACGCGGCGAGTTCGGCAAGGCCGGAGGGTCCGGCGAGTTCGGCAGGGCCGACGGGGCCGGCAAAGCCAGCGGGTTCGACAGGGCCGGAGGGTCCGGCAGGGCCGGCGAGTTCGGCAAGGCCGCCGAGTTCGGCAAGGCCGCCGAGTTCGGCAAGGCCAGCGGATCCGGCAAGACCAGCGGGTTCGACAGGGCCGGAGGGTCCGGCAAGGCCTGCGAGTTCGGCAGGGTCGCCGAGTTCGGCAAGGCCGGAGGAACCGTCGGAGCCGGTGGAGCCGTCGGGGCCGGTGGGGGCGTCCGGCTGGGTGCCGGGGGCGGTTTCCGGTGCCGTGCGGCGGTCGGCCGGCGGTCCGGAGGGGACGGCGAGGGGGGCCCAGTCCACCTGGAACAGCGCGTCCTGGTGGTCGAAGCTCAGCGCGGTCAGCTCCTCGGCGTCCACCGGGCGCAGGCTCAGCGAGGCGAGGGAGCCGAGCGGGGTCCCGTCGCCGTCCGCGAGGGTCACCGCCAGCGTGTCCGGCCCCGCCGGGGCGAGCTTCACGCGCAGGGCGGCGGGCCGGCCGGCGTCCAGGCGCAGTCCGGTGCAGCGGAAGGGCAGCCCGCCCTCGGGCCCGAAGGCGCCGGTGAAGGGGGGCAGGCCGGCCGGGAGCAGCGCGGCGGTCAGCAGCGCCGGGTGGATGCGGAAGCGGCCCTGCTCCGGGCCGTCGGCCGGGGGCGGTTCGACCTCGGCGAACAGGGTGTCGCCGGCGCGCCACACCGCGCGGACGCCGCGCGCCAGCGGCCCGGGGCCGGCGGCGGCCGAGCCGGTGTGCGCGGCGTCGAAGGGCACGGGGGTCGCGCCCGGGGGCGGCCATGCGGTGAGGCTCTGTGCGGCCGGTGCGGTGCCGGATCCGGCGGTCCCGGTGGCGTTGCGCGTCCAGGTGTCCTCGCCGTCGGCGCGCGAGTGCACGCCGATGGCGCCGGTGTGGTCGACGACGACGCGGATCTCGCGTTCGGCCGTGCGGGAGAGCACCAGCGGGGTGTGCAGGGTCAGTTCGTCGACGCTGTCGTGGCCCGCCCGGTGCGCGGCCCACAGGGCCAGTTCGGCCAGGGCCGCGAAGGGCACCAGGACGGTGCCGTGGACGAGGTGGCCGGCGAGCCAGGGGTGGCGCTCCAGGCCCAGGCGTCCGCTGCCCGCCACTCCCCCGCGCCCGCCGCCGTCGCCGGGCAGGTCGATCACGGCGTCGAGCAGCGGGTGCTCGCAGGTGTTCGCGGCGGTGGTCTCGGCGGGGGTGTTCAGCCAGTAGCGCCGGCGCTGGAAGGCGTACGTGGGCAGCTCGGCCTCCGCGCCGACCGCACCGGGTGTGCCGTGCGGGCTGTCGAAGGCCGTCTGCCAGGAGACCGTGAGGCCGCGGACGAAGGCTTCGGCGGCCGACCGGTAGAGCCGGGCCGGGCCGCCCTCGTCGCGGCGCAGCGAGCCCACCACGAAGCCGGTGGCGCCGGGGGTGGCCTCGAACATCTCCTGGACGGTCATCACGAGCAGCGGGTGCGGGCTGAGTTCGACGACGGCACTGTCGGGTTCCCGCTCGATGAGGCGGCCCATGGCGGTGGCGAACTGCACGGGCCGGCGCAGGTTCCGGTACCAGTAGCCGGTGTCGAGTTCGAGGGGGTCGATGAGGTCGCCGGTGACGGTGGAGTAGATCGCCACCGGTGTGGGCCGGGGGGTGATGGGGCCGAGTTCCTGCTGGAGGCGGCCGTCGAAGCGGTCCATGAGCGGGGAGTGGCCGGGGACGCTGGACTTGATCAGCCGGGCGCGGGCGCCGTCGGCCTGGCAGGCCGCGACCAGTTTCTCGACCGCCTCGCTCTCGCCGGAGACCGTCGTGGAGCCGGGGCCGTTCACGGCGGCGATGCCGATGCGGGACTCCTGTCCGGCGAGGAGTTCCTGCACGCGCTCCTCGGGCAGCAGGATGCCGGCCATGCTGCCCTGGCCGGTGACGGTGGCCAGCAGGCGCGAGCGCAGGGCGACGATCTTGGCGGCGTCGCGCAGGGTCAGGGCGCCGGCGACGTAGGCGGCGGCGATCTCGCCCTGGGAGTGGCCGATGACCACGTCGGGGGTCACTCCCAGGGCGCGCCACACCTGGGCGAGGGCCACCATGACCGCGAAGAGCACCGGCTGGACGACGTCGATGTCCTCCAGGTCCGCCGCGTCGGGTCCGCCGCACACGGTGTCGATCAGCGACCAGTCCACCCACGGCTCCAGTGCCTGGGCGCAGGCGTGCAGTTCGCGGGCGAAGACCGGGGAGGTGTCCATGAGTTCGCGGCCCATCGCGATCCACTGGGCGCCCTGGCCGGGGAAGACGAAGACGGTCTTGCCGACCGGGCCGGCGGCTCCGCCGACGGTGCCGTCGGGTGCGGGCTCCTGTCCCGCGGCGAGGGCGGCGAGGCGGGCCAGGAGTTCGTCCCGGCCGGCGCCGATGACGACCTGGCGGTGGTCGAACAGCGAGCGGGTGCTCACCAGTGCCCGTCCCACGGCCGCGGCCGTCGTGCCGGGGTTCGCGGTGAGGCTGTCGTGCAGGCGTGCCGCCTGCGCGCGCAGTGCCTGCGGTGAGCGCGCCGACAGCACCCAGGGCAGGGTGCGGGGCGTGCCGGTGGCGGGCTGGGGGTCGTCGGCGGCCGGGGCCGGTCCGGTTTCGGCGGGGGCCTGTTCGAGGATCAGGTGGGCGTTGGTGCCGCTGATGCCGAAGGACGACACGCCCGCGCGCCGGGGCCGGTCCTTCGCCGTGGTCCAGTCCCGGGCCCGGGTGAGCAGTTCCACCGCGCCGCTCGTCCAGTCGACGTGGGCCGAGGGGCGGTCGACGTGCAGGGTGCGGGGCAGCACGCCGTGCCGCATCGCCATGATCATCTTGATGGTGCCGCCGACGCCGGCGGCCGCCTGGGTGTGGCCGATGTTCGACTTCAGCGATCCCAGCCACAGGGGTTCCTGGGCGTCGCGGTCCTGGCCGTAGGTGGCCAGCAGGGCTTCCGCCTCCATGGGGTCGCCGAGCCGGGTGCCGGTGCCGTGCGCCTCCACCGCGTCCACGTCGCCGGTCGAGAGCCCGGCGTCGGCGAGGGCGGAGCGGATGACCCGGCGCTGGGCCAGGGTGTTCGGGGCGGTCAGGCCGTTGGAGGCGCCGTCCTGGTTGACGGCCGAGCCGCGGATGACCGCCCAGATCGTACGGCCGTTGCGGCGCGCGTCGGAGAGCCGTTCCAGGACCAGGACGCCCGCGCCCTCGGAGAAGCCGGTGCCGTCGGCCGCGTCGGCGAACGCCTTGCACCGGCCGTCCGCCGACAGGCCGCGCTGCCGGGCGAGTTCCACGAACATGCCCGGGGTCGGCAGGGTCGAGACCCCGCCGGCCAGTGCCAGCGTGCACTCCCCCGAGCGCAGGGACCGTACGGCCTGGTGGACGGCGACCAGCGAGGCGGAGCAGGCGGTGTCGGTGGACACCGCCGGGCCCTGCAGGCCCAGCACGTAGGCCACGCGGCCGGAGGCCACGCTGAGGTAGGTGCCGGTGATCTGGAAGCCCTCGACCTCGCCGGCGGCGCCGCCGCCGATCCTGGGGCCGTAGTCGACGCCGTACAGGCCGGTGAACACGCCGGTGGCCGAACCCCGCAGGGTCACCGGGTCGATGCCCGCCCGTTCCAGGGCCTCCCACGAGGTCTCCAGCATCAGCCGCTGCTGCGGGTCCATCGCCAGCGCCTCGCGCGGGCTGATGCCGAAGAACTCCGCGTCGAAGTCGGCGAGTCCGGGCAGGAAGCCGCCGGTGCGGGTGTACGTCTTGCCGTGCGCCTCGGGGTCGGGGTCGTAGAGGGCCTCCAGGTCCCAGCCGCGGTCCTGGGGGAAGTCGCCCATGGCGTCGACCTCGCCGGAGACGAGGTCCCAGAGCTGTTCGGGGGATGTCACCCCGCCCGGGAAGCGACACCCCACGCCCACCACGGCGATGGGTTCGCGCGCTGACTCCTCCAGCTCGCGCACCCGCTCGCGCAGTTCCTGCGCGTCACCGACCGCACGTCGCAAGTAGGAGCGGAGCTTGTCGACTTCCTCCACCAGGGGCCTCCCTCAACGGTTGATTGGAAGAACGGGTGCGGCTACAGGTATCCGCGGTCGATCAGGGCGTAGAGATCGTCGTCGCTGCGGTCGTCCGGGCCGGTGTCGTGCGCCGGCCCGGCGGCGACCGGCTCCGCGGCCCGGGGGGCCACCGGCTCCGCGGGCCGGGGGGCCGCCGGCTCCCGGAGGGAGAAGAGGTGGTCGGCGAGCGCCTGCGGGGTGGGGTGGCTGAACGCGACGGTGGCCGCGAGCCGCACCCCGGCCGCCGTGTTGAGCCGGTTGCGCAGTTCCACCGCCGTCGAGGAGTCGAAGCCCAGGGCCTTGAACGTCTCGCCCGCCCGCGTCTGGAGATCGGCGGCCGTCAGCTCCACGCCCTTGGCGGCGAGGAGATCGGCCGTGTGCGCGCACACCAGGGCGCGGGCCTGTGCCGGTGAGGCGAGGGCCGCCGGGCGGGCGCCCGGGCCGTCCGCCGGTGCAGGGGCGCCGGTGGCGTCGGGCGCGGTCAGCCAGTGGCGCCGGCGCTGGAAGGGGTAGGCCGGCAGACCGATCCGGGCGGGCGGGCCGGGGGTGAACACCGCCGTCCAGTCCACCGGTACGCCGCGCACGTGCAGTTCGGCCGCCGACGCCAGGACCTTGCCCGCGCTCCCGTCGTGCCGGCTGAGGGTGCCCACCACCGGGGGCGGGGCGGCCAGCGCGTCGGCGGCCTCCTCCATCGCCACCTGGAGCACCGGGTGCGGGCTGATCTCCACGTACACGCCGCCGCGCTCGCGCATCAGGTTCTCGACGACCTCGCCGAAGCGCACCGTGGAGCGCAGGTTGTCGTACCAGTACGAGGCGTCGAGCCCGCGGGTGTCGAGGGGGGCGGCGGTGACGGTGGAGTGGAACTCCACCGCGGTCCGCAGCGGGGTGACGCCGGCGGCCGCTTCGAGGACCTGGTCGCGGATGCGTTCGACGTGGTGGGAGTGGGAGGCGTACCTGACCTTGATGGCGCGGACCCGGACGCCGTCCTGGCCGGCCAGGACGGTGAACTCCTCCAGGGCCGGGAGGTCTCCGGCGATCACCACGGAGGCCGGTCCGTTGACGGCGGCCACCGACAGCCGTCCGGGCCAGCGCTCCAGCCGTTCCTCGACCCAGGCCAGGGGCGCGGCGACCGCGTTGAGGCCGCCCAGGCCGGCCAGCGCGGCCAGCGCCTGGCTGCGCAGGGCGACGATCCGGGCCCCGTCCTCCAGGCAGAGCGCGCCGGCCGCGCAGGCGGCGGCGATCTCGCCCTGGGAGTGCCCCACCACCACGTCGGGGGTCACGCCCAGCGAGCGCCACAGGGCGGCGAGGGAGACCATCATCGCCCACAGTGCGGGCTGGACGACGGCGTCGACGGCGTCCCCGTGCTCCAGTGACGGGGCCGATTCGGCGCCGGTGACCAGGTCCAGCAGGGACCAGTCGAGCCATGGCTCCAGTGCCTTGGCGCAGGCGTCGATGGAGCGGGCGAAGACCTCGGACTCGGCGTAGAGCCGGCGGCCCATGCCCAGCCACTGCGAGCCCTGGCCGGGGAAGACGAAGACGACCGGGCCCGCGGCCGGGCCGGCGGTGCCGCGCACGGTCCGCGCGCCGGCGGTGCCGGCCGCCACCGCCTCCAGGCCGGCCAGCGTCTCGTCGCGGTTCTGGGCCAGGACGACGGCGCGGTGCTCGAAGAGCGAGCGGGTCGTGATCAGGGAGTGCCCGATCCCGGCGGCCGGCAGTGAGGGGTCGGCGCTCAGCAGGTCGCGCAGCCGTGCGGCCTGCTGCTCCAGGGCCTGCTGCGAGCGGGCCGACAGCACGAGGGGGACCGTGTCGGTGACGATCGCCGTCGTCGTCCCGCCGGTGTCGGCGGGGGGCCGGGTCCGGGGCGCGGGGGGCTGTTCGAGGACGATGTGGGCGTTGGTGCCGCCCATCCCGATCGAGGACACCCCGGCCCGGCGCGGCCGGCCGTCCTCGCCCGGCCAGGGCCGCGCGGCGCGCGGCACCTCGAAGGCGTCGTGGAAGGCGGGGACGGCGGGGTTGGGGGTGGTGAAGTCCGGGGTGGGGACCAGGTGGGCGTGTTCCAGGCACAGCACGGTCTTGACGAAGCCGACGATGCCCGCGGCCGGCTCCAGGTGGCCGACGTTGGCCTTCACCGAGCCGACGGCGAGCCGGCGGCTGCGGCCGCTTTCGCGGAACACCTCCCGCAGGCCCGCCAGTTCGGCCGGGTCGCCGAGCCGGGTGCCGGTGCCGTGGGCCTCGACGTAGTCGACGTCCTCGAAGGAGAGGTCCGCGCGGCGCACGGCGGACAGCACGGCCGAGGCCTGCCCGCCGGGGCTGGGGTCCGGCATCCGGGAGGAGGCGCCGCCGCTGTTCACGCCCCAGCCGCGCACCACCGCGCGGACAGGGTCGCCGTCGGCGAGGGCGCGGTCCAGCCGTTTCAGGACGACGAAGGCGCCGCCTTCGCCGCGGATGAAGCCGTTGGCGCGGGCGTCGAAGGGGTGGCAGCGGCCGTCGGGTGAGAGCGCGCCCAGGTTCGCCAGGCCCGCTCCGGCCTCGGGGTCGACGATCAGGTGCACGCCGCCGGCGATCGCCGTGTCGACCGCGCCGCCGCGGATCCGCTCGCAGGTCAGCGCCAGCGACACCAGGGAGGAGGACTGGCCCGAGTCCGCGCACAGGCTCAGGCCGCGCACGTCGAACAGGTGCGAGATCCGGTTGGCGATCAGCGCGCCGCTGGAGCCGAGCGCGGCGTAGCGGTCGTCGCGGTCGCTGCCGGTCAGCTTGCGCAGCAGTTCGTAGCCGGAGGGGGCGGCGCCGACCACGACGTCGACCTCGCGGCCGGCCAGCGCTGCGGCCGGCAGGCGGGCGTCCTCGACGGCCTCCCAGGCGAGTTCCAGGCCCAGGCGCTGCACGGGGTCCATGGCGGCGGCTTCCCCGGGCGGGATGTCGAAGAAGGCGGCGTCGAAGCCGTCGACGGACTCCAGGAACGAGCCGGTGTGCAGGGTGGCGGCGTCCGGGTGGGAGCGGTAGGAGGACCGGGCGTCGGCGGCCCGCGGTGCGGGGAACGTGCCGATGGTCGACCGTCCCTCGCGCAGCAGGTCCCAGAACTCGGCCACGCCGTGCACACCGGGGAAGCGGCACGACATCCCGATCACGGCAATATCGGTGGCTGCGCCACGCATGAGTGTTCCTTCCGGTTCCTTCGGTGTACGGCGGTCACGCGCCGGCGGTCACGCGCGCCGGCAGGGCGCTCACCGCCGCGGGCGGGGCGGGCGCCCGGTGCCGGGGCGGGGTGCTCACCGCCGGGGCGGCGGGGTGCTCAGAGCCAGCGGGTCAGCAGCTTCGACAGTTCGTCGGGGGCGTCCATGAAGTCGTAGTGGCCGCCGCCCAGCACCCGGAACTCGACGGAGTCGGCGTAGTGGCGCCAGCCCTGCAGGTCGGCCAGGGTCACGTCCTGGTCGTCGCGCCAGTGCAGGACGACGACGGGGCAGTCGACCGCGACGGGCGTCTCGCGCCGGTATTCCTTGGCGGCGGCGTGGTCGCGGGCCAGGACCATGAGGCCCAGGTCGAGCATGTCGGGGCGCGGTTCGATGCCCCGGCCGCGGACGAACGCCTCGACCTCGTCGCGCAGTTCGGACTCGGTCATGGTGAGCATCGGGTCGCGGGAGGCGTCGTGCGGGGCGGGCTGGCCGGAGACGAACAGGCAGTCGGGTGTGGGCAGTTGGGCCTCGGCGAGCCTGAGCACGGTCTCGTAGGCGGGCAGGGCGCCCGCGCAGTGCGCGAAGAACGCGAACGGCCGGTCGAGCAGCGGGGTGAGGGGTTCGACCAGGTCGGCGGCGAGGTTCTCGTAGGTGCCGTAGTGGGGGTGGCCGAGCCGGTTCTCGCGGCCGGGGAACTGCACCGGGCAGACCTCGATGTCCTCCAGCGCGGCGGGCCAGGCGCTGAAGGCGGAGGCGCCCGATCCGGAGAAGGGGAAGCAGAAGAGCCGGGCCGGGTGGTCGGCGGGCGGCCGGACGAACCACGGCGACGGGGCGATGGCGGAGCCGGTTGTCATGGCGTCTTTCGTTTCTGCGCGACGATGGGGAGGTGGGTCATCCCGGCGATGAAGTACGACCGCAGGTGCTGCGGTTCACCGGCGAGCTCGATCGGTCCGAACCGCTCCAGCAGTTCCTCGAAGAAGATCCGCAGGGTCAGCCGGGCCAGCGGCGCGCCGATGCAGAAGTGCGGTCCGAACCCGAACGCGACCTGCCGCTTGGCGTTGGGGCGGGTGATGTCGAAGGTGTGCGGGTCGGGGAAGAGGGACGCGTCGCGGTTGGCCGAGCCGATCCACGCGACGACCGCCGCGCGGGCCGGGATCGTGCCCCCGGCGATGTGGACGTCGTCGACGGCGTAGCGCATGAAGTTGCAGGCGGCCGAGGTCCAGCGCAGTCCTTCCTCGACCAGGTTGGGGATCAGCGTCGGGTCCGCCTGCGCCTTGTCGAACTGTTCGGGCCGCTCGATGAGGGCCTGCACGGTGCCCGAGACGGTGTGCGGTGTGGTGACGTTGGCGCCCAGCAGGATGCTGTAGCCGTCGAGGGCGATCTCCTCGTCGCTCAGCGGTGCGCCGCCCGCGCTGACGCTCATGAGGTGGGCGAGCAGGGTGTCGTCCTCGCCGCCGGTGGTGCGGCGCCGCTTGACCCACTCGGTGACGTAGTTGACCAGCTCGTGGTGGGAGATGGCCAGGGTGGCGGCCTCGTGGCCGACCATGAAGTGCGGGTCCGAGGGAGCGGTCACCATCGCGGTGAGCTGGACGAGCTCTTCCCAGTCCGCGGCGGGGATGCCCAGGAGCGGGCCGGTGACCATCGCCG
Source organism: Streptomyces sp. NPDC056738 (assembly GCF_042790435.1). NCBI lineage: Bacteria > Bacillati > Actinomycetota > Actinomycetes > Kitasatosporales > Streptomycetaceae > Streptomyces > Streptomyces sp. NPDC056738. The sequence continues at coordinate 84,365 of NZ_JBHTZF010000001.1, forward strand.
GCAGGAGCAGCGCCCGTTCGGCGAGGTCGAAGGGCTCGCCGTCGAGGGCCGGCCGCAGGAAGCGCTCGATGGTGCCGCGGATCGAGTCCTCCCAGGACTTCACCGCCCGGGCGGTGAGCTTGGAGCCCAGCGGGCGGCGGACCTCGGTGTGCCGGGGCGGGTCGGTGGAGGTCAGCAGCTTGCCCGCCGCGGGGTCGTCGATCCCGACGTGGGTGGGTGTCGTGCCGCGTTCGGAGGTGAACTCGCGGTGGTCGCCGAGCACGCGGCATACGTCCTCGTGGCGGGTCACCGACCAGAACTCCCGCCCGTCGGGCAGGACTTGGTGGTGCAGCGGCGCCTTCGCCCGCATGACGTCCCAGACCGGGTGCGGATCGCCCGAGGTGTACAGGTCCAGGTCGAACAGGTCGAGGGTGTCGAGGTCGACGTCGCGTGCGGGACCGGGCGTCAGCCTCACGTCCTGGTCCTCCCCTGCTCGATCAGTTCGGCGACCCGGGTGGGGGTCTGCGCCAGGTAGAAGTCGCGCACGGAGAGCTGGACGCCGTAGTCCTTGGCCACCTGCTCGATGATTTTGATTCCGGTGAGCGAATTGCCGCCGAGCACGAAGAAGTCGTCCTGCGGGCCGACTTCACGGTCGCCGAAGTGTTTCGCCCACAGTTCCGAGACTTCCCTCACGAGCGCCGCCGGCGCACCGGGAGACGCGGTTTCCTTTTCCGGTGTCCCGTTCTGTCCGCTCTGCTGGTTGATCACCTTCGGCGAAGATTCCATTTCCAGCCTTTTCCTTCCTCTGTCGGACGGGAAGGCCCGTCCATGCCGCTGCCGGAAGGTCGACGCAGCGACCCGACAGACCCGAAAGTGATGGATCGCCTGTGCGACAGGCGTGCCCGAAGTCACCGCGCTGCCACGGTAGATGGCCGGGGAAACGCCGGGCAAGAGATGACCGCGCGGACCGCCGCGACGGGCGGTGCGCCGTCCTGTCGACAGGACGGCGCGGCGCTCTTTTCCGGTGGTGTCCGGAACGTGTGACGGGTGCTGTTCACGGTGTCGCCGGGAGCGTATGCCGGCGGCGGCCAAACCCGGCCGGTTCGGTCAAGTCGGGTTCCGCGCAGCTTCGTTGCCTTGCCCGGCAGGGAAGAATTATGGTGACGATCGGGTGGAAGGCCCAGCGGTTTTTCGGGCGCCTCGGACCATCATGTGCTGGAGGAGATTTCCTTGCTGAAGTCGGAACGGCTTGCGGTACTGCCCATCGATTCGTACGACCTGGGCCCGGAATTGTCCATCGTGGACGGGCACGAGTACGGCGGCGAATACGACACGTTCACCTTCGGGTCCTGGTCGTCCCATGTGCTGGCCAACGGCAGCGGCGCCGATTCCGACGTCGCCTTCCGCCCCCACGAGGGCAGTCTTTCCCTGACCGAACTGGGCAAGAAGCTGCCGACCATCATGTCCCTGGTGACCGGGCATTTCCCGCTGGACCGTCTGCAGTGGGTGCGCGTCTTCGCCCTGCGCGAGGGGATCATCGCCCCGCACGTGGACTTCCTGGAGTGGGCGAAGCCGGGCACGCGGCTGCAGATCCCGCTGCGGACCAGCGAGGAGTCGCTGCACTCCGAGAACGACATCCTGTACCACATCCGCCGCGGCGAGGTGTGGAAGATCCACTCGACCGACCCGCACTCGGCGCGCAGCACCTCCGCCACCGCCCGGCTCTCGCTGTGCCTGGACTTCGCGGACGCCGAGGAGCCCATCGCGATCCGCGGCACCGTCCCCGCCACCGAGCCGATCCGGGTCGTCGAGCGCCCCGAGCCGACCGGGGCGGAGATCGAGGAACTCATCGCCTCCGCCGCCGCCGGTCTCACCGCCGCGACGATGCGGTCGGGGTTCCGTCCGTTCGCCGAGCTGCACTTCGAGCGGCACGCGCACGCCACCGCGGCGTTCGACTGGTACCTGGAGGCCGCGCGGCGCACCGGGGACGAGGACATCGCCGCCAAGGCGCAGGCGTTTCGCACGTACTGCATCGAGAAGCGCGGTGACGGCGAGGCGTTCGACTGGTGAGGACGCCCGCGGCCGGCGGCGGGCCGGGTCCCGGGGCGGGTGCCCCCGGGCCCGGCCCGCCGTCGTGTGTACGCGACGGCAGGGGCTCGGGGGTGCGCCGTCCGGACGGGACGGCGTGCCCCCGAGCCCCTGCCGTGTGCCGGTGGCCGACGGTCCGCCGCGCCGGGCGGCGCACCGTCGGCCGGTGCGGAGCCTCACCCCTTGGTGGTGCCCGCGCGCAGACGCTCGATCATGTGCCGGGTCGTCTCGATGGGGCTCTCCTCGGGCAGGTCCCGGGTGCGCGAGGGCAGGGCCGCGTTGAGCTTGGCGACCGTGTCGTTCCAGTCCTCCTGGCCGGCGAAGGGGATCGTCTCGCCCTCCTGGTAGGTGGGGAAGGGCCGGTAGTTGTTCAGGCCGGCCGCGTCGGTTCCGCGGACCAGCAGCGGGTCGAGGTAGATCCCCTCGCTGTGGATGCGCGTGGTCGTGGCGATGTAGCCGATGTCCAGGCCGCAGCGCCGCTTGGCGGAGGTGTTGGCCTCCGAGTAGTGCAGCAGGTGGGGGTGGTGGATGGAGACGTCGCCCGGCTTGAGCTCGATGTCGACGACACCGGCCTTGTCGATCCACTCCTGCACGATGTCCTCGTCGGAGGCGGAGAAGAGCATGTTGTCGGTGTCCGTGCGCCGCGAGGGCTTGTGCAGCGGCAGTTCGTGGCTGCCGGGGATCATGCGCAGGCAGCCGTTCTCGGTGCTGCTCTCGTCGACGGCGAGCCACACCGTCAGCGCCTCCATGGGGCTCAGCGTCCAGTAGGCGCCGTCCTGGTGCCACAGCACGGGCTGCCCGTTGTAGGGGGGCTTGCAGATGTAGTGGGCGGTGAAGCAGGCGAGGTCGGGGCCGAGGAAGAACTCGGCGATGTCGACCAGGCGGGGGTCGGAGACCAGGCGGGCCCAGAAGGCGTCGTTGCGGATCAGGGGGTGGTGGAAGTGCTCGGGACGCAGGTCCGGGTACTTCCTGGTGAGCCAGTCGACGTGTGCGGCCGCCTCCTTGAGGAGCTCTTGGGGAATGACGTCGCGGATGATGGAGAAGCCCTGTTCGGCGTATTCCTTCGCCGCCTTCTCCAGCACGCCTTCGTCGAGTGTGGTCATGCGTCAACTCCTTCTCGGGTGTCAGGTGCCGCTTGCCGCGTGAAAGAAAGGGGGGTGCGAGAAGCCGTGTCGGCGTATCGTCCGCCGGCTCCGGTGAAATGCGGCGCGGGCCGTGTGCGGGGTGATGGGGAGAATCGACGCGGCATCGCCCGATATGCGGCCGCTCATCGGCCGGACGGCCGGCGGCCCGGCTCACGGCCCGGCCGTTCGCCGGGTGACGCCGGCCGATCGCGGCGGAAATACCCGTGTCTTCTCGCGGTTCGCCCGGCAGTTCCCTACTCTCTCGGCCGCCCAGGAGGGTGTCAACGTCTCAGGGAACTCAAGGCTTTCTCGAAAGCGCGCCCGCTCTTCGGGTATTGCGCACCCGGCGGTCCGGATGCCGATCCGCGCTGTCCCGCTGACGGGACAGGATGCACGAAATCCGCTGTACGGAAAGGGTTCGGCAGCGGGAATCGACTCCTTCTCCAGTGATTTTCTTTCGCCGTTCGAGGGGAGCCACATATGTTCTTGAGCACCCCGACGAGACGGCGTTCAACCGACACCAGCTCAAGGCTGAGTTGTCCGGCGGATGAGGATGACGTGCTATGACTGAAAAAGCAGGCCCGATCCGGCTGAGTGTCACCGATCTGCACGCGTCGGTCGATGATCCCGCGCTCACGTCCATGACGTTGCTCAACGAACTCGCCGGACGGTATCCGCAGGCGGTGTCGTTCTCCGCGGGCCGCCCGTTCGAGGGCTTCTACGACGTCGACGACCTCTCCCGTCACCTGGGCACGTTCCGGGACTATCTGGAGGGCGAGAAGGGCCTTTCCGCGGAGCAGGTGCGGCGCACGTTCTTCCAGTACGGGCGGACCAAGGGGTTCATCCACGAACTCATAGCGCGCCAGCTGGAGGTCGACGAGGGGCTGACGGTCGACCCGGAGAGCATCGTGGTGACCACCGGCTGCCAGGAGGCGATGGTGCTGCTGCTGCGCACCCTGGTCCGTGACACCCGCGATGTCGTCCTGGCCGCCACCCCCAACTACGTCGGGTTCATCGGCGCGGCCCGGGTGGCCGGCGCGCCGGTGCGCTCGGTACGGGAACACGACGGGGGCATCGACCTGGAGGACCTGGAGCGGCAGATACGGGCGGCGCGGCGCGAGGGTCTGCGGCCGCGTGCCTGTTACGTCGTCCCCGACTTCGCCAACCCCAGCGGCGCGAGCATGTCCTTGGCGGACCGTATCGCCCTGCTGGAGCTGGCGGGGCGCGAGGAGATCCTCGTCGTCGAGGACAACCCGTACTCCCTCTTCCGTGCCGGCGGTGCCGCGCTGCCGATGCTCAAGGCCCTGGACGAGCACCACCGGGTGATCCACCTCGGGTCGTTCGCCAAGTCCGCGTTCGCCGGCGCCCGGGTGGGCTACGTCATCGCCGACCAGGCGGTGACGGCGACGGGCGCCGCGCACGAGGAGCCGGTGCTGCTCGCCGACCATCTCGCGAAGGTGAAGAGCATGGTCACGCTCAACACCTCGACCGTCGCGCAGGCGGTGATCGGCGGATACCTGCTGGAGAACGGCTGCAGTCTCAAGCGTGCCACCGCCCGCGAGGCCGCGGTCTACCGCCGCAACCTGGCGGCCCTGCTGGAGTCCCTGCATTCGGTGTTCGCCCCCGGGCCGGGCGCCGGGCGGGACGTCACGTGGAACACGCCCGAGGGCGGCATGTTCGTCGTCCTCACGCTGCCGTTCCGGGCGGACGACGCCATGCTGGAGTACTCGGCCTCCCGGTTCGGTGTGCTGTGGACGCCCATGGACCACTTCTACGGCGGCGCCTCCGGGTTCCGCCAGGCCCGGCTCTCCTTCAGCGTGCTCACCCCCGAGCAGATCGCCCTGGGTGTCGGGCGGCTGGGCGAACTCGTCCAGGACCAGCGCGCCCGCCACGGTGCCGGCGCCGCGCAGGCGCTGGGGGGCGGCCGGCTGCTGGAGCCGCAGGCGGTGTGAGGCGCGACCGACGGGGCGGCCCCCGGAGCGCGGTGCGTTCCGGGGGCCGCCCTGTCGGTCGCCGCATTGTTCAGGCGGTCACAGCCGCACCGGGAGGGCGTTGAGGAGCCGGGCGCCGCCGGGGGTGGCTTCGGTGTAGCGCAACTGGTCGCGGCCGACGGTGACTTCGAGGGTGTCGCGCTGGATGAGCAGGTGGTCGAGGGCGATCTCGGCCTCGAGCTGGGCCAGTGCGGCGCCGGGGCAGTAGTGCGGGCCCGCCCCGTAGGAGAGGTGGCTCTGCCCGCGCTCCAGGACCCGTTCCACGTCGCAGCGCTCGGGGTCGGCGAAGACCCGCGGGTCGTAGTTGGCCGACAGGTAGGAGCCGGTCAGGGCGTCGCCCTTGGAGATCGGGACGCCGGCGAACTCCATGTCCTCGGTGGCGTAGCGGGGTCCGGCGGTCGGGACGGGGTTCGCGATCCGCATCAGTTCGCCGATGGCGTGCGGCAGCGCCTCGGGCCTGGCGCGCAGCAGGGCGAGCTGGTCGGGGTTGTCGAAGAGGGCGAGGACGGCGTTGGGGATGAAGTGGGAGGTGGAGTGGTGGCCGTTGTTGACGACGGTGAGGACCACCGAGACGATCTCCTCCTCGCTGAGCCGGTCGCCGTCGGTGTCCCGCGCCTCCACCAGGGCGGAGACCATGTCCTGTGCGGGCTCGGCCCGGCGGCGCGCGATGAGGTCCTTGACGTGCTCGACCATGGACCGGCCGCTGGCGGCGATGTCGGCGTCGGGGGCGGTGTACTCGTTCATCCACTGGCGTACCTGCGGCTGGTCGGCCTTGTCGATGCCGATGAGCTCGCAGATGACGGTGCCGGTCAGCGGTGAGGAGTAGTCCTCGATGAGGTCGCCGGAGCCCTTGAGGGCGAGGGCGTCGAGGAATTCCGCGGAGATCTCCTCGACGCGGGTCCGCAGGGCCTTCATGCGCCGGACGGTGAACGCCGGTGTCACCAGGCGGCGCTGGCGGGCGTGGTCCTTGCCGTCCTTGAGCATCATGTTGGCGGCGACGTAGGGCACGAACTCGTCGGGCAGGTCGAGGGCGGCGACCATCTGGTCCGCCACGCTGGGTCCCTGGTGGCCGGGCACGTTGCTGTAGTCCACCACCAGGCGCGGGTCGCTCAGCGCCGCCTTGACGTCTTCGTTCCGTGTGATCAGCCAGACCCGCGGGCCGCCGGGGAACCCGATCCGCACGAGCGGGGCCTCTTCCCGCAGGCGCGCGTAGGCGCAGACGGGGTTCTCCGTGAACTCGGGGTTCGTGAGGCTGACGATCGGCTCGGACATGGTTGCCGTCTCCTTGGGATGTCGTCGGACGGGTGGCAAGCCCAGTGGTCGTGCGGGGTGCCGCAGCAACGGCACCGCCGCCCCGGCGAGGCGTGTCCCGCGGGAGCGGCTCGGGCCTGTCCGGCCGTCGCCTCCCCGCCCGGGCGGGCGGTGGGCGACGGCCGGACAGGCCCGTCAGGGGGCGGTGGCCGGGTGGATTCCGGCCGGTGGGTCGGGCGCGCGGATTCCGGCCGGTGGGTCAGGCGCGCTTCTTGAAGGTGGACAGGGCCCACACGTAGCCCAGGACGGCGAAGCCGAGGCACCAGGCGACCGCGGCGATGGCGTCGCCGCCGGAGACGTGGCCGGCCAGCAGTCCGCGCAGGGTCTCGATGATCGGGGTGAAGGGCTGGTACTCGGCGAACTGCTTCACGCCGGCGCCCATGGTGTCCGCGGGCACGAAGGCGCTGCTGAGGAACGGCAGCATGATCAGTGGCACGGTGGCCAGGCCGGCCGACTCGGTGGTCTTGGCGGCCAGGCCCATGGCGACGGTGAGCCAGCTCGCGCCGACGGCGAGCAGGACGAACAGGCCGAGCACGCCGAGCCAGTCCAGGGCGCTCGCGGCGGGGTCGAAGCCCATCGCGAAGGCCACGCCGACGATGGCGGCGCAGGCCACCAGGCAGCGCACGGTGGTGACGACGACGTGGCCGGTGAGCATGGCGCCGCGGGAGACGTCCATGGTCTTGAACCGGTTGATGATGCCCTTGGTCATGTCGTCGTTGACGGCCGTCGCGGTGGCGCCGAGGCCGTAGCTGACGGCCATCACGAGCAGGCCCGGCGTCGCGTAGTCGATGTAGTGCTCGCCGACGCTGAAGGCGCCGCCGAACACCTTGACGAACATCAGCATGATGACGATCGGGAACAGGACCGCGTTGAACACCGTGGTGGGGTTGCGCAGGGTGTGCTTGACGTTGCGGCGCAGCATGATGCCCGAGTCGGTGAACGCCGTCGCGACCGTGCTCATCGCGCGATCGCCTCCTTCTTCTCGCTGGTGTCCTGGGCGTCCTCGGCGTCCTTGGCGGTGTGCTCGGTCAGGGCGAGGAAGACGTCGTCGAGGTCGGGGGTGTGCACGGAGAATTCCTGTGCGTCGAGGGTGTGTTCGTCGAGGCGGTCCAGCAGGGCCCGCAGTGACCGTGAGCGGCCGTCGCTGGGCACCCGCAGGATCAGCTCCTCCTCGTCGCGGGTGGAGTCGGTGAAGATCCGTGCGGCGGCGTCGAGCTGGAAGGCGTCGGTGAACCGCAGCCGTACGTGGGTGCCGGGGATCTGCCGCTTGAGCTCCTCGGCGGTGCCCTGGGCGACCAGGCGGCCCTGGTTGAGGACGGCGATGCGGTCGGCGAGCTGGTCGGCCTCCTCGAGGTACTGGGTGGTGAGGAAGATGGTGGTGCCCTCGGCCACCAGCTCGCGGACGATCCCCCACAGCGTGCGCCGGCTGCGCGGGTCGAGACCCGTCGTCGGCTCGTCGAGGAAGATGATCTGCGGGCTGCCGACCAGGGTCATCGCCAGGTCGAGCTTGCGGCGCATGCCGCCGGAGTAGGACGCCGCGTGCTTGTCGGCCGACTCTCCCAGGTCGAAGCGTTCCAGCAGCCCGTCGACGAGCGGGCCGCTGGAGCGCACGCGCTTGAGGTCCGCCATCAGCTGCAGGTTCTCGCGGCCCGTCAGCAGGTCGTCCACCGCGGCGAACTGGCCGGTCACGCCGATGGCGGCGCGTACCTGCTTGGTCGCGTTCGCCACGTCGTGGCCGGCTACGTACGCGGTGCCGGCGTCGGCGGTGAGCAGCGTCGTGAGGACGTTCACCGTGGTCGTCTTGCCCGCTCCGTTCGGACCGAGCAGGGAGAAGACCGATCCCGCGGCGACTTCGAAGTCGATGCCGTCGAGCACGACCTTGTCGCCGTATGCCTTGCGCAGCCCTGTCACTGCGATAGCGGAACTCTTCATGTCTCCACTGTCGGGCCGGGCATCGGCATCACCCTGTCACAGCCCTGTCATGGCCCTCGAGCCTTCCTCGACACCGTGGGCGGCGGGGCGGGAAAGCGGAATCGGGGGCCGGCCGGAGGCGTCGGGGGCGGGGCGCACGGGCAAGGGCGTCCGCTGCGGCGGACGCCCTTGGCTCTGGCCGTGGCGCGGTGGCGGGCCGGATCGTGCCGTCACCCGCGCCGTCGTCGTGTCAGCGCTCCCGGGCGCACTCCGCCTCGATCACGTCCAGGATCTCGCGGCCCCGGTCGACCAGGTACATGTGATCGCCCGGGAATTCGGTGTAGCGGAACGCGGCCGTGGTGGCGTCGCGCCACTGGCGGCCCTCCTCCGCGGTGACCAGGCCGTCGCTGTCGCCGCGCAGCGAGGTGATCGGCACCGTGACCGGGTCGTCGGTGCTGGGGACGTAGGCCTCGTGCATCTCGCAGTCGGCCTGCAGGGTGGGCAGGATCAGCTCCCGCATCTCGGGGTGGTCCAGGGCCTCGTGCCGGAAGCCGGCGAACTCCTCGACGCGGGCGAGGAATTCGTCGCCCTGAAGGCCTGCCGCGCGGCGTTCGCGCTGGGTCCAGGGTCCGGGCGAGCCGCTGACGACCAGCCGTTCGACGTGCACGCCGCGTCCGGTCAGCAGGTGCACCAGTTCGTAGGCGAGGACCGCGCCCAGGCTGTGTCCGAACAGGACGGCCCGGCTGCCCTCGCCGAGGTCGGCGGCGATGGCGTCGATCTCGGTCTTGGCGGCCTCGACGACGTTGCGGTAGGGCTCGTCGAGGATCCGGCGTTCCCTGCCGGGCAGTTCGACCGAGGTCACCCGCCAGCGGCCGGCGGCCAGGTCCTGCCAGGGGTGGAAGAAGGAGGGGCCCGCTCCGGCGAACGGCACGCACAGCAGGGTGGTCCGCTCCCCCGTTCCCGCCGATGTGCCCGGTCCTGTCACCGCGGCCAACTCCTCTCGTCGTGTTCCCGGTTCGCGCGGCCCGCTCACCGCTGCGCCAGCTTGCGGGCGATGACCCGCATGATCTGGCCCGCGGGCTTGGGCATGTGCAGGTCGTGGTGGGTGGCGTCCACGTCGTACTCCTCGATGGTGCCAAGGACGTGCGGGCGCCAGTCGGGGCCGTAGGAGGTCACTCCGTCGACCTTGTCCAGGCGGGCGTTGAAATACAGCACGTCGCCGCGGTAGACCGGCGACTCGAACACGCCCATCTTCTGCAGGTTGTTGGCGCCGACCTGCGACATGGTGTCGAGGAAGGCGTCCATGTTGACGGTGTTCATGAACTTGCCGAAGACCTCCTCGATGTCGGCGCGGTAGAGCTCCTTGGTCCGGCCGGCGACCTCGCGGAAGCCGTTGTTCGTGGCGGAGTTGGCGGGCTGGGAGTCCAGGACGGCGATGAGGGCGACCTCCAGGCCGCGGCGGTCCATCGCCTCGGCGACGGCGTGCGCGATGGGGCCGCCGAAGGACCAGCCGATCAGGTGGTAGGGGCCCTGCGGCTGGACGGCGAGGATCTGCTCCAGGTAGTCCTCGACCATCTCCTCCACCGAACGGGCCATCGGCTCCTTGCCGTTGGAGCCGCGGGACTGCAGGGAGTAGGCCGGCCGGTCGGGCACGTGGGGGGCGAAGGTGAAGAACGCCCAGCCCAGGCCGCCGCCGCCGTGGAAGAACCACACCGGCTCCTTGCCGGTGCCGGGGTCCCGGTTCAGCGGCAGCACGACGTCGAAGGAGTCCTCGTGGTCGCCGGGGATGCTGCCGATGAGCAGCAGCGCGGCGAGTTCGGCGACCGTGGGGTACTGGATGATCGTGCGCAGCGGCATGTCGACGCCGAACCGCTTGCGGATGCGGGCGCTGAGCCGGGTGGCGAGCAGGGAGTGCCCGCCGAGCGCGAAGAAGTCGTCGTCGATGCCGACCCGCTCCAGCTTGAGCAGTTCGCTGAAGAAGGAGCACAGCGCCTCCTCGTGGGAGTTGCGCGGCTCGCCCTTGCTGACGGTGGTGGTGTGCTCGGCGGGCAGCGCGCTGCGGTCGATCTTGCCGGCCGGGTTGAGCGGGAGGCGTGAGAGCGGCACCATCGCGGCCGGGACCATGTAGTCGGGCAGCCGGGCGCCCAGGTAGGCGGGCAGTTCGGCGAGCAGCGGGCCGATCGCCCGGGCCAGCGCGGGTGCGGATGCGCGGATGCGGCCGGCCACCCCGCTGGGTACGAAGGTGCCGGTGACGGTCCGTCCCTGGGGCAGCAGGACGGCCTCGAAGCCGTGGCTGCTCTCGCCCGACCAGGTGAGGACGGCGTCCAGGCCCTGCCGGTGCGCCCAGGCCGTGACGTCCTCGGGGTCGAGCGGCCGGCCGGTGGGGGCGTCCTCGGTGACGACTCCGGCGAAGGTGGCCGCGGCGGCCTCCTCCACCAGGCGTGCGTTGGGTATCCCGGTGACCCGCAGTGTGCCGCCGGCCCGCTCGGCCTGTGCGGCCAGGTGGGTGAGGTCGGACACCTCGGCGCCCCAGGCGAGGGCGGGCACGCCGCTCAGGTCGAGTGCGCCGCTCTGCCCGGTGTGCAGGACGACTTCGTAGCGGTGGCGGGTGAGCGCGTTGTGCGCGGCTCCGGCCTTGAGGCGGATGTCGGCGCCCAGGCCGTGGCGGTCGGCCCATTCGGCGAACCATTCGGGGGCCAGGAGCAGTTCCCGTTCGGTGAGCAGGGCCTGTTCCACGGCCGCGCGGATCTCGTCGTGGGAGGCGTAGGGCTGCTGGGCGCGCTGTTCGGCGGTCGCCAGGATCCGCTGGGTGGCGGCGTTGCGGACGTCGCCGACGATGATCCGGCCGCCGGGTGCGAGCAGGCCGAGGATCCGGGTGAGGACCTGGTCGAGGTGGGCGGCGCTGGGGAAGTACTGGACGACGGAGTCGAGGACGACGGTGTCGAAGGCGGCGTGGGGCAGGCCGGTGAGGTCGTCGGCGGCCTGGACGGAGAGGTGGACCCGCTCGCCGAGGCCGGCCGCCCGGGCCTGGGTGCGCAGCCGGTCGATCGCGGCGGCGGCCAGGTCGGTGCCCCAGTACTCCTCGACCTGGCCGGCGATCTTCGCCAGGAGCAGGCCGGAGCCTGCGCCGATCTCCAGGATCCGGCGCGGGGCGTGCCGCAGCACCTGGGCGGCGGCCGCGTCCTGCCACTGGCGGAGCTGCTCGTGCGGGATCGGCTCGCCCGTGTAGACGTTCTTCCAGGGCTGGAAGTCCTCGCCCCAGGTCTCGTCGGCGGCGTCCGCGTGGGCGTCGTCGTGGAGTTGGCGCCATTCCTCGATCTGGGCGGTGGTGTCGGTGACGGCGGCGTCGGGGTCGGGTTCGATGTAGGCGACCAGACGCTGGTCGCCCTTCTGGTCCTCGCGGACCACGACCGCGGCCTGCGCCACCGAGGGATGCCCGGACAGGACGTGGTCGATCTCGCCGAGTTCGATGCGGAAACCGCGGACCTTGACCTGGGAGTCGGTGCGCCCGAGGTATTCGACCTGCCCGTCCTTGTTCCACTTCACCAGGTCACCGGTGCGGTACATCCGGGTGCCGGCCGCGCCGAAGGGGCAGGCCACGAAGCGTTCCGAGGTCAGTCCGCTCTGGCCCAGATAGCCGCGGGCCAGGCAGGTCCCGGCCAGGTAGAGCTCGCCGGCCACGCCGGGGGCGACCGGACGCAGCGAGGCGTCGAGGATGTAGACCTGGTTGTTCCAGATCGGGGTGCCGATCGGGACGCGGTCGGCGCCGGGGACGTGCTGCCAGCCGGTGACCTCCACGGTGGCCTCGGTCGGCCCGTACAGGTTGTGGGCGGCGCAGGAAGGGAGCAGTTCGGTGAAGCGGTTGGCCAGGGCTGCGGGGAAGGCCTCGGCGGCCACCTCGATCCAGCGCAGGCTGCCGCAGTGCGCGGCGGCGGGCTCGGTGACGAACGCGGAGAGCAGCGAGGGCACGAAGAACGCGGCGCTGACCTGCTCGCGCCGGATCAGTTCGGCGAGGTAGGCGGGGTCGCGGCGGCCCTCGGCCCCGGCCACGACGACGGAGGCGCCCATCTGCAGGTTGGAGAACATCTCCGGCACCGAGGCGTCGAAGCTGGCCGAGGTGCTCATCAGCATCCGGTCCTCGGGCGTGACCTGGAAGTGCTCCAGGCCCCACTCGATCCGGTTGGTGATGGAGCGGTGGGCCACGGGGACGCCCTTGGGGCCGCCGGTGGAGCCGGAGGTGAAGATGACGTAGGCGGCGTTGTCCGGGGACAGGGTGCGCTCGGGGTCGGACTCCGGGTGGCCCGCCACGTCCGGCAGGGTGTCTTCGAGGAGCAGCAGGGGGTTGGCGGCGGCCAGGATGTGGCGTACGCGTTCGGCGGGCAGTTCGGTGTCCAGCGGTACGTAGGCGGCACCGGCCTTGACCACGCCGTAGACGGCGACGAGCAGGTCCACGGAGCGGGGGATCTTGACCGCGACGAGCTGTTCGGGTCCTGCGCCCTGTTCGATGAGCCAGTGGGCGAGGCGGTTGGCGCGGGCGTTGAACTCGGCGTAGGTCAGGGTCTCGTGCTCGCCGATGACCGCGACCGCGTCCGGGGTGCGGCGCACCTGTGCCTCGAAGGCGTCGGGCAGGGTGGTCGCGGCGACCGGGCGGGCGGTGTCGTTGACCTGCCGTACCAGGCGGTCGTGTTCGTCCTCGCCGAGCACGTCGATGGCGCTGAGCGGGGCCCTGGGTGCGGCGGCGACCTGCTCCAGCACGCGTACGAACCGGTCGGCGAGGGCTTCGGCGGTGTCGCGGTCGAAGAGCTGGGTGGCGTACATGAGGTCGCCGCGCAGGGCGCCGGTGGTGTCGTAGGCGAGGCTGAAGAACAGGTCGGCCAGGGAGGTGTTGGTGAGGTACTGCTCGAACTCGACCTTGAGTCCGGGCAGTTCGAAGTCGGCCTTCTCGAAGCTCTGCCAGGCGAACATGACCTGGAACAGGGGCTGGTAGGCGGTGGAGCGCTCGGGGTTGATCAGTTCGACCAGGGTCTCGAAGGGCACGTCCTGGTGTTCGTAGGCGGCCAGCGCCTTGTCGCGGACCTGCGGGAGCAGGTCGGTGAAGGAGGGGTTGCCGGAGAGGTCGACGCGCAGGACCTGGGTGTTGACGAACAGGCCGACCAGGTCGGCCAGGCCCTCGTCGGTGCGTCCGGCGATCGGGTTGCCGATGGTGACGTCCTCGCCGCCGCTGAGCTTGCCCAGCAGGACCCCGAGCGCGGCCTGTACGACCATGGACATGGTCATGCCGCGCTCGTCGGCGAGGCGCTGCAGGGCGGCCGCCGTCTCGGGCCGCACCGCGAGCGGCAGCGAGTCGCCCTTGGAGTCGCGGGTGGCGGGCCGGGGGCGGTCCAGCGGCAGGCCGAGCGGCTGCGGGACCCCGGTCAGTTCCTTGCGCCAGTAGGTGGCCTGCGCCGCGGCCAGCGAGCCGGGGTCGGTGACGTCGCCGAGGAGTTCGCGCTGCCACAGCGCGTAGTCCTTGTAGGTGACGGCGAGCGGCTCGTAGCGGGGTGCCCGGCCGGCCAGGCGTGCGGTGTAGGCGGTGGTCAGGTCGCGGGCCAGGGGGCCGCCGGAGACGCCGTCGGAGGCGATGTGGTGGATGAGCAGGACCAGGACGTGTTCCTCGGGCGAGCAGCGGAACAGGCGTGCCTGGAAGGGGATGTCGGCCATCAGGTCGAAGCGGTGCGCGATGAACGCGTCGACCGCCTCGTCCAGGGCGGCGGGTGTCACCTCGACGAGCGGCACCTGGACGGGGGCCTGCGCGGCGGGCACGATCCGCTGGTGGGGCTCGTCGTTGTCGTCGAGCACGTAGGTGGTGCGCAGTGTCTCGTGCCGGGCGACCACGTCGCCGATCGCGGCGACGAGGGCGGCCTGGTCCAGGGGGCCCTTGAGCCGGAAGGCCGGGGAGATGTTGTAGGTCTCCGCCCCGCCCTCGAGCTGGTGTGTGAGCCACATGCGGCGCTGTGCGAACGAAAGCGGAATCACGAGTTCTGCTCCTCTGGGATCATCCTGCGGAGAGCGGGGCGAAGGGGGACAGCCGATTCCTCCGACCAGGCGGCGAGCGCCGCGACCGTCGGCAGGTCGAAGATCTTGCGGATGGGTATCTCCATCCCGATCTCGGCGCGGGCCCGGGTGATCAGCCGGGTGGCGAGCAGGGAGTGCCCGCCGAGTTCGAAGAAGCCGTCGTCGGCTCCGACCTTCTCCACGCCCAGCACCTCGGCGAACAGGCGGGCCAGCGCCTGTTCGCGGGGGGTGGCGGGCGCCCGGAAGGGGGTGGCGGAGGTGAGGTCGGGTGCGGGCAGGGCCTTGAGGTCGAGCTTGCCGTTGGGTGAGAGCGGCAGCCGCTCCAGCGGCACGTAGGCGGCGGGCACCATGTACTCGGGCAGCCGGTCGGCCAGGTGTTCCTGGATCCCGGCCGCGTCCGGCAGGCTCGCGCCGTCGGCGGGGACGAGGTAGGCGGCCAGGTAGGGGGTGGTGTCGCCGGGCTGCTGGGTGACGACGGCGACCTGCGCGATGCCGGGGTGGGTGGTCAGCGCGGCCTCGACCTCGGCGGGTTCCACGCGGTAGCCGCGGATCTTGACCTGGGTGTCGATGCGGCCCAGGTGCTGGAGCTGTCCGTCGGCGGTGAAGCGGGCCAGGTCGCCGGTGCGGTACATGCGCGAGCCGGCGGGCCCGTAGGGGTCGGGGACGAACCGGTCGGCGGTCAGGGCCGGCTGGCGGTGGTAGCCGCGGCCGGCTCCGGCCAGGTAGAGCTCGCCGGGGGTGCCGGGGGGCAGCAGGCCCAGGCCCGGGCCCAGGATGTAGGCCCGCACGCCGGGGAAGGGCCGGCCGATGGGCACGCCCGTGGGGTAGGGCTCGTCGGGGTCGAGGAGGAAGCCGGTGGCGTAGAACGTCTCGCTGGGGCCGTAGCTGTTGATGACGCGGGCCTTGGGCCAGCGGGTGCGTACCCGCTGGGCCAGGACCGGGGTGAGCACCTCGCCGGAGATGTTCAGGGCGGTGGGGTCGATGCGGTCGGCGAGCTGGTCGACGAGCTCGGCGAAGGCCGAGGGCACCGAGCAGATGACGTCGACGTCCCAGGCGTCGCGTTCGGCCAGTTCCAGCACGTCGCGGACGATCTCGGCGGTGCCGCCGGTGGTGAGGGCGGCGAACGTCTCGAAGGTGGCGACGTCGAAGCCGAAGGAGGCGGCGACCAGGACGCGCCGGCCGGACTCGGCGCCGGCCTGCGCGACCAGCGTGTCCACGGCGTTGACGACGGTGGACTGGGTGACGCCCACGCCCTTGGGCACGCCGGTGGAGCCGGAGGTGTAGATGACGTAGGCGAGGCTGTCGGGTCCGGCCTGCGGCCGTGCCGGGGCGGGCGCGGGCGGGGCCTTGAGGTCGATGTCGTCCAGGACGAGGACGGGGATGCCGGTGGCGGGGACGAGGGGGCGGGTGCCGGCGTCGGTCAGGACCAGGTGGGGCCGGGCGGTGGGCAGGACGTGCGGGAGACGGGCGGCGGCGTAGGCGGGGTCGACGGGCAGATAGGCGCCGCCCGCCTTGAGCACGCCCAGCAGGGCCACGACCACGTTCACGGTGCGCGGCAGGACCAGGGCGACCACGGTCTCCGGGCCCACGCCGTGCCGGACCAGCTCGGCGGCCAGCACCTCGGCGCGGGCGTCCAGTTCGGCGTACGTCAGCGACTCGCCCGCGGCGACCACGGCGGTCTTGTCGGGGATGCGGGCCACCTGCGCCTGGACCAGTTCGGTGAGCGTGACGTGGCGGGCCCGGGCGGCGTCCTCGTCGAAGGGGGCCAGCATCCGCTCGCGTTCGCCCTCCTGGAGCGCGTCGACCTGGGCGATCTTCAGCGCGGGGTCGGCCGCGAGCTGCCGCAGGAAGCGCACCAGGCGGGCCGCGTACGTCTGGACGGTGTCCCGGTCGAAGACGCCCGGCGCGTACTGGATGACGAGCTGCAGGTGCGGGTCGGCCGCCGCCGTCAGGCACAGCGCGTAGTGGTTGCCGGCAAAGGGGCGCAGGCCGGTGAAGGTGATGCCGTCGGCGGCGTCGCTGGCGTCCTCCAGGCCCTCCCGGTCGACCGGGTAGGACTCGAAGACGACCAGGCTGTCGAACAGGGACCGCACCCCGGCGGCCTGCTGGATCTCCGCGAGCCCGTGGTGGTGGTGCTCGGCCAGGGCGGCCTGGCGGCGCTGGAGCCGGTCCAGGACCTCGCCGACGGTGTCGCCGGGCGTGTGGGTGACGCGTACGGGAAGGGTGTTGATGAACATGCCGACCATCGACTCCACGTCCGTCACCGCGGGCGGGCGCCCGGAGACGGTCGCGCCGAACACCACGTCCTGGCGGCCGGTGAGCTGGCCGAGCAGCAGCGCCCAGGCGCCCTGCACCAGGGTGTTGACGGTGATGCCCATCGCGGAGGCGCGGCGCACGAGTTCGTGGGCCTCCTCTACCGGCAGCGCGACCTCGACCTGGTCGCGGACGCCGTCGTCGCTGTCCGCGGAGTCGGGGGCGAGCAGGGCCGGCTCGTCGATCCCCTCCAGCTCGCCCGCCCACGCCCGCGCCGCCTCGTTCGGGTCCTGGCGGGTGAGCCAGGACAGGAAGGCGCCGTAGTCGCGGGGGGCGGGCAGCGCGCTCGCGTCGCCGTCGGCGGCGTACAGCAGCAGCAGGTCCTGCATCAGCAGCGGTGTGGACCAGCCGTCGTACAGGGCGTGGTGGGCGGTCAGGACGAGTTCGGGCCGCTCGGGGTCCAGGACGGCGAGGGCCAGGCGCAGCAGCGGCGGGGTGTCCGCGTCGAAGTAGGCCTTCTGGTCCGCGGTGAGGAACTCCTCGAACCTCTCGATGCGTCGCGGCTCGTCGAGGGCGGTCAGATCCAGGTGCTGCCAGGGCAGCGTCACCGACCGCGGGATCACCTGGACGAGGCCGCCGTCGGCGCGGTCGACGAACGCGGCGCGCAGGACGGGGTGGCGGTCCAGGAGGGCCTGTCCGGCGCGGTGCATCCGTTCGGGGTCGACCGTGCCGGACAGGTGGAAGACGAGCTGGATGTGGTACGGGTCGAAGGAGGCGCCGGCGAGCTTGGCCTGGAAGAGGATCCCGGACTGGGCGGGGGTGGTGGGCCAGATGGTGGCGAGCTTGCCGAAGCGGGCCTCCCAGGCGTCGATCTCCGTCTGGCCCACGGTGACCAGGGGGGCGTCGCTGGGGGTGAGGCCGCCCGCGGCGGGGTCGGTGGCGTGGCGGGCCAGCGCGGTCAGGGCCTGCGTCCACAGTGCGGCCAGTTCGGTGACGTCCTCGCGGGACAGGACGCCGGTGGGGAAGCCGAAGTAGGCGCTCAGTTCGTCGCCGTCGCCGGTGTCGGTGGCCACCGCGTTGATCTCCAGCGCCGAGAGGACCGGCATGTCCGCGTCCGGTGCGGCGATCAGGTCGCGGTGGGTGGTGTCGGGTGCCCAGCCCAGGCCGCGCAGTTCCTCGGGGATGTCGGCGCCGGAGGCCTTGCCGAGGTAGTTGAAGCCGATCTGCGGGCGGCGCAGGCGGGCCAGCTCGGGCGTGGTCCTGGCGTTGAGGTGGCGCAGCAGGCCGTAGCCCATGCCGTGGTCGGGGACGGCCCGGAGCTGTTCCTTGACGGCCTTGACGGCCCGGCCGGCGGCGGGGCCGCCGGCGAAGGCGTCGGCCAGGTCGATGCCGGCCAGGTCGAGACCGACCGGGTACATGGCGGTGAACCAGCCGAGGGTGGAGGACAGGTCGGCGCCGGGCACCAGGTGCTCCTCGCGGCCGTGGCCCTCGAGCCGGACCAGCGTGGCGGCGGCGGGCAGGCCCCGGGTGCGGCGCCAGCGGGCCAGGGCCAGGGCCAGGCCCGCGAGCAGGCCGTCGTCGGCGCCGCCGCCGAAGACGGCGGGCACGGTGTTCAGGAGGGTGGCGGTGACGTCGGCCGGGAGCTGGACGCGGACGGTGTCCACGGTGGAGGTGACATCGCGTGCCGGGTCCAGCGGGCGGGTGCCCAGGACCGGTTCGTCACCGGCCAGCATCTTCTGCCAGAAGGGCAGTTCGGCGACCCGCCCGGCGGTGGCCGCCTCCTCGGCGAGCGCGTGCGTCCAGCGGCGCAGCGAGGTGCCGGTGCCGGCCGGCCGGGGTTCCAGGCCGCTCTTGACCCGCTGCCAGGCGGCGACCAGGTCGGGCAGCAGGATCCGCCAGGACACGCCGTCGACGACCAGGTGGTGCAGCACGATCAGCAGCCGGTCGGCGTCGGTGGTGGAGGTGAGCCGCACGAACTGGGCCATCACGCCCGCGTCCGGGTCCAGCCGGTCCGCGGCCGCGTCCAGCTCGGCCTGTACGGTCGCGGCGTCGTAGGGGACCTCGCGGATCAGGGCGGCGGCCGCCACGGTGCCGGCCTCCCGCATGCGCAGGCCCTTCTCGGCCCGGTCCAGGCGGGAGCGCAGCACGTCGTGCCGGTCCAGGACGGCCTGCAGGGTCGCGGCGAGTGCGGTGCGGTCGATGTCCTGGGGCAGGGTCAGCAGCGCGGACATGCAGAACCGGCCGATGGGGCCGCCGAGTGCCAGGACGTGGGCGGCGGTGGGGGGCAGCGGGGCCCAGCCCGTGCCGCCGCCCGGCAGTTCGGCCAGCGTCACGCGTTCTTCCCCGGCCCGCTCCTCGACCAGTTCCGCGAGCCGGGCGACGGTGCGGTGCTCGAAGATCTCCCGGGTGGTGACGAGGACGCCGCGGGTCTTGGCGCGGGCCACGACCTGGATGGAGCGGATGCTGTCGCCGCCGCCGGTGAAGAAGTCGTCGTCGACGCCGATCTGTCCGGCGCCCAGCACGTCGGCGTACACCTCGGCCAGGATCCGCTCGGCCTCGGTGCGCGGTGCGCGGTAGCGGGCGCCGGTGAACTCCGGCTCGGGCAGCGCGGCGCGGTCGAGTTTGCCGTTCGCGGTCAGCGGCAGCCGCTCGAGGACCACGAGCTGGGCGGGCACCATGTAGTCGGGCAGCCGCCTGGCCGCGAACCGGCGCAGGTCGGCCGCCGACACGGTGGCGTTGATGTCCGCGTCGCCGCCCGGGGCGCCGGCGCTGTCGTGTGCCACGTAGCCGACCAGGCGCCGGGTGCCGGTGTGGTCCGCGCACACGGTCACGACGGCCTGGGCGACGGCGGGGTGCTGGGCCAGGACGGTCTCGATCTCGGTGGGCTCGACGCGGATGCCGTTGACCTTGACCTGGTCGTCGGCGCGTCCGGCGTAGCGCAGCCGGCCCTCGGCGTCCCACCGGGCCAAATCGCCGGTGCGGTACATGCGGGCGCCGGGCGGGCCGAAGGGGCAGGCGACGAAGCGCTCGGCGGTGGCGGTGGGGTTTCGGTGGTAGCCGCGGGCGACCGGGCCGGCGACGTACAGCTCGCCGGTCACGCCCTGCGGGGCCGGGGCGAGTTCGGGTCCCAGGACGTAGGCGCGCATGTTGGCCAGCGGGGTGCCCACCGGTACCGCGCCGAGGTCGCCGCCGTCCTGCTCGGGGACGGTGAAGGTGGAGGTGTAGAAGCTCTCGGTCTGGCCGTAGGCGTTGACGACGCGGGTGCCGGGCAGGACGCGGCGCACGGTGCGGACCAGGTCCGCGGAGAGCGCCTCGCCGGCGAGGATCACCGTGTCGACGTCGAGGCGGAATCCGGCCGTGCCGTCGGCGGCGAGCTGGTCGAGCAGTGCGGAGAACACGGTGGGCACGGCGCTGATCGTGGTGCCCGACCAGGCCTCGCGTTCGCCGAGTTCGAGGACGTCACGGACGATCTCGACGCTCGCTCCGCAGGTCAGCGCGGTGAAGATCTCGAACACGGAGACGTCGAAGTTGACCGAGGTCGCGGCCAGCATCCGGGAGCCCGCCGTGACGTGGGTGCGCCGGGCCAGGTCCTGTACGCCGTTGACGACGGCGGCGTGGGTGACGCAGACGCCCTTGGGGGTGCCGGTCGACCCGGAGGTGAACATCACGTAGGCGAGGTGGTCCGGCCGCACGCCGGTGTCCGGGGTGGCGACGGCGGGTCCCTGAAGGCTCAGGTCCTCCAGGTGCAGGAGGCGCTGCGGGCATGCGGCCACCGTGCCGGCCGTCGCGTAGTCGGTCAGCACCAGGGCCGGGTCGGCGGTGGTGAGCAGCAGCTCGACGCGGGCGGCCGGGTAGCCGGGGTCGATGGGCAGGTAGGCGCCGCCGGCCTTGAGGACGGCCAGCAGGGCCACGACCAGGTCCGCGGAGCGGGGCAGGGCCACGGCGACCAGGACGTCCGGGCCGACCCCGCGGTCGCGCAGGACGGCGGCCAGCCGGCCGGAGCGGGCCTCCAGTTCGCGGTACGACAGCTCGGTGCCCCCGCACAGGACCGCGGTCGCGTCCGGGGTCCGGGCCGCCTGGGCGGCGACCCGTTCCGGCACCGTCGTGCCCTCGACGGGCGCGGCCGTGTCGTTCAGCGCGGTCAGCGCCCGCTGTTCGGCGGGGGTGAGGATCTCCACCCGGCCCAGGCGTGTGCCGGGGTCGGTGACGACCTGGCGCAGCACGCGCACGTAGCGCTCGACGAGGCTCTGGGCGGTGGTGTGGTCGAACAGTTCGGTGGCGTACTCCAGGCGTCCGTAGGCGCGGCCCGAGGGGTCGGGGACGATGTTGAAGAACAGGTCGAACTTCGCGGTGTCGGTGCCCAGCGGGAGCGGGGTGACCTTCAGGCCGGGCACCTGGAGCGGGGACCAGGCGAACTGCCAGGCCAGCATGACCTGGAAGAGCGGCTGGTAGGCGGTGGTGCGGTCGGGGTCGAGGAGTTCCACCAGGTGCTCGAAGGGGACGTCCTGGTGGTCGTAGGCGCCCAGCGCCCGCTCGCGGACCTGGTCCAGCAGGTCGCCGAAGGTCGGGTTGCGGGAGAGGTCGACGCGCAGCACCCAGGTGTTGGCGAAGAACCCGATCAGGTCCTCGAGCTGTTCGTCGGGGCGGCCTTCGATGGGGCTGCCGATGGTGAGGTCGTTGCCGGCGCCGAGGTGGTGCAGCAGGACCGCGAGGGCGGCCTGGGCGACCATGGGCGCGGTGGCGCCGTGCTCGGCGGCCAGCCGGCCGATCCCGGCGACCACGTCGGGTTCCAGTTCGAGGTCGACGTGGCCGCCGTGGTGGCCGGCCGCCGTCGGCCGCGGCCGGTCCAGGGGAAGCTGCACCGGCTGCGGCACCCCGGACAGCTCGCCGCGCCAGTAGTCGAGTTGTTCGCGGGCGACGCTGTCGGGGTCGTCCTCCTCGCCCAGCATCCGCCGCTGCCAGAGGGTGTAGTCCTTGTACTGCACGGCGAGCGGCTGCCAGTCGGGTGCCTGGCCGCGGCCGCGGGCGGCGTAGGCCTCCAGCAGGTCCCGCAGGAACGGGGCCATCGAGGCGCCGTCCGCGGCGACGTGGTGGAAGACGAACACCAGCACGTGCTCGTGCGCGGCCAGGCGGAAGACGCGGGTGCGCAGCGGCAGGTCCGTGTCCAGCTCGAAGCCCTCGCCCACGAAGGCGCGCATCGCCTCGTCCAGCGCGCCGGCGCTCACGTCGGCCACCTGGAAGGCGAGGTCGGCCTCCTGGGGCGGCAGGATGCGCTGCTGCGGTGTGCCGTCCTCGTTCTCGACGAGCAGGGTGCGCAGGCTCTCGTGCCGGGTGGCGACGTCGCGTACCGCCGCGGCCAGGGCGGCGGTGTCCAGCGGCCCCTCCAGGCGCAGCACGAAGGGGATGTTGTACGTCGCGGACGGCCCTTCGAGACGGTGGAGGAACCACAGCCGGCGCTGGGCGAAGGACAACGGGATCATCGAGCTACTCCTCAACGTTCATCTGTCGGAGCTGGAGGCGGTTCGACCGGCCCGACGTCTCGATCCGGGCCGCCAGTTCGGCGACGGTGGGGCTGCGGAAGACGGTCGTGACCTTCACGTCGACGCCGAGCTCGTTGCGTATGCGGCCGACCAGCCGGGTGGCCAGCAGCGAATGCCCGCCGTTGTCGAAGAAGTCGACGTCGATGCCGACCTCGTCGGTGTCGAGCAGCTCGGCGAACAGCCGGCACAGGACTTCCTCGTTGTGGTTGCGCGGCCCCCGCCCGGTGGCGGTCTCGGCGCGGTCCGGTGCGGGCAGGGCGCCGCGGTCGAGTTTCCCGCTGGGGGTGGTGGGCAGTGCGGCCAGCGTCACGAGCGCGGTGGGCACCATGTACTCGGGCAGCCGTTGCCTGGCCAGGGCGGTCAGGGCCGCGAGGTCCGGGCCGTCCGCCGCGACGCCGGGGGCGGGGACCAGGTAGGCGACCAGGCGCTGGTCGCCGGGGTGGTCCTCGCGCACCAGGGCGACCGCGGTGTCGATGTCGGGGTGTGCGGTGAGGGCCTGCTCGATCTCCCCGAGTTCGATGCGAAAGCCGCGGAGCTTGACCTGGAAGTCGGAGCGGCCGATGTACTCGACCTGGCCGTCCCGGCTCCAGCGCACGACGTCGCCGGTGCGGTACATGCGGGTGCCGGGTGCGCCGAAGGGGCAGGCCACGAAGCGGCCCGCGGTCAGGGCGCTCTGTCCGAGGTAGCCGCGGGCGAGCTGGTCGCCGGCGAGGTAGAGCTCGCCGGTGACCCCGGCCGGCACCGGGCGCAGGGCCGCGTCCAGGACATAGACCTGGGTGTTCCACACCGGTGTGCCGATCGGAAGGCGGCCGCTGCCGGGCACGTACTGGTGGGCGGTGACCTCGACGGCCGCCTCGGTGGGCCCGTAGAGGTTGTTGGCGGTGCAGTTGGGCAGCAGTTCGGTGACCCGCTGGGCCAGCGCGGGTGGGAACGCCTCGCCGGCGACCTCGATCCAGCGCAGGCTGGTGCAGTTCCCGGCGGCGGGTTCGGCGATGAACGCCTCCAGCAGGGAGGGCACGAAGTCGGCGCCGGTGACGTGTTCGCGGTGGATCAGTTCCGCCAGGTAGGCGGGGTCGCGGCGGCCGTCGGGGCGGGCGATGACGACGGCGGCGCCGGCCTGCAGCGGGGCGAACAGCTCCGGCACCGACACGTCGAAGCTGGCGGTGGTGCTCAGCAGGACGCGGTCCTCGGGTGTGACGTCGAAGTGCGCCAGTCCCCAGCGGAGCCGGTTCATGATGGCGTGGTGGGCCACGGGGACGCCCTTGGGGCCGCCGGTGGAGCCGGAGGTGAAGATGGCGTAGGCGGCGTTGTCCGGCGACAGGGTGCGCTCGGGGTTCGTGTCGGGGTGGGCGCAGACGTCGGGGAGTGTCCCGTCGAGGACCAGCAGGGGGCGTGCGCTGTCCAGGACGTGCCGTACCCGGTCCTCGGGCAGTTCGGTGTCGACGGGCAGGTAGGCGGCGCCGGCCTTGACGACGGCGTAGATCGCCACCAGCAGGTCCACCGAGCGGGGGATCCTGACCGCGACGAGCTGTTCGGGTCCTGCGCCCTGTTCGATGAGCCAGTGCGCGAGGCGGTTGGCGCGGGCGTTGAACTCGGCGTAGGTGAGCCGCTCGTGCTCGCCGATCAGGGCGAGGCGGTCGGGGGTGCGGGCGGCCTGGGCCTCGAACGCGTCGGGCAGGGTGTCGGGGGTGAGGGGGTGGGCGGTGTCGTTGATCTGCCGTACCAGCAGGTCGTGTTCCTCCTGGCCCAGCACCTCCACGGCGGCCAGGGGCACCGAGGGGTCCTCGAGTACCTGTTCCAGTACGCGCACGAGCCGGGCGGCGATGGTCTCGGCCGCCTGGTGGTCGTAGAGGTTCTTCTGGTAGTCGAGGGACAGGCGCAGGTAGGGGTCGGAGGAGTTGAGGGTCAGGGGGTAGTGCGAGCCGGCGAAGGGGCGGATGGCGTCGATCGTGAAGCCGGCGGAGGTGTTCGCCTCGACGATGCCCTCGCGGTCGACGGGGTAGTTCTCGAACACCACGATCGTGTCGAACAGGGCGGGCAGGCCGGTGCCGCGCTGGATGTCGGCCAGGCCGTAGTAGTGGTGGTCGAGGAGGGTGACCTGCCGGTTCTGCAGGTCGGTGATGACCTCGCCCAGGCTGGTGGCGGGCGTGCACCGGGCCCGGGTGGGCAGGGAGTTGATGAACAGGCCGACCATCTCGTCGCTGCCGGTCACATCGCCGGGGCGGCCGTTGACGGCGGCGCCGAACACCACGTCGTGCTGCCCGGTCAGTTTCGAGATCAGCACCGCCCACGCGCCCTGCAGCAGGGTGTTGAGGGTGACGCCGAGCTGGGCTGCGCGCCGGGCCAGTTCGCGGCCCTTGTCGATGGACAGCGGCACCTCGACCCGTCCCAGCGAGGACGCCTGGCCCCGGGAGGTCAGGCCCGCGGCCACCAGGGTCGGCTCGTCGAATCCGTCGAGCTCGGCCTTCCAGCGGGCGGCGGAGGCCTCCTTGTCCTGGCGGGTCAGCCAGGCCAGGTAGTCGCCGTAGGAGCGGACCGGGGGCAGGGGTGCGGTGCCGGCGTACAGCCGCACCAGGTCGGTGATGACCATCGGTGAGGACCAGCCGTCGAACAGGGTGTGGTGCGCGGTCAGGACGACCTTGGACCGGTGGGGTCCGCAGGTGAGCTGGGCCAGGCGCAGCAGCGGCGGCCGGGTGGGGTCGAGCTGTTCGGCGCGGTCGGCGG
The DNA here is from genome assembly GCF_042790435.1 of Streptomyces sp. NPDC056738. NCBI lineage: Bacteria > Bacillati > Actinomycetota > Actinomycetes > Kitasatosporales > Streptomycetaceae > Streptomyces > Streptomyces sp. NPDC056738. The sequence continues at coordinate 109,340 of NZ_JBHTZF010000001.1, forward strand.
CCAGGGCCGCGTCCAGGGCCGCGTTCTGCTCGGCCTCGCTGCGGCCGGTGAGGTCCAGGTGCCGCCAGGGCAGTGTGACGTGCTCGGGGACGACCTGGACGGGCTCGCCGTCGGCGGTGGCCAGGAACGCGGAGCGCAGGTTGGGGTGGCGTTCGAGCAGGGCCTGTCCGGCGGCCCGCATGCGGTCGGGGTCGACGTGTCCGGACAGGTGCAGCACGAACTGCATGTGGTAGACGTCGAAGGCGCCGTCGGCGAGCGCGGCCTGGAACTGGATGCCGGACTGTCCCGGGGCCTGCGGCCACACCTCGGTGAGCGGGCCGTAGCGCTGTTCCCAGGTCTCCAGGTCGCCCTGGCCGACGGTGACCAGCGGGGCGTCGCCGGGGGTGAGGCCGCCGGCCCGGCCGCCGGCGGCGTAGGCGGCCATGCCGTGCAGGATCCGTACCCACAGGTCGGCCAGTTCGCGGGTCTGTTCGCGGGAGAGCACCCCGGTGGGGAACATGAACGCGGCCTGCAGGCGGGTGCCCTCGTCCGTGTCGGTGGCGACGGAGTTGACCTCGAGTGCGGACAGGGCGGGCAGGTCCGGGTCGGGTTCGGCGATCAGTTCGGCGGACCAGGACGCCGGTCCCCATCCGTGCTCGCGCAGGTGCTCGGGCACGTCCGTCTCGGAGATCCGGCCGAGGTAGTTGAACCCGATCTGGGGGACGGCCAGGCCGGTGAGCTGTTCGGCGGTCTCGGGGTTGAGATGGCGCAGCAGTCCGTAGCCCAGGCCCTTGTCGGGGGCCTGGCGCACCTGTTCCTTGACCAGTTTGATCGCCTGGCCGGCGGCGGGGCCGCCGGCCAGCACGGCGTCCAGGTCCACCGCGCCGACGTCGACGCGGGCGGGGTACATGGTGGTGAACCAGCCGACGGTGCGGGAGAGGTCGGCGCCGGGGACGGCGTCCTCCTGGCGGCCGTGTCCCTCCAGGCGGACCAGGGTCGGGCCGGCGGCGGTGCGCCACTGGTCCACGGCCAGGGCGAGGGCGGCGAGCAGTACGTCGGTGCCGGTGCCCTTGAACGCGGCGGGCAGTGTGGTCAGTACGGCGTCGGTGATGTCGGCGGGAAGCTGGACCCGCACGGTGTCGACGGTGGACCACACGTCCAGGGCGGGGTCGAACGCCCGTGTGCCCAAGGGGGGGTTGGGTGATTCGAGGAGGTCGCGCCAGTACGGCAGTTCGGCTTCCCGCCGCTCACTCAGGGCCTCGTCGGCCAGCGCGGCCGCCCAGCGGCGGGCGGAGGTGGCGACCGCGGGCAGTTCGGGCGTGGTGCCGGAGCTGACCTGCTGCCAGGCCTCGGCGAGGTCGGACATGAGGATGCGCCAGGAGACGCCGTCGACCACGAGGTGGTGCAGCACCACCAGCAGCCTGCCCTCGCCCGACGCGGCGGCGAACCAGACGAAGTCCGCCATGGTCCCGGCCTCGGGGTCGAGGCGGCCGAGGGCCTCGTGCAGTTCCGCCTTCGCCGCCGCCAGCGCGGACGGCTCGTCCCAGCGGCCGGCGCAGTCGACCCGGCGGATCACGTCCGCGGCCCGTACGCTGCCCGCCGCCCGGGCCACGAGCAGCGGTTCGTCGCCGGGGACCAGGCGGGCGCGCAGCAGGTCGTGCCGGTCCAGGACGGCATCCAGGGTCGCGGCCAGGTGGTCCGCGGTGATGCCCGCGGGCAGTTCGAGGACCATCGACATGGCGAACCGCCCGGTGCCGCCGCCGTGTTCGAACACGTGCCGGGCCACCGGCTGCAGCGGCATCGGGCCCACCCCGCCGCTCTCGTCCTCCTGCAGGACGGGCGTTCGGCCCTGGCGGGCGGAGGCGACCTCGGCGAGGCGGGCCGCGGTGCGGCACTCGAAGATCTCCCGCGTGGACAGCTCCAGGCCGCGGGCGCGGGCGCGGGCGACGACCTGGATGGAGCGCAGGCTGTCGCCGCCGACGGCGAAGAAGTCGTCGTCGGCGCCGACGCGTTCCACGCCCAGGACGTCGGCGTAGGCGGCGGTGATGACCGCCTCGGCCTCGGTGCGCGGTTCGCGGTAGGCCTCGCCGAGGAACTCCGGTTCGGGCAGGGCGGCGCGGTCCAGTTTGCCGGTCGGGCCGAGCGGGAGGCGGCCCAGGGCGACGAAGGCGGCGGGCACCATGTAGTCGGGCAGGCGGGCGGCGGTGAACTTGCGCAGTTCGGCGGAGGAGGCTCCGGCCAGGACGTCCACGTCGCCGATGCCGCCGGCGCCGTCGTCGCCGACGGCGCCTTCGCCGGTGTGCACGACGTAGGCGACGAGGCGTTTGCCGCCCGAGGGGACCTCCCGGCTGATCACCACCGCCTCGCTGATCCCGGGGTGCTGGGTGATGGCCGCCTCGACCTCGGCGGTCTCGATGCGAAAGCCGCGCACCTTGACCTGGCCGTCGCCGCGGCCCACGCATTCGAGCTGTCCGCGGGCGTTGGTGCGGGCCAGGTCGCCGGTGCGGTACATCCGCTCGCCGGCCGGCCCGTAGGGGTCGGCGACGTAGCGTTCGGCGGTCAGGGCGGCGCGGCCGTGGTAGCCGCGGCCCAGGCAGGTCCCGGCGACGTACAGCTCGCCGATGACGCCCTGGGGCACCGGGGCGAGGCCGGGGCCCAGGACGTAGGCGCGCATGTTGCCCAGCGGGGTGCCGATGGGCACGACGTCGCCGTCCGGCCATTCCTGGGCGGGGTCCAGGGCGAAGGCGGTGGCGTAGAAACTCTCGCTCTGGCCGTAGGAGTTGACGATCCGGGCGGCGGGCAGGGCCTGGCGGACCTGGCGGACCAGCCGGCCCGGGAGCACGTCGCCGGCGAGGACGACGGTGTGCACGTCGGGGGCGTTGCCGAGGTGGCCGGCGAGTTCGCCCAGCACCGAGGGGACGCCGGAGACGATGTGCCCGTCCCACCTGTCCCGTTCCGCGAGCGCCAGCGCGTTGGCGACGATCTCGGCGGTGCCGCCGGTGCTCAGGGTGGTCAGCAGCTCGAAGAGGGAGACGTCGAAGTTGACGGAGGTGCCGGCCAGCATCCGCCACCCGGGCGGCGCGTCGAGGACGCCGATGAGTTCGCGTACGCCGTCGACGACGCCCCGGTGGGTGAGGGCGGCGCCCTTGGGCTTCCCGGTGGAGCCGGAGGTGTACATCACGTACGCCAGGTTGTCCGGGGCCGGCGGCGTGCGGCGCACCGTGTCGTCGGCGGCGTCGGCGGCGTCGGGGGCCGGTTGCCAGTCGGCGCGTTCGTCGAGGCGGACGACGGCGGCGATGTCGTTGGCGGGGATCTCGCGCCAGGTCGCGGTGTCGGTGACCGCGTAGCGCGGGGCCGCCTGGCCGAGCACGCTGTGGGCCCGTCCCTGGGCGTACTGCGGGTCCAGCGGCACGTAGCCGGCCCCGGACTTGAGGATGCCCAGCAGGCCGATCACCAGGTCCTCGGTGCGGGGCAGCGCGAGGGCCACCAGGTCCTCGGGGCCGGCGCCGCGGCGGATGAGCTCGTGGGCGACCGCGTTCGCCCGCTGGTCCAGTTCCCGGTAGGTCAGCGTCCGCTCGCCGCACACGAGGGCCGGGGCGTCGGGGGTGCGGGCCACCTGGCTCTCGAACAGGTGCGGGATCGTCTCCCCCGGCCCGGTCGCGGCGGTGCGGGCGGGCCGGCCGAGCAGCAGGTCGCGTTCGGCCGTGTCGAGGACGTCGAGGGTGGCGATCGCGCGGGCGGGGTCGGCCACGAGCCGGCCCAGCACGCGCACGAAGCGCTGGGCGATGGCCTCGGCGGTGTCCTGGTCGAAGAGGCTGGTGGCGTACTCCAGCCGGCAGGTGGCGCCGCCGGCGCTGTCCGGGAGCAGGTCGAAGAACAGGTCGAACTTGGCGGTGTCGGTCTCCAGGCGTTCGACCTGCACGTCCAGGCCGGGCAGTTCGAGCGGCGGCACGGGCGGCTGCCAGGAGAGCATGACCTGGAAGAAGGGGTTGTAGGCGGTGGAGCGGTCGGGGTTGAGGAGTTCCACCAGCCGCTCGAAGGGCATGTCCTGGTTGTCGTAGGCGGCCAGCGAGCGGTCGCGGACCTGGTCGAGGAGGTCGTGGAAGGTGGGGGTGCCGGAGAGGTCGACGCGCAGCACCCAGGTGTTGACGAAGAAGCCGACGAGGTCGCGCAGTTCCTCGTCGGTGCGGTCGGTGATCGGCGCGCCGATGGACAGGTCGTCGCCGCAGCCGAGGTGGTGCAGGAGCACCGCCAGCGCGGCGTGCATGACCATGGAGACCGTGGTGTCGGCCGCGGTGGCCAGTTTCTCCACCGCGCCCAGCAGGTCGGGGTCGATGGTGAAGGGGATCCGGTCGCCGGCGGGGCTCATCACCCGCGGGCGCGGGCGGTCCGCGGGCAGGGCCAGCGGCTGCGGCAGGTCGGCCAGCGTCTGTGCCCAGTAGGCGAGTTGGCGGGCGGAGACGCTGTCCGGGTCGGATTCGTCGCCGAGCACCTCGCGCTGCCACAGCGTGTAGTCCGCGTACTGCACCGCGAGCGGCTCCCAGGCGGGGGCGCGGCCCTTCGCGCGGGCGGCGTAGGCCGTGGTGAGGTCGCGGAACAGCGGTCCGAAGGACTCCCCGTCCACGGCGATGTGGTGTGCGACGACGACGAGGGTGTGCTCGCGGGGGGCGCAGCGCAGCAGTCGGGCCCGCAGGGGGATGTCGGCGGCCAGGTCGAAGGTGGTGGTGGCGGCCGCGGTGACGGCCGCCACCCGCTCCTGCTCGGTGACGTCGGTGACGGCCAGGTCGACGGGCTCGTCCCCCGGCGCCAGCACCCGCTGGTGCGGGACGCCGTCGCCGTCCTCGACGATCACGGTGCGCAGGACCTCGTGGCGGTCGACGACGTCCGCGAGGGCGGCCCGGAGCGCGCCGACGTCCAGGTCACCGGTCAGCCGCAGGGCGAAAGCGCCGTTGTAGGTCGGCGAAGGGCCTTCGAACCGGTCCACGAACCACAGCCGGCGCTGCGCGAACGACAACGGGATCATTGTTGTGTCTCCATATCGGCGGAACCAGGAGGGAGCGGGCGGCGGCTCAGCTCAGGTCGAGCAGGTCCAGCAGTTCGTCGTTGTAGAAGTCGTCGATGGAGCACGCTCCCGACAGGGTCGAGAAGTAGCGGTCGATGTGCTCCTGGTGGCCGACCAGGTGCCGCAGCATCTCCACGCGGCCCTCGGGCTTGAGCTCGGCCACGTTCAGGGCGCCCTGGTAGTGGCTGAGGGCCTCGCCGCTCAGGTCGTTCTCGTAGCGCTTGAGGGCGGTGCGCAGGGCGGCGTCGTCGTGGAGCTGGGTGCCGACGTGGTCGACGAGGGACTGGGCCTGGACGAAGGCCTCGGTGATGCCGCGGGCGGTGATGGAGTCCTTGTGGTTGACCGCGTCGCCGACCAGGACCCAGCCGGGTCCGTAGGCCTTGCGGAAGTAGTTCTCCTGGTGGCCGGTGCCGTAGATCTGCTCCACGCGCCGGCCCGCCTGCATCCGCTCGTACAGTTCGGGCGCCGTGGTGCGGAAGGAGTCGAGGTAGAAGGGCTCCACTCCCTTGCGGACCTCGTTGTAGAGGTCCTGGGGGAAGTAGGTCATCAGCAGGGTCAGGTCGTCGTTGGTGGGGATGACGCCGATCCAGCGGCCGGGCCGCTCGTAGAGTTCGAAGTGCGAGGGGACGTCGGCCCAGTAGCTGTAGTAGGTGCAGCTCACCCGCGGGTGCTCGATGACGTTCTGCGCGCCGGTCTTGCGGGCCACCAGCGAGCGCATGCCGTCCGCGCCGACGACCAGGCGGGCCCGCTCGGTGGTCTCGGTGCCCTCGGGGGTCGTGTAGCGCACGCCGGTGACCCGGTCGTCCTGCCACACCAGGTCCTTGACGGCGCAGCCCTCCCGGAAGTCCACGCCGGCCTCGACGGCTCCCTCGGCGAGCAGCGGGTCCAGGACGTAGCGCCGGGGCGCGTAGGTGTGGTCCAGGCCGTCGACCGGCAGGGAGAAGCCCTCGATGCGCACCCCGGGGCCCTGGTAGCTCTGGCGGGTGATGGGCCGGCAGCCCGCGTCGCGGAGCTTGCCGAGCAGCCCCCAGCGGTTCAGCAGCCCCATGCCCTGCATGTGGATGTAGTGCGAGGACAGGGTGTCCTGCGGGAACCGGGCCTTCTCCAGGAGCAGGACCCGGTAGCCCTGCCGGGCGAAGAGCATGGCCGTCGGCGAACCCGCGCAACGGGCACCGATGACAATCACGTCGTACATGGGCGCGCCTCTCTAACCAGGTAGTTTTCTGCACGCGACGCGGCCCGTGGGCCGGTGGTCCGGGTGGGTCCGGCGCGCTATCGGTGCGGTGTCAGGGATTCGATGTACGTGGAGATCGACGCCACCGTCGGGTGGAGGAACATCTGGTCCATGGGGACCTCGGCGCCCAGTTCCTCCAGGAAGGCGCCCTGGATCCGGACCATGATCACGGACTGGCCGCCGAGGGCGAAGAAGTCGTCGTCGGCCGCGATGTCCTCGCGTCCCAGTTCCCGGCACCAGATGGCGCGCACGCTGTCGGCAGTCATCACAGTCCTCGGTTCTTGAGGGCGTCGACCAGCGCCGCGCGGTCGACCTTCCCGTGCGGGCTCAAAGGAATGGCCGCCACCTCGACGAAGCGGGCCGGGACCATGTTGCGCGGCAGGGTCGTAAGGAGGCGGGCGCGCACGGCGTCCTCGGCGAGAGCGCCCGCCTCCGGTACCACGAACGCGGTCAGCTCGGCCTCGCCGGCGTCGGTGTGGGTGACCGCCACGGCGGCCTCGCGCACCTCGGACAGCCTGCCGAGCGCGCGCTCGATGTCGGTGGGGTCGATGCGCATGCCGCGCACCTTGACCTGGGCGTCCATCCGCCCGGCGACGACGAGGTCACCGGCCTCGGTGACCCGGCCCCGGTCGCCGGTGCGGTACAGCCTGACCGGGGTGCCGTCGATCTCGACGGTGGCGAACTTGGTGTTCTCGGGGCCGGCGGCGCCCAGGTAGCCGGCGCCGACACCGGCGCCGGCGATGCAGATCTCGCCGTCCTCCCCCGCCCGCACACCGCGCAGCCGCTCGTCGAGGAGGTGGATGTCGGTGTTGTACGCCGGCCGGCCCACCGGGGCGATGTCGTGCTCGCCGGCCCGGTAGCCGGCGAGGTCGAAGGAGGTGGCCACGTCGGTGCACTCGGCCACGCCGTACTGGTGCAGCAGGGTGCAGGTGTTGCCCTCGCGGCGCATCCAGTCGGTGAGCCGCTCGGGCTTGAGCGCCTCCCCGCCGAAGAGCACGTAGTCCAGGCGGGTGAGGGCGTCGCCGCCGCGCGCGTTCTCCCAGTCGATCAGCACGTACAGGGTGCTGGAGGCGCAGTGCACGACGCGGATGTCGTGCTCGCGCAGGACGCGGTAGGCGAGCATGGCGTCGAAGTTGCGGCTGGCCAGCAGGTGCTGGGTGGCGCCGCAGAACAGCGGTGTCATCAGGGCGCGTTGGGACAGGTCGAACCCGAACGCGCTGACGACGAGGTTGTGCGAGCCGCGGTGCAGGCCGTATTCGAGCCGGAGCCAGTTCATCAGGTTGAACCAGCCCTCGTGGCGCACCGCGGTCAGTTTCGGTGTGCCGGTCGAGCCGGAGGTGAAGACGGCGTAGCAGAGGTCGTCGCCGGTGACGGTGATGCCGGGAGAGGTGGCCGGCAGGCTCGCCAGGTGGTCGGCGAGCTCGTCGAGGTCGACGACGTCGACGGCCGCCGTCTCGACCATGGCGGCCGTGGCCGGGGAGGCCACGATCAGGGCGAGTGAGGGGACCTGGTCCAGCAGGAGCTGGAGCCTGGCGGCCGGGTAGGCCGGGTCGAAGGGCACGTAGGCGGCGCCCGCCTTCAGCGTGCCGAGGATGGCGACGAGCAGGTCGACGGAGTAGTCGAGGCAGAGGCCCACCTTCGCGCCGCGGCCGTGTCCGCGCGCGGTGAGGAAGTGCGCGAACCGGTTGGCCCTCGCGTCCAGTTCGGCGTACGTGACCTGCCGGCCGGCCCGGACGACGGCGACGGCGTCGGGGGTGGCCTGCGCGTGCTCCTCGAACTGCTGGTGGACGACGGGCGCCGAGGGCAGGGCGACCCGCTTTCCCTGAAGGATCATCAACTGACTCCGATATGAGGGGTGTCCGGTGGGACGAGCCGCCGGCCCGCCACGCGGTGCGCGTCCGGGCGATGCCGCGTTCCGGCGGTACGCGTCCGGGCGGTGCGCCGGTGGGTGGTGCGGTGGGCCGGTGGTGCGCCGGTCGGGTGGTGCCGGGGCCGGTGGGTGATGCCGGCGGGTGGTGCCGGTTCAGGCGGTGCGCCGGCCGGTGGCGGGGCCTTGCGGGTGCCGGCCCGGGGTGGGGCGGCCCGCGGGGTGCAGGTCGGTGGCGAGGCGGTCGGTGGCGGGGCGGTCCGTGGCGGGGCGGTCCGTGGTGTCGAGCGTCCGGGTGACCCACTGGGCGACGGGCAGGCCGTGCGTGGCGGCCGCCCGGGAGTAGTGCTCCAACTGCTCCGCGGACAGCTCGATGGTGAGCGTGGTGACCTGGTGCCGCTGCTCGGTACCGGCCTGGCGCCGTTCGGCGGCGGGCTCGGCGGGGTGGGGCACGTGCGCTTCCCGCTCCCCCGGACCGGGGCTGGTGCCGGGACCGGTGCCGGGGTCGGTGACGGTGCCGGGGTCGGTGGCGGTGCCGGGGTCGGTGGCGTCGCTCTGTGCGGCCAGGCCGGCGCGGACCGCCCTGCGCAGTTCGTTGCGCGACCACTTCTGCTGTTCGGCCCGGCGCAGCCAATAGTCCTGCTCCGGCGGCGAGAGGCGGGTGACCTCGGCGTGGTGGGCGAAGCTGAGGCTGTCGCGCCGGCGGTGGTGCTCGAAGCGGCGGGCCACCCACGCGTAGTTGCGCAGGGTCTGGTAGTCGAGCCCGGTGCGCTCGATCGCCTCCTTGTAGCGCCGCCACCCGTAGGTGGCCTCACCGTAGAGCAGCCAGTCGGCGAGCCACCACGCGGAGGAGTTCACCAGTTCGCGCAGGTTGGCGCCGATCCGCTCCCAGGACCGCTCCGGCAGGTTGGGAGGCAGGACCATCCCCGATTTCTGCACCGTGGCCTGCGATCCCACGAAGGACAGGACCACGTCGCCCTGCGCCGGCGCACGGCCGGCGTCCACGGGCCCCGGTCCGGGCCTGCCCGCGGTTCTCACAGCCCCCGTCACAGTGTTCAACTCCCCACTCGAAGTGTCTTCCTGGGCGCGGACCGGCCGGGCGGACGACGGTGTCGTCCCGGTCGGGTCCGCGGGAGGGACGGCTCTCAGTCCGCCGCCATGGCCTCCTGCAGGCTCTTGGGCCTCAGGTCGGTCCAGTTCTGCTCGACGTACTCCAGGCACTCGGCCTTGGCCGCCTCACCGAAGACCACACGCCAGCCCGCCGGGACCTCGGCGAACACCGGCCACAGGGAGTGCTGCTCCTCGTCGTTGACGACCACGTAGAAGCGGCCGTCCGCGTCATCGAAGGGGTTCGTGCTCAACAGGGCACCGTCCTTGTCGGTCAGGGGGTGGCTCGGGATTCGGACATCGCCGGCCGGGTGCGCGGAGCACACCGGGCGCGGGTCCGCCGGCCGATGCCCGTCCGGTCGACGGGACATCCGCGCCGTCCGGTCGACAGGACAGCCGGCGCCGGCGGCGGCCCCGGCGATGCCTCGAAACCGTAGGGAGCGCGCCGTCGGCGCTACAAGGGCACCGGCCCCGCCGGCCCCCCGGCGTGCGGCAGCGGCTGCGCGCCGCGGTGATCCTCTGTACCGGGCCGGTTTCCTGTGCCACGATGCCGCGCCCGCGGGCCGGCGGCGCACCTGAGGCCTGCTAGAGGGCCACCTGACCAGCGGCGGAGTCCCCCGCGGTGCCGCGTCCGTACGGCACGGTCCGGCACGGCCCGGCACGGCCGCGTTCCGGGCACGCAGGGGCGCCCTCGTGGCGTACGGGATCACCCGCCTGGCCGTGGGGCGGGGATCACCCGGCGGGCCGTGGGGCGGGGATCACCCGGCGGGCCGTGGGGCGGGGATCACCCGGCGGGCCATCAGCGGGGTGGACAGCGCGGGCCCCTCGCTCCCGGCCCCCCTCCCCTGCCCGCGGCGCCGTCCGTCCACGCACCCCCGGCCACCCCTCCGTTCCGTCCGCGCCCGCCCCTCCACGCCCGCACGCGCGCACGCACGCACACCCGCGCGCGCACCCGCGAGGACGGCAGACGGCAGACGGCAGACGGCGTACGACGGACAGCGGGCGGCGGGTGGTGGGCGGCTCGCAGCCGGACGGGGCGCCGGTGACCGGTGAGCCGGTGACCGCGATGACGGGCCATCCCCGGCACTCCCCCAACTCCCTTCCCCCGACGGTAGAACGACCAATTCCGGCCTCGCGCGGGCGGGGCGGCGAACGGCCGGAGACGCCGTACCTGCGCCTTTTCGGCCGTGGCGCCGCCGCACGAGTTGCCCGCGAGCCAAGTGACCTACGGTGCCGCCACGAACCGCACCTGTACGGATCCGGCCAACGTGCGGACACGACGAAGAGACGGGGCAGAGACGATGACGATGCGGAACAGGCCAAGAGCGGGCGTGGTCGCTCTGGCGGCGGTGGCGTTGACGGCCACCGTCCTGACGGGTCCCGCCCGGGCATCGGGTGACACGGCCGCGGGGGCGGCCGGCCATCAGAACACGCAGGCGGCGATCGAGGCGGCCGTCGCGGCGGGTGTCCCCGGCGTGAGCGCCGAGGCACGGGATTCCGCCGGAGTCTGGAAGAGCGCGGTGGGTGTCGGCAACCGGGCGACGGGCGCGCCGCGCGGCAAGAGCGACCGGTTCCGCACCGGCAGCATCACCGACACGTTCGTGGCGACGGTCCTGCTCCAGATGGAGGCGGAGAGGAAGGTCAGCCTCGACGACCCGGTGGAGCGCTACCTGCCCGGCGTGGTCGGCGGCAACGGCAACGACGGCGGCGCGATCACCGTCCGCCAGTTGCTGAACCACACCAGCGGTCTGTTCGACTACCTCGCCGACGTGTCGTACTACCAGACGTACACCATGGGCGACAGCTTCCTGGCGCACCGCTACGACACCCTGACGGCCCAGCAGCGCCTGCAGGTGGCCTTCTCCCACGCGCCGCTGTTCCAGCCCGGCGCCCGGCACGCGTTCTCCCACACCAACGACCTGCTGGCGGCGCTGATCGTCCAGAAGGTGGCGGGCAGGCCGTACGAGGACGAGGTGCGCCGGCGCATCATCGGGCCGCTGGAGCTGAAGGCGACGTCCAACCCCGGCACGAGCAGTGAGCTGCCCCGGCCGAGCAGCCGCGGCTACTCCAAGCTGTTCTACGACACCCAGCCGGACCGGATCGACGACGTCACCGACCTGAACGGCTCCCAGAACTGGGGCGACGGCGACATCATCTCCAGCGCCCACGACCTGAACCTGTTCTACGGGGCCCTGATGGGCGGCAAGTTGCTGCCGGCGCAGCAGCTCAAGGAGCTGAAGACGACCGTCGTCAATCCCGACCTGCCGATCACGTCGTACGGGCTGGGCGTCGAGAAGCTCACGCTGGGCTGCGGGGACATCTGGTACCACGACGGGGGTGTGGTGGGGTCGCTGACGCTGGCCGCCTTCACCGAGGACGGCCGCCATCAGCTCACCTTCAACTACAACGGCGACTGGGACGCGTCGGGGATCGTCCCCATCCTGAACGCCGAGTTCTGCGGCCGGCCGTCCACGTCCGGCTGACAGCCCGACCGACAGCCCGCTGACAGCCCGAGGAGACCCGGCCGGAATCCGGCCGGGTCTCGCGTCGCAGGGCGCGCCGCCACGGAGCATTAACTCCCGCCCCATTGCAACAAAGCGGATCGCTGACGTTGCATTACATTCAGGCCCGTTGCAACAATTGGGCGCAGTTGAGCTGGAGTTATAAGGGTGATGCGCAACAGACTTGTTGCCAGATCACTGAACGCAACGTAGCGTTTTCTGCATCGGAAAACACGAGCCCGAGGAGCCACCGATGCAGAAGACCGAGTACGCGACGCAGAGGTTCGACACCCCCTCCCCCATCCGCGCCGAGGTGGACATCCCCGCCGGACGCATCCGGTTCATCGCCGCCGACCGGGCCGACACCGTCGTCGAGGTCCGCCCCGCCGACCCGGCCAAGAACCGCGACGTGAAGGCGGCCGGGGCGGTCGAAACCGCCTTCGGTGACGGCATCCTGCGGATCGGGGCCGCGCCGGCGGCCCGCAAGCTCCTCGGGCACCCGGGGTCCGTCGAGGTCACGGTCATGCTGCCCGCCGGCTCCGGGGTCGAGGCGAAGGCGGCCGCCGCCGAGTTCCGCGGCGTGGGACGCCTCGGCGACGTCGCCTTCACGGGCGGCCACCGCTCGGTCAAGATCGACGAGGCGGCGAGCGCCCGCATCGACGCCCACGACGGCGAGGTCTTCCTCGGCCGCCTCGACGGCCCGGCCGAGATCGGCGTCCACAAGGGCGGCATCCGCATCGAGGAGGCCGCGCGCGGCACGGTCACCCTCAGCGTCCAGCACGGCGACATCACGGTGGGCGCCGCCCGCGGCGTCTCCGCCTCCCTGGACGCCCGGACCGGCTACGGACGCATCGACAACTCCCTGCGCAACAACGGCACATGCGACCTGGACCTCCACGCCGCCACCGCCTACGGCGACATCACCGCCCGCAGCCTGTGACCGCCCACGGCCCCGAAGGAGCACCCCTGATGAGCACCGTGGCCATCGCGGCGAGCGGGCTGCGCAAGTCCTACGGCGACAAGACCGTCCTGGACGGCATCGACCTGGCCGTCGAGGAGGGCACGGTCTTCTCCCTGCTCGGCCCGAACGGCGCCGGCAAGACGACGGCCGTCAAGATCCTCTCCACCCTGATCCGCGCCGACGCCGGCGAGCTGCGCGTCGGCGGCCACGACCCCGCCCGGGAGGCGCGGGCCGTACGCGCCGCGATCGGCGTCACCGGCCAGTTCTCCGCCGTCGACAACCTGATCACCGGCGAGGAGAACATGCTCCTGATGGCCGACCTGCACCACCTGCCCAAGGCGGAGGGCCGGCGGGTCAGCGCCGAACTCCTGGAGCGCTTCGACCTCACCGAGGCCGCGCGGAAGCCCGCCTCCACCTACTCCGGCGGCATGAAGCGCCGCCTGGACATCGCCATGACCCTGGTCGGCGGCCCCCGCATCATCTTCCTCGACGAGCCGACCACCGGTCTCGACCCCCGCTCGCGCCACACCATGTGGGGCATCGTCCGCGAGCTCGTCTCCGGCGGCACCACCGTGTTCCTGACCACCCAGTACCTGGAGGAGGCCGACCAGCTCGCCGACCGGATCGCCGTGCTGAACAACGGCAGGATCGCCGCCGAAGGCACCGCCGCGGAACTCAAGCGGCTGATCCCGGGCGGGCACATCCGGCTCCGCTTCACCGACCCCGCCGCCTACCGGTCGGCCGCCACCACGCTGCGCGGGGCCACCCGGGACGACCAGGCGCTGGCGCTGCAGATCGTCAGCGACGGCACCCAGCGCGAACTCCACTCCATCCTCGACTGGCTGGCCGCGACGGACATCGAGGCCGACGAACTGACCGTGCACACCCCCGACCTCGACGACGTCTTCTTCGCCCTCACCGACAGCGGCCAACCGCCCGGCCAGCCGGGCCGGCCCGACCGGCCCACGGAGACCCTGCGCTGAGCTCCCCCTCCCCCGCCGTTCTCCCGGCGGGAAATACGGACGCCCTTCACCGAAGACGGCTTCACCGGCCGGCGGGCGCCATGCCAACAGCAGCCTTCATCGACCTATGGAATTCATCGACCGGTGGACGTCATCGACCGGTGGACACAATTGACCGGGCGGGATTCATTCGGCCAATGGGATTCATTCGGCCCGGAAGTTCGACGTGCAACCGTTCGAGTGCCGCTCCGGTGCCACCCCAGGCGGCGCTGCGACGCTTATCGACGGTTATATGCACCGTTCTTTGGAGGCATGATGGCGCATCAGGCCGGTCAGACCGCGGGGTCGCACGGCGGCACGGCGACCACCGTCCCGCAGGCGACGCCGCGGCAGGCGCGCGCCACGGCGTCCGCGCCGCGCCGGGTCCCGGTGCTGACGACCAAGGTGGGCCTGCAGATGCCCGCCAAGATGGCCTACGACGAGTGGGAGCGGGCCGGCCGGCAGCTCGCCGACGTCCTCGACTCGTCCTCCTGGTGGCTGGGCGACTGGATGGTCTACGGCAAGGACCACTACACCGACCGCTACCAGCGCGGGATACGCGCCGCCGGACTGTCGTACCAGACCCTGCGCAACTACGCGTGGGTCTCACGGCGTTTCGACCTCACCCGGCGCCGCTCCGCCCTCAGCTTCCAGCACCACGCCGAGCTGGCCTCCATGCCGGTCGCGGACCAGGAGCTCTGGCTCGACCGCGCCGAACAGCGGCAGTGGACCACCAAGCAGTTGCGCGGTGCCCTGCGCGCCGCGCGCCAGGGCGATCAGCAGCCGGCCGCTCCCGCCGTGCCGGGCCGCCGCCTGGAGGTTCCCGGCAGCCGTCTGGAGTGGTGGCACCAGGCCGCCCAGCAACTGGGCGTCGACTTCGAGCAGTGGGTGATGGCCACGCTGGACAGCGCGGCCGCGACCGCCCTGGAGGCGCTCGGCACCGCGCCGGAGCGCCCCGAGGCGGCCGGACTCAAGGGCGTGCAGGACATGCAGGACAGGCTGGACAGGAACGTGCAGGACGGCAACGTGCAGGACATGAAGGGGACCGCCGAGCAGCGGACCCGGCCGGTGGCCATCAGCGCCTGAGGCCGCCCGCGCCGGGTGCCGCCGGCGTCTCAGGGCAGCCGGTTCATCAGCCCGGCGACCTCGCGCTTGTACGTGCACCCGCTCTGCCCGAACGAGGTCTGGACCCGCTCGCGCACCTCGCCCGGCTGTTCCTGGCTGAGCTTGAACATGCCCTCGGCGCCCGTGACCGTGAACCGGAAGGCCCCGACGGCGGGCACGATCTGGCGGAAGTAGCCGAGTGATTCGGTCATGTCCCAGCCGTCGCCGAACGCCTTCTCGAAGGCGCGCACAGTGGACTGCACCACCTCCAGCGTCTCCTCGGTCGAGTCGATCTTCTCCACCACGCCCCGGACATGCACCGCGGTGAAGTTCCACGTGGGGGCGGCCGGGGTCTTCCCGTACACCGTGGGTGACACGTAGGAGTGCGGGCCGGTGAACGTCAGCAGCAGCACGTCGCCCGACCGCAGCGCCGCCCAGTGCGGGTTGGCCCGGTTCATGTGCCCGAGCAGCGTGACCCCCCGCAGCCCGTCGCCGGCGTCGTCGGCGTCCCCGGAGGCGTCCGGGGCTTCCGTGACGTCAGGGGCGTCGGGGGCGTCGGGGGCGAAGATGACCGGCAGGTGCGTGGCGAAGGGACCGCTGTCGGGGCTGCCGTTCGTCACCGCGAGGGCCAGGGGGTTGTCGCGGATCAGATCCGCCGTCCAGGAATTATTCGGCTCGCGATAAAAGCGGGGCACGAACATTCGCATTCTCCTTTTCGGAAATCGGCCTGTTTCGAGGTCCCCGACCGTACGGCCGTCCTGTCCGACAGGACAATGCTTCCACATTCCGAGGACCTGGAGAAGGTCTGAAGAAGTCCTGCAGAAGTCCTGCAGAAGTCCTCGAGCGGTCTTCGATTATTCTTCGAGAAACGCTCCGAAAAACACCCCTGCCGCACCCGTTCCCGCATTTCCGCGCACCCGGTGCCGCACACGGGCCGGCACCCGCACGGCACCGGCCGCGCGACGGGACCGGCACCGGCGACGGGGCGCACCGCACGAGCGGGAGCACGCCGGACGCCGGACGCCGGGCACCGGGCACCGGGCACCGGGCAGCATCGGGTGGCGCCGGGCGGCGGTGCGAGGCAAAGGTTCCCCGCCGCCGCGGGCCGAAGTCACCTCTCCCACCAGCGACTCCGCCACCACTCCAGCGTCACGAGACCGGATCTCAGGATCGTCTTGCCAACATCATGGCAAGGTTTTGCCAAGCCGGAAGGCGTTGTGGGCCACCGGTTGATTTCCAGACGCATCGGGAGCATTCACATGGAGACAACGGGCAGGCGGAGCGAAGAGGTCTACGACGTGGTCGGTATCGGGTTCGGCCCGTCCAACCTGTCGCTCGCCATCGCTCTGGAAGAGCACGGGGCGAGCACTCCGCAGCATCCGGTCACCGCCCACTTCTTCGAGCGGCAGCCCGCCTTCGGCTGGCACCGGAACATGCTGCTGCCGTCGACGACCATGCAGATCTCGTTCCTCAAGGACCTGGCGACGTACCGGAATCCGCTGTCCCGGTACAGCTTCGTCTCGTATCTGCACGCCTCGGACCGGCTGGTGCAGTTCGTGAACAACCAGGACTTCTTCCCCACCCGCCAGGAGTTCCACCAGTACCTGGAGTGGGCGGCCGCCGATCTGGGCGACCGGGTCACCTACGGCGCCGAGGTCACCTCGATCCGGCCCGTCACCGAGGCCGCGGCGCCGTCCTGCGACCTCCTGGAGGTCGAGGTGCGCACCGGCGACGGCGGCACCCGCGTGGTCGCCGCACGCAACGTGGTCATCTCGACCGGCCTGGTGCCCAGGCTGCCGGAGGGCGTGCGCTCCGACGAACGGGTGTGGCACAGCTCGGAGTTCCTCGCCAGGTTCGACGCGCAGGACCCGAAGGACCTCAAGAGCGTGGCGGTGGTCGGCGCCGGCCAGAGCGCGGCCGAGATCGTCCGGTTCTTCCACGACGCGCTGCCGCACGCCCAGGTCAGCGCCGTCGTCCCGTCCTACGGCTACGCCATCGCCGACGACACGCCCTTCGCCAACCAGGTGTTCGACCCCGACGCGGTCGACGACCACTACTTCGGCACCGAGCAGGCCAGGGACGCCTTCTGGCGCTACCACCGCAACACCAACTACTCGGTGGTCGACTCCGACGTCATCCGGGACCTGTACCGGCGCAGCTACGACGAGCGGGTGCGCGGCACCGAACGGCTGCACTTCCGCAACCTCACCCGGGTCACCGACGTCAAGCGCGCCGGGAACGAGACGCGGGTGGGCCTGCGCTCGCTGCTCGACGACCGTACCGAGGAACTCGCCGTCGACGCGCTGGTGTTCGCCACCGGCTACGACAACCTCGACCCCGCCCGCCTGCTCGGCGACTTCGACGGCCACTTCCTGCGCGACGCGGCGGGCCGGCACCAGGTGGAGCGCGACTACCGCCTGCTGAGCGCGTCCGGACTCAAGAGCGGGGTCTACCTCCAGGGCGGCACCGAGCACACCCACGGACTGTCCTCGGCCCTGCTGTCGAACATCGCGGTCCGCAGCGGCGAGATCGCCGACTCGATCGTGCTGCGGCGCACCGAACGGGAACTGGGCCGCACCACCGCCGCCCGGGCCACCCGCTCGGCCGCCTGAAGCACCGGGCCCGGCCGCTGTCTTGTTGACAGGACGTGACCTCGCGGCAGGACACTCGAGAACCCGCGCGCGAGAGCGCGCCGCGCCCCCGCGGGCCGGGCGCATGTCCACCGGTCATGGGGTTCAGCCCGCGACCGGGGCCCCACAGAAGGAGTCCCATGAGCGCCAATTCCACGGTCGGCGGCCTCGGTCGTTCGGCGGGCGAGGGTCTCTTGGCTTCCTCCCCCGCCTAAAGGCGGGGGATTCCAGCGGTCGCCCGCTGGGCTTCCTGCTTCACCAACGACTGCCCCGTCCGGGAGGACTCCCGTTGAGGCCTTACACCGTCTCCACAGGCAGACACCGCCAGCCCGGCGGCCAGAATGTTGCGTGCCGCGTTCACGTCGCGGTCATGCAGGGCGCCACAGTCGCATGTCCACTCGCGGACGTTGAGCGGCATCTTCGCGGCGATCGTTTTGCAGGTCCCGCACAGCTTGCTGCTGGGGAACCAACGGTCGATCACGACGAGGTCGCGTCCGTACCAGGCGCATTTGTACTCCAGCATCATGCGCAGGTCCGTCCAGGCCGCGTCGGAGACGGCGCGCGCGAGATTGCCGTTCTTCAGCAGGTTGCGGACGGCGAGGTCCTCGATCACGACCGTTTGGTTCTCACGGACGAGCCGAGTCGACAGTTTGTGCAAAAAGTCGCGGCGCCGGTCGGCAATCCGCGCGTGAACACGGCCGACCTTGCGGCGGGCCTTCTCCCGGTTCGCCGAGCCCTTCGCCTTGCGGGCGAGTTCACGCTGTGCGCGGGCCAGCCGGGCGCGATCACGGCGCTCGTGCCTCGGATTGGCGATCTTCTCGCCGGTGGACAAGGTCACCAGGGAGGTGATCCCGGCGTCGATGCCGACCGCCGCCGTGGTGGCCGGGGCCAAGACGGGGGTGTCCTCGGCGAGCAGGGACACGAACCAGCGCCCCGCAGCGTCACGGGACACGGTCACCGTGGTCGGCTGCGCCCCGGCGGGCAGGGGCCGCGACCAGCGAACATCCAGCGGTGCGGTCATCTTCGCCAAGGTCAGCTGTCCGCCGCGCCACGTGAAGGCGGACCGGGTGTACTCCGCCGCCGCCCTCGACTTCTTTCGCGACTTATACCGCGGGTACTTGGCCCGCTTGGCGAAGAAGTTCCCGAAGGCCGTCTGAAGATGCCGCAGCGCCTGCTGCAACGGCACCGAGGAAACCTCCGCAAGGAAAGCGAGATCCTCGGTCTTCTTCCACTGCGCCAGCGCGGCGGACGACTGCGCGTAGGACACACGGCGCTGCTCGCCGTACCAGGCCCGGGTGCGCTCCTCCAACACCTTGTTGTACACGAGACGGACACAACCGAACGTGCGCGACAGCTCGGCCGCCTGCTCGTCCGTCGGGTAGAAGCGGTACTTGAATGCCCGCTTGACCCGTTGCGTCATATTTCACACAGTATCAAATTCCCTGTAAGCGAAGGCTGCCAGCCAGTGGACGGTGCACGCCGGTCTGCCCTGCCGGCGAACCGGCTTTCCCTGCCCTGCTCCGCAGGAGCTTCGTTTCCTCCCCGACCAGGTCGAGGTATCCACGAAGGAGAAACCCGATGACCGTCAGCGTGCAGCAGGCCCAGGCCAAGGCCCGGTCCCTCGGTGACGCCCTGCCGTGGCTGGCCCGTCACCAGGGCCGGACGGTCGTCGTCAAACTGGGCGGACACGCCATGGTCGACGCGGACCTCACGGCGGCCTTCGCCCGCGACGTCGTCTTCCTGCGCTACGCCGGGCTGCGGCCCGTGGTGGTGCACGGAGGCGGCCCCCAGATCGACGCCGAGCTCGAACGGCGCGGCATGAAACGCGAGTTCGCCGCGGGCCTGCGCGTCACCTCGCCGGCGGCGATGGACGTCGTACGCATGGTCCTGGCCGGGCAGGTGCAGCGCGAGCTGGTCGGGCTGATCAACCGTCACGGCCCGCTCGCCGTCGGCATGACCGGCGAGGACGCCGACACCCTGACCGCGGTGCGGCACGTGCCGTGGATCGAGGGGGAACCCGTCGACGTCGGCAGGGTCGGCGACATCACCGGCGTGGACACCACCACCCTGGACGGCCTGCTGGCCGCCGGCCGGATCCCGGTGGTCTCGCCGCTGGCCCGCAGTGTCGAGGACGGCCTGGTCTACAACGTCAACGCCGACACCGTGGCCGCGGCGCTGGCGACCGCGCTTCGGGCCCACGCGCTCGTCATGCTCACCGACGTGGCGGGGCTGTGCGCGGGCTGGCCGCACCGGGCCGAGGTCATCCCGCGGCTGACGGCCGACGAACTGGAAAAGCTCCTGCCGGAACTGAGCGAGGGCATGGTGCCCAAGATGGCCGGCTGCCTGGCGGCGGTACGGGGCGGGGTGGGCGCGGCCCGGGTGATCGACGGGCGCGTCCCGCACTCGGTCCTGCTGGAGATGTTCACCGACGACGGGATCGGGACGGTGATCGTGCCGGACCCGGACGATCAGGAGGTCCTGGCGTGAACGAGCAGTGGCACCAGCGACAGCAGCCGCCCGCCGGTCCGGCGGGGACCCTGGGGCCGCCCCCGGGCACCGGGCACGCCCCGCAGCCGGCCGTGCTCGTGCACGAGCTGGTCGCCGTGGCCGCGGCGGGTGGGGAGCGGGCCGAAAAGTGCGCGCGCCGTCTCGCCGCCGCGCTGCCGCCCCGGGCCCGGTCCGTGCTGCTGGACGCCCTGGCCGAGGCGGACACCCCGGCCGAGGCGGCGGGCCCGCCGACCGGGGAGGACGGCCCGTACGGGGACGAGGGCGGTGACGCGCTCTCCTTGGGCGGACCCGAGCACCCGCTGCCCGCGGCCCGCTCCCATCTGAGCCTGCTGCCCGCCTACCGGGCAGCGGGGCCGGATCCGCAGACCGGCACCGGTGACGGCGGCGATGGCGGGGTGTGGCCTGAGCCGCGTAGCGGGCCGCCGGCCGCCGTCATCCGGCTGCGGTTCGCCGACGCGATCGCGCTGGAGCGGGCCGGCGCCTGCTTCGAGGGTGCCTGCGGCGACCCGGTCACGGGCACCCTGCAGATCCCCGCGGACGCCGGCGTCGAGGCGGTGCGGGCCGTGCTCGCGGCCCTCGACGCGGCGGCCCTGGCACCCGAGTCGTTCACCGTGCACTCGAACGAACTCGACGACGTCTTCGCCGCGTTCACCGGCCTGCTCTGACCGCGCCGGGCCCGGGGCCGTGCGCTGCCGGGCCGCGGTGGTCCGGGTGTCAGGTGCCCGGGTCCTGTTCCCGGATGCCGCGCAGCAGGCGGGCCTGGTCCTCGACCAGCCGGTCGATCCGGGTCTGGAGGCGTGCCACCTCGGCCGCCAGGTCCGGGCGGTGCGGATCCGCGGGGGCCAGGGTGGGGCAGTGGTTGAGGACCGCCTCCAGGCGGCGGCGCAGCGCCGGGCCCGGTTCCACGCCCAGGGTGCCCAGAAGGCGGCGGCGGGCGCGTTCGTAGACGCCGAGGGCCTCGGACTGCCGGCCGCACCGGTACAGGGCGAGCATCAGCAGGTCGTAGAGGCGTTCGCGCAGCGGGTGGGCGGCGGTGAGGCGTTCCAGGTCGCTGACGGTCTCGGCGTGGCGGCCGCAGTTCAGGCTCGCCTCGTACAGGGCTTCCAGGGTGGTCAGGCGCGCTTCCTCCAGGCGGTCCGCCTCGGCCGTGCACAGCGGGCCGTGGCAGGAGTCCTGCAGGGCCGTGCCCTGCCACAGCGCGAGTGCCTGGCCCAGGAGCCGGGTGGCGTGGCGGGGGTCGCCGGGGGCGGTGGCGCGGCCCTGGCCGGACAGGCGGGTGAAGCGGGCGGCGTCGGTGGAGGCCCGGCCGAGGCTGAGCAGGTATCCGGTGGGCAGGGTGCTGATCCACTCGTGGCCGGGGGCGGGCAGCAGCCGGCGCAGCCGGGCGACGTGGGTGTGCAGGGCGCTGGGGGCGTTGGCGGGGGGCCGGTCGCCCCACAGTTCCTCCACCAGGCGGTCCACGGAGAGCTGTTCGCCGGCGTGGACGACGAGGGTGGCGAGCAGGGCCCGCTGTTTGGGCCCGGCGGGGGTGATGCCGGTTTGGGTGAGCCGGTTGTGGACGGCCACCGGTCCCAGCAGCCGGAACTCGGTCGCCTCGACGGTCTCGGCGACCGAGGCCGCCCCGGCCCCGGTGGCCCCGGTGGCCTCGCCGGCTCCGGTGGCCCGCGTGGTGCGGGTGCGGGTGGGTGCGGTGGGGGCGGGTGCGGGGAGGTCCAGGACGCTCATCGGGCGGCCGTGGACGGTGCGCGGGTGGCCAGTTGGGCGCGGCGTACGTCGTCCTGGATCTGTGCGGCGACCGCGGGAAGGTGGTCCTGGAAGTAGAAGTGGCCGCCGTCGAAGAGGTGCCGGCCCAGGAAGTGCTCGGTGACCTCGGCCCAGCCGTCCAGGCGGTGGGGCGGGGCCACCTGGTCGAGGGTGCCGCCGAACACGGACAGCGGGACGGGCAGCGGCGCGGTCAGGGGCGGGGTGCGCCAGGTCTCGCTCATGCGCAGGTCGGCGCGGATGGTCGGTTCGAACAGTTCCCACAGTTCGTCGTGGTCCATGACCTCGGCGGGGGTGCCGCCCATGGTGGTCAGCTCGTGGCGCAGTGCGGTGTCGCTCAGCAGGTGGCGGCGCACCGGGTCGCCGTCGGGGTGCAGGGTGCCGCGGGCGGACACGCCGAGCCAGAGGGGGGGTGTGCGGCCCTGGTCGAGGAGGCGGCGGGTCAGTTCGTAGGCGACCAGTCCGCCCATGCTGTGCCCGAAGAAGGCGTAGGGGCCGCTCAGCCGGGTGTCGAGTTCGTGCAGGAAGTGGTCGAGCAGGGCGCCGGCGTCGCGCAGCGCGGGGCGCCGGTCGCGGGGGCCGCGGCCCGGTGCGTCGGGGATCTGCACGTCCCAGTGGGCGGGGAAGCAGGAGGTCCAGTCGCGGTAGGCCAGGTGCGAACCGCCGGAGTGGTGGAACACGAACAGGCGCAGCTTCGGCTCTTCCGCCTTGTGCATGAGAACTCCATCGAGAGGACACTCGCCCGTCCGGTCCGCCGCGAACGGGCCCGGACCGGGGTGGAATGGGGACGATAGCGGCGTCCGGGCCGTGGGGCCCGCTGTCCTGAGCGGGCCTCGAACCGCTCTCGAGTGCGTGTGGACGTGCCTGCTCCCGCGTCGACGCGCCCGCCCTCGTCGGGACGGCAGGCGGGCGCGGACGGGGAGGAGGATGTGCGTGTACGACGTTAGGCGGGCGGGGTCCTCACGTCTCGTGTGCTGGACGGAACGTCGAGTTCGGCTGCAGCGGCCGTGGGCCCGGGTTCAGGCGAGGTCGTCGCGGGTGACGTGGCGGTGCGTGATGCGCCACTGGCCGCCGGAGCGGACCAGGACGTCCTGCATGACGTACACGTGCAGGGCCTTGGGGCGGCCCTGGCCGGGGGTGGTGTGGACCAGGGCGGAGCAGCGGGTGTGCAGCGAGCCGTCCTTCTGCGGGTGCACGTCCAGGAGGCCGACCCAGTGCTGCAGGCGGTCTCCGGCCCGCCGCCGGTGGGCGGCGCCGGCCCGTACGTAGCCGGGCAGGGCGGTGCGTGCCTTGAGCGGGGCGGGCAGTGCGGGCAGGTGCAGGATGGCGTCCTCGGCGAAGGTCTCGGCCCAGCGCCCGGTGTCGTGGGTGTCCAGCAGCCGCATCTGGTGTGCGTAGAAGTGCTGTGCCTGCGCGTACAGGGCGGCGAACTCCTGTGCGGGCGGGGCGGGGTGGGCGGTGTCCGCGAGTTCGACGGTCATGTGCGAGGCCTCCGCTTCTGCGTCCGCGTCAGACCGTGCCCTGCGGTTCGGGGGCCGGTTCGGGGCGGGGTGTGGGCTGCGGGGTGGGGGCCGGGCCGGGGGCGGGGGCCGGGCCGGGGAGGGTGCGGCGGGCGTGGGTGACGGCGGGGCCGATGGCCGCGGTGCCGGCCAGGAAGAGGGCGGCCAGGGCGAGCCAGCCCAGGGCGTCGTGGCCGACGACGAGGAAGGTGACCAGGGCGGGGCCGAGGGTGGCCTGGATGACCATGTGCAGGTGGAAGGCGCCGAGGTATTCGCCGCGTGCGTGCTCGGGGGCCAGTCCGAAGCCCAGGCCGAAGCCGCTGGCGGCCTGCCACAGTTCGGCGAGGGTGAACAGCAGGACCGCGCCGAGGGTGATCGCGGCGGTGGCGGCGGATCCGGTGAGGGTTCCCGCCGCCAGGGCGGCGCAGGCCAGCACGCTGACGGCGCCGGATCTGCGGGCGGCGCGGACGGAGCCGTCCAGGCTCTCCGAGCCGCGGGCCGCCGCCACCTGGAAGAGGACCACCAGGACGGTGTTGACGGCCAGGATCAACGGGACCAGGGCGCGCGGCAGGTCGGTGTTGCGGACGATCCACAGCGGTATGCCGGCCAGCAGGACGGCGCTGTGCAGGGCGAGCAGGCTGGAGGAGCCGATGACGCCGAGGAAGGGCAGGTCGCGCAGGACGCGCAGGGGCTGGGAGCCGGCGGCGGCCCGGGCGTCGTTGGCGGGCAGTCTCAGCACCAGGGCGGCGGCCGCCAGGAAGGTCAGGCCGTTGCCGAGCGGCAGCAGGGCCAGGGTGTCGCGGCCCAGGGAGATCAGCGCGGCCGCGGTCAGCGCGCCGGCCGAGAAGCCGGCGTTGAACAGGGAGCGCAGGGCCGCACGGGCCCTGACGCGTTCGCCGTCCGGGACGAGTTCGGCGATCAGCGCGCCGAACGCCGGTCCGCAGCCGTACTCCAGGGCGCCGGTCAGGACGACCACCGGGAAGTAGACGGCGGGCGAGTGCACCGCCGGGTAGAGGGTGTAGGCGCCGGCCAGGAGGAACAGCAGGACGGCGAGCAGGCGGCGGGCGCCCGCGGTGTCGGTCATCCGGCCGAAGACGAGGCTGGCCACGAAGCCGCTGAGGCCGGCCAGGGACAGGCCCAGGCCGACCGTGGTGGCGGGCAGGCCGGCCACGGTGACGAAGTAGACCGCGGAGCCGGCCATGAACAGGCCGTTGCCGAGGCTGTCGACGAAGTGCAGCGCGCCGAGCGTGCGGGCCGGGCCGCGCAGTGGGGAGAACGTGCGCTTCAGGAGCGTTTTCACGGGCGGTGGGTCCCATCCTTGAGGTGGTCCGGGTCGGTGGGGCGGTCCGGGCCGGTGTCCGGCCCCGCGTCGTCGCCGCGCTTTCAGGTGGCCTGGGGCGCGGTGGGCGGCAGGCCCTCCAGGGCGGCGGGGGCGACGACGGCTCCGGTCAGGGCGGGCGCGGCCAGGTGGGCGGCCGCGGCGCGGGCCACGTCGGCGGCGGTCAGGGCGCGCAGCTTGTCCTCGTAGCGGGCCGGCCAGCTCGCGGGCAGTGCGCTCGCCAGCACGGCGGCGTACGTGGAGGCCAGTCCGGAGCGGGAGGAGCAGGCCATCGCCATGGAACCGACGGCGTAGTTCTGGGCGTTGCGCAGTTCCTGGGCGCTGAAGGCGCCGTCGGCCAGGCGGCGGGTCTCCTCGGCGATGAGGGTCAGGGCGCGGGCGGCGCCGTCGTGGCGTACGTCGGCCTCCACGGTCAGTACGGCGTCGCCGCCCAGCGGGTCCAGGACGGCGCGGGGCGCGTAGGCCAGGCCCTCGCGTTCGCGCAGGACGAGGGTGAGGCGGCTGGCGTAGTAGCCGCCGAGCATGAGTGCGGCCAGTTGCAGGGCCGGGTAGTCGTCGTGGCCCCGGCCGGGCACCAGGGCGCCCAGGCGCAGCAGGGTCTGCGGGGTGGCCGGGTGGAGCACGGTGCGGCGCGGGCCCGGGGCGGGTGCGGGCGGGCGGGGGGCGTCGGCCTGGTCGTGCGGGGCGGTGGTGGTGCGGGGCAGCAGGGCGGCCGCCTGGGCCAGGAGTTCTCCGGCCGGGTCCGGGCCGACGAGGACGCTGTGGCGGCGGGCGGCGGGCGTGCTGTGCAGCAGGGCCGCGGTCTGGGCGCCGTCGACGCCGGCGGCGTCGGCCGCTGTGGCCGCGCGGCCGTAGGGGTGGGGGCCGAAGACGGCGGCGAGGAAGTGGCTGCGGGCGAGGTAGGCGGGTACGGCTTCGGCGGCGGCCAGCCGCCGGGCGACCCGGCCGGCCGCCTCGCGCACCCGGCGGGCCTGGTGGGGGCGGCCGGTGTCGAGGCAGTCGCGGATACGGGCGCGGGTGGCGGCGACGTCGTCGGCGAAGGTGCGCACCGCGACGACGGCCCGGTCGCCGCGTGCCTCCACGCGGACGGTCGCGAGGTCGGCGGCGGCCTCGGTGAGCGCGTCGCGCAGGGCCTCGGCCATCACCTCGACCCGGCTCTGGTGCGCGCCGGGCTCCGGTGCCAGCGGGAACAGCAGTCTGGCTTCGGCCAGTTGGCCGGTCCCGGCCCGCTGGACGGCGACGGCGGTGCCGCGGCCGGTGACCTGCTCGCTGTGCGCGGGCGCACGGAAACGGGACACGGCCGCGGCGGCGGGCGCGGGTGCGGCGGGGGTGACGTGGGGGGCAGTGGGCGCGGCCTGGGACCCGGTGGGCGCGACCTGGGGTGCGGCCGGCGTGGTGCGGGGTGCGGTGGGCGCGGCCTGGGACCTGGTGGGCGCGGCCTGGGCGGTCTGGGGTGCGGCGGGCGTGGTCCGGGGTGCGGTGGGGGCGGTCATCGGGCGGCTCCTGTGGGGACGGCGGTGACCGCGGCGGGCGCGCAGGCTGCGGGGGCGGGGGCCGTGGGGGCGGGGCGGCTGGTGAGGCGGGCGGCGGGGGCGGCGGCGAGCCGGGCGGCCGCGGCGGCCACCTCGGTGTCGGGCAGCCGCAGCAGGGCGCCGGGCAGGCCGGCCAGGTGGAGCGGATCGCGGTGGACGGCGGCGCCCACGCACAGCCAGGAGGCCTGGCCGGCCACGGAGTCCAGTTCGGCGTGCAGGGCCAGCGCGAGCTGGCGGCGGATCCGGGTCAGGGGCCCGGCCAGGGGCACGCTGCCGTCGGCGACGCAGGCCATCACGGAGCGCAGGCAGTGTTCGGCCTCGTCGGGGTCGAGGTCCACGGGGTGCGGGAAGTCCACGGCGAACAGGGCGTCGCGGGCGACGTCGAAGGGGTTGCCGGTGCGGTGGGCGCGGGCCTTGAACGCGCCCCAGGTCCGCCGGGTGCCCCGGTGGCAGGCGCAGTCGGTGCCCAGGTCCTCCAGCAGTTCGCCCAGCAGCACGGTGGCCAGGTGTGCCTGGGGTGCGGTGGCCGGGTCGGGGGTGCGGAAGCCGATCGCGGTGCGCGCGGTGGCGGCGATGCGTTCGTCGCGCAGTGCCCGGCGCGGGGCGGTGAGCGGGGCCTCCGCGGTGTGGGGGCGCGGCGGCCCGGTGCGGGCCGGCACCGGTGCCAGGTGCTGCTCGACCAGGTCGCGGGCGTGGTGGGGGTCGAAGTCGCCGACGAGGGCGAGGTGGGTGTTGCCGGGTGCGTAGGAGGCCTGGAAGAAGCGGCCCAGTTCGGCGGGGCCGAGGTCTCCCAGGGCCTCGATGTCGCCGTATCCGTTGTGCCGGTTGGCCCAGGTGTCGTGCAGCAGGGCGGGCAGGTCGAACAGCACCAGTCCGCCGTGCGGGCGTTGCAGCATGTTGCGGCGGATCTCGGCCTGGACGACGGCGGTCTGCGCCGTGATGTGGGCCGGGCCGAGGTCGGGGTCGGTGAGCCGGTCGTGTTCGATGCGCAGGGCCAGTTCGAGCGCGCCGGCCGGGAGGATGGCGGTGTACTGGGTGTAGTCGGCCGCGGTGCGCGCGTTGACGGTGCCGCCGGCGGCGGCGACCGCGTCGGTGAGCGGCCTGCTGCTGGAGGCGCCCTGGGCCAGGACGTGCTCCAGCAGGTGCGCGGCGCCGGCGACCGGTTCGTTGCGGAAACCGGTGCCGACGTGCAGGCAGGTGGCGACGACCTGGCAGCCGGGCAGCGGCTGCAGCAGGACGCTCAGCCCGTTGCCGAGAACGAGGCCGGTCGGCTGTGAGGTCATTCTCGCTCCTCGTCCCACAGGGTGACAGCTATTACGAATTTTCTAGTCATTCATAGTCATCTCTAGTCGGGTGTCTCACGTACTTTGGTCTTGTGAAGCTTTCGGAGTGGGCGCGTCAGCAGGGCGTGAGTTACCAGACCGCCTGGCGGTGGGTGAAGGACGGGAAGATGCCCGTGCCGGTCCGCCAGGCGCCGTCCGGGACGTGGCTGGTCGATGAGGTGGCCGTCCAGCCGTCCGGACGCGTGGTGGCGTACTGCCGCGTGTCTTCAGCCGACCAGAGGGCCGACCTGGATCGGCAGGCCGCGCGGGTGGTGTCCGGCGCTAATGGACTGGGCCTGGCCGTCGCGGAAGTTGTGACCGAGGTCGGGTCAGGGCTGAACGGGCGCCGTCGCAAGCTGCACCGGCTCCTCGCCGACCCGGGTACGGCCGTGATCGTGGTCGAGCACCGTGACCGGCTGGCCCGGTTCGGTGTCGAGCACCTGGAGGCCGCGCTGTCGGCGTCCGGCCGGCGTCTGGTCGTCCTCGACCCGATCGAGAGCCCAGACGATCTGGTGCGGGACATCACCGAGGTGCTCACCTCCATGTGCGCCCGCCTGTACGGGCAGCGCGCGGCGAAGAGCCGGGCCGCCCGCGCGGTGGCTGTGGCGACCGGCGAGGCCGTCGAGTGAAGAAGTTCCAGCCGCAGCCCGGGTTCGTGGTGCAGGCGTACCGCTTCGCGCTGGACGCGAACGCCACCCAGGAGCACGCGCTGCGCTCGCACTGCGGTGCCGCCCGCGCGGCCTACAACTGGGCTGTCGGCTGGGTGACCGCCTCCTGGTGGCAACGCCGCGCGGAGGAGACATACGGCGTCCCGGAGGCGGACCTGACCGAGTGGCGGCCATGGTCGCTGCCAGCGCTGAGGAAGGCGTTCAACGCGGCCAAGGGCACCGACCCAAGGTTCGCCTCCTGGTGGGAGGAGAACTCCAAGGAGGCGTACTCCACCGGGCTGGCCAACGCGGCGGCGGCGTTCGACAACTACGCCAGGTCCAAGCAGGGCCGCCGTAGGGGCAAGCGGGTCGGGATGCCCCGCTTCAAGTCGAAGCGGAAGGCGCGTCTGTCCTGCCGGTTCACCACCGGCACGATCCGTGTCGAGGCCGACGGACGTCACGTCACCCTGCCTCGCCTCGGGACGATCCGCGTCCACGAGTCCACCGGCAAACTCCTGAGCCGGGTCCAGGCCGGGACCGCGCGCATCCTGTCGGCGACTGTACGCCGCGAGCGAGGACGATGGTTCGCCTCGTTCCAGATCGAGGTGAAGCGGGACCTCTTGCGGGTCACCCGGCCTGATGTCGCGGTAGGCATCGACCTCGGTATCAAGACCCTGGCCGTCATGGCCGACAGCGCGGGCGAGGTCCGCGAGGTTTCCAACCCGCGGCACCTGAGCACCGCGCTGAAGCAGATGCGCCGCGCCTCTCGCATCGTCTCCCGGCGTCGAGGCCCGGACCGGCACACTGGACAGAAGCCCTCCCGCAGGTGGGAGAAGGCCGACAACCGGCGGAACAAGGTCCATCACCGCGTCGCGGACCTCCGCGCGGACGCCCTGCACAAGCTCACCACCGCCGTGACCGCCGAGTACGGCACCGTCGTGGTCGAAGACCTCAACGTCGCCGGCATGGTGAAGAACCGGCGCCTGGCCCGGCACATTGCTGACGCCGGGTTCGGTGAGATCCGTCGTCAGCTCACCTACAAAACCCGTCAGCGCCACGCCACCCGCATCATCGCGGCCGACCGCTGGTTTCCCTCCTCCAAGACCTGCTCCGGGTGCGGCGCGGTGAAAGCCAAGCTGCCGCTGCACATCCGGACCTACGAATGCGACGCCTGCGGCCTGGTCATCGACCGGGACACCAACGCGGCCCGCAACCTCGCTGCCCTCGCCGCGGCAGCCTGCACGACTGGTACCGGAGTGGCCGGAGACCAGGACACCGCCCTGGCGGTGTCGAAGCCCCGTGGAGCCGACCATAAGACCCGCACCACCCGCCCTCGCCGTAAGACGGGGACGGGGCGGGCAGGTGGCACAACCCTGCCGCACCAGCAGCAGACAGAAACGGGAGACCGTACTCAAGCCGAGCCCCTGATGCTCTGGTGACGTGACGGACCTTTCGGGTCGAAATGCCCGGAATGCTGAGACCTGACTACGGACTCAGCAACGGGTGTGTCGGTGCGCAGGACCGAGTAGAGGACCTGGTCGTGCCAGCGGCCCGAGCGCCACTGGGCGGAGCGCAGGGTGCCCTCGCGGGTGAAGCCGGCCTTTTCCAGGGCGCGTTGCTCGGCGAGGTTGGCGTGGTCGGTGAAGGCCTGGACGCGTTCGGCCCGGGTGTGGGCGAAGAGGTAGTCGACGACCTGGCGCTGGGCGGCGGTTCCGGTGCCGCGGCCGCGGGCGGCGGGCACCAGGGCGATGGCGATGGTCCAGCAGGCGGAGGTGTCGGGGCGTCCCCAGGCGGAGGCGAACCATTCGACGCGGCCCACCGCCCGGCCGGCGGCGGTGATGGTGAGCATGCCGCCCTCGCGGCCCAGGAGGCGGTCCTCGGCGTAGCGTTCGCGCAGCCGGTGGGTGGAGGTGAACCCGAACCACTGGAAGGGGCCGGTGCCGTCCTGGGTGGTGAACTCGCTCTCGAAGAGGTCGAGATCGCCGGGGACGACGGGACGCAGGGACACTTCGCTGCTCATTTAGATGGGCTCCTTGGCCGCCGAGTCGGTGGGTGCCGCGCCGAGTTGACCGGCGGGCAGCGGGGCTTCAGCATCCACCACCTCCAGCCAGCCGGGCGGGGCGAGGGCGCCGCTCAGGTCGCGGTGCCCGGCCAGCCAGCGGCAGGCGAAGCGGACCAGGTCGCGCAGCGGCACGGCCCGGCAGTGCGCGCCGCCGATGCGTGCGTCGGCGAGGGGGGCGCCGGCGGCTTCGTAGGCGGCGCCCAGGGCGTCGAAGTCGCCTTCCCACACGAGGAGTTCGGGGACGCGGTGCCAGCGGCTGCCGCCGTGTCCGTCGGGTTCGGGCAGCGCCCACAGGCCGGCTCTGCGGCCCCGGTAGGCGGTGGCGTACTCGGCGAGGTGCAGGGCGGTGGTCTTGTTCCAGGGGGCGCCGAGCAGCAGGACGTGGGCGTCGAGGTCCCACAGCCGGCCCAGGGGTCCGTGGGCGGCGAGCCGCCAGGCGGCGGGGTGGGTGCGTACGACGGTGGCGGCGTGGGGGCCCTGGGCGGCGAAGGAGACGTGCGGGTGGCGGGAGCGCAGGGTGCCGGGCTGGGTGCGCAGCAGTTCGGGCAGCACGCCCATGGTGCGGGCGGCCGGGGTGCGCCGGGGGTCGAAGGGCGGCATCCGGGCGGCGATGCGCGGGTCGGTGGCGGCCTCGGCGAGGTCGGGGGCGCGCCAGGTGGAGGGATGGCAGAGCTGGGGGGTGAAGGCGGGCATGACGAGGGTGCCGTCGGGGCCCAGGGCATCACGCAGGGCGAGCAGGACGCTGTGGGCGCCGCCGACGACGTAGCCGAAGGAGCTGAGGGCGGTGTGGGCGATGACGGTGGCACCGGGCCGCACGCCGAGGGCGGTGAGGCCGTCGGCGATCTGCGCGCGGGTGACGATGTGACGGCCTGTCATCGCGGCATCTCCGTGGGGGTGTCGGCGGTGCGGGGGCCGGGGCCGCGGGTGGCCCGGGAGGAGCGGGCGACGATGTGACGGCACCCCGTCGCGGCGCCGGGGCGCGGGGGTCCGAGGGGGTGGGGGCCGGGTCCGCCGGCGGTCCGGGAGCGGGCGCCGATGTGAGGGCCTGTCATGACGGCACCTCCGTAGGGGGGTTTGCGGTTTTGGGGGTGAGTTCGTCGGTGACGGCGGAGAGCACCCAGCGGTACCAGGCGCGGATGTTGCCGGGGCGGCTGAGGGGGTGTGCCTCGGAGCGGAAGAAGGCGACCTCGCTGCGCACTCCCTGGCGGGCGAGGGCGCGGTGGGTGCGCAGGGTCTCGGTGGGCGGGACGAGTCCGTCCTGCAGTCCGTGCGAGAGCAGCACGCGGGTGTCGGGCCGTACGGGGCGCGGGGCGAGGCTGTTGACCTGGTAGAGCGGGCGCCATTCGGTGGGGTCGCCGAACTCGCGGATCCACTGCCAGCCCACGTCGCTGCCCTCGGCGACCTGGGTGAGGTCGAGGGGGGCGGCGTGCGCGACGACCAGGTCGGGGTTGAGCAGGTCGGCGGTGGTCAGGGCGAGGTAGCCGCCGAAGCTGCCGCCCATGAGGGCGAGGGGTGAGTCCAGCAGGCCCTCGGCGGCGCGGACGGCTTCGACCTGGGCGGCGGCGCTGGCGGCGATGCCGCCGCGCCACTGGCGCCAGCCGGTGCGCACCGCGTCGGGGTAGCCGAGGCTGAGCGGGGGTTCGACCAGGACGACGGCCAGGCCGCAGGCGACGAAGGGCCACGGGTTCCACCGCCAGGACCATTCGCCCCAGCTCTGGAACGGGCCGCCGTGGTAGAGGACGACGGTGGCGTGGGGTGGGCCGTGCTCGGGCAGGCAGAGCCAGCTCGCGACGTCGCCGTCGGTGCCGGGGATGCGCTGGGGCCGGTAGTGGAGCCGGCCGGGCCTGGGGGGTGCCTCGGCGGACACGACGTGTTCGCCGGGGGGTCGGCCGGGGCCGGGGTGCAGGCCGGTCACCTCCAGGGCGGGCGGCAGGTCGGGGGCGGAGGTCAGGACGGCGGCGCGGCCGTCGTGGACGCGGGCGTGCATCACCGAGGCGCGGGTGGGCACCGGCCGCCAGGTGGCGTCGTCGAGGTCGTGGACGTACAGGCCGCGGCGCGGACCGGATTCGGCGGTGCACACCAGGCGGCGCGGTCCGTCCCAGCCGACGGGGCGCTGCCACAGCCCCCTCTCGGCGTTCAGCAGGACCGGCCGGCCCAGGTGTTCGCCGACGAGGCAGGCGTACTGGGTGATGGGCGCGTTGTCGTGGCGTGGTGTGGTGCCCAGGTAGGCGACCTGTCCGCCGGGGCCGGGCACGGGGTAGCAGAGGTCGACGGTGTCGCTGAAGAGCTCGCGGGTGACGCCCTCACCCCCGTCCTCATCCCTGTCTCGGTCTTCGTGGCCGGTGTCGACGGTGAGGGCGAGCAGGCCGAAGTTGCGTACGCCGTGGCGGTGGTGGCGCAGGGCGCCCAGGAACAGGGTGGCCGGGGTGGCCCAGGCGGCCTCGCCGGAGAGGGCGAGGCCGGCGGGGATGTGCGGGGTGAGCCGGTGCGGTTCGGTGCCGTCCAGCGGCACGAGGTGGACCTGCCAGGGTCCTTGGGGCTGTTTGGCGTAGCTGAGGGTCATGTCGGAGCCTTCGGCCCACACGGCGTCGGAGCCGGCCAGCAGGCCTTCGGGGTGTTCGCCGGGGCCGCCGAAGGTGCTGGTGGTCACCGCGAGGTGGCCGCCGCCGGGGCGGGGGGCGAGCGCGCCGACGTGTCCGGGGGTGGTCAGCAGGAGCTGTCCGGGGCCTCCGTCGGCGGGGCGCAGTTCCACCAGGGTGCGGCCCTCGCCGCGGCGGACGCAGACGTAACCGCCGGGCACGGGCAGGGCCTGGGTGCCCCAGGGCAGGGTCCAGCCGGCTTCCCAGGTGCCGTCGGGGCGGCGCCGGTAGTGGACCAGGTGGGGGTGTTCGGCGCCGTGGCGGGTGGGGACGTCGACGCGCAGGAGCAGGCCGTCGTCGCCGTGGGCGGCGACCTGGGTGGGGCGGGGCTCGGTGCAGTGCGCCTCGACCAGGGCCAGCGCCGACGCCGGAACCGGAGCCGACGCCGGGGCCGGGGCTGGGGCGGGGGCGGGGTTCTGGTCGGGGCGGGTGGGGGTGGGCGGTGCGGTGGGGGTCATCGGGTGGCCGCCGGCTCCCGCAGCAGCCGTGCGATCAGGGCGAGGTCGAAGGCGCCGGCGAGCCGGGCGGCCTCGGCGGTGTCGCGGAAGCCGCGTTCCAGGGCGCACAGCCGGTAGTCGTGATCGCAGTCGGTCTGCCACAGCTCCTGGAGCAGGGCGTGGCGCCGGCTGGTGGGGGCGGGGGGTGCGGCGGGGGGCAGCAGCAGGTGCAGGCAGCGCTGTTCCAGTTCGTCCAGGGTGCTGCCGGCGACGGCCTCGGGGGGCAGGTCCTGGTAGACGAGCCGGCCCGGCGGGAGTCGGAAGGTGCGGGCCAGGAGGCGTTCGTCGGCGGTCCAGTGGGCGGTGGCCTCGGTGGCACGGGCCAGACGGGCATAGGGACGCGTGGCCGGAGCGAACCCGGCGGCACTCAACAACGCCCCGGCCGCACCGACGGCACCCGCCACACCGGCCGTGCCCGTCGCACCGGGGGCACCGGCAACTCCGGTGGCACCGGCACCTCCGGTGGCACCGGCGGCTGCGGGGGTGGCGGCTGCGGCGCCTCCGGCGCCTCCGGCAGTTCCCGCCGCTCCGGCGACTCCGACGGCCTTGGCCGCACCGGCGGCTGCAGCGACTCCCGCAGCCCCGGTACTTCCCGCCGCTCCGGCGACCCCGGCACCTCCGGCAGTTCCCGCCGCTCCGGCGGTCCCGGCGGTCCCGGCGGCTGTGGTGGTGGCCAGGCGCAGTGTGTAGGCGCGGTGGCGTTCGGGGAAGTCGGGGGCGAACAGTTGCAGGCAGGCCAGGGCGAGCCGGGCGCCGACGGTGGAGCCGGGTTTGAGCGGCCGGTGTTCGAAGTCCCATTCCCGGCCGTAGGAGCTGGTCCACACCTCGGCGGCGGACGCGGCGCCGGGGGCGGGGGGCGGGACGGGGCGGGCGGCCAGGGTGTCCAGGGCGTGCCGGGCGTCGCGGGTCTTGATGTCGCCGTGGTGCCGAAGGTGGTCCAGGAGCAGGTTCATGGCCTGGCGGTCGGGGCCGGCTGCGTGGCGCAGGCCTGTGTGGGAGCGTTCGGTGAAGTGCAGGCGGGCGGCGGCCTGTTCGAGGCGGGCCGCCTGGCCGGCGTCCAGGGTGCCGGCGTCGCGCAGTTCGGTCAGTGCGTGGCGGACGCAGACCATGGCCTCGGTCAGGCGGCGGGCGCCCGCGCTGTCGTCGGTGTGGAGCACGGCGACGTCCGCGTCCGCGCTCAGACGTCCCGCGCGGGCCTGTCCGTACACCTGGCCCAGGCCCTGCATGCCGAAGTCGGCGAGTTCGGCGGCGCGCAGCGCGCCGAGGCTGGCGGTGCCGGCGACGTGCACGCCGCGGGCGAGCTGGGCGAGGATCTCCTTGTGCCGGATGGGCGCGAAGTGCTGGTAGACGCCGTCGATGATGAGGACCTGGTCGCCGGGGCGCAGGGCCAGGTCGAACAGGTCGCCGTGGCGGATGGGCGGCCGGTAGGCGAAGGGGCCGCGGGGCCGCTGGTGTGCGGGCAGGGTGGGGCCGACGAAGGCGATGCGGCGGGGGGTCACGCGAAGCTCCTGCTGGCGAGGGACTGCGGGCGGGGGTGGTGCAGGGTGAGCCCGAGTCCCGGTGCGAAGACCTGGACGACGGCGGGCCAGGGCTGCCGGCCGGGGGTGAGGTCGACGGCGATGACGGGTCGTCCGGTGGTGCGGTGCACGGCGGTGACGAGGTCGTCGAGGACCTGTTCGAGGGTGCGGGAGGCGGCCGGTGGGGCCGGTGTGGGCATGGGTTCGGTGTGCCGGGGGGTGGGGCGTGGCCGGTCGGCCGGGGCGCCCAGGCGGCGGAAGGTCCATTCGGGGATGTCGTCGCGGCCGCCGCTGATGGTGGAGCCGCGGCTCTGGACGGCTTCCAGCAGGGCGCGTTCGGCGGCGATCGCGGGGTCGGTGTGGCAGCCGGATCCGGCGAAGATCTGCCACATCTCGGGCTGGGTGAGCCAGCAGGTGTAGGCCCAGGTGCCCGGCACGGAGGGGATGCGTTCCAGGGCGACGTCGGCGCCGGCGGCGCGGATGCGGTCGACGACGGTGCCGAGCCGCTCGCCCAGGGTGTCCAGGTCGGTGGCGACGGCGTCGGCGGGGCGCAGCCGGGCCAGGGCGTCGCGTTCGACGGTCTCCAGCAGGGCGTGGAGGGTGGCTTCGACGTGGTCGTTGCCGGAGGCCAGGCCGTTGGTGGTGGTGACGAAGGTGGGGGGCTGCCAGCGGGCGGCGGCCCAGCCGCGCAGTCCGACGGCGGCCGAGGGGATCAGGCCCGGCGCGGCACCGGTCAGGTCCCAGCCCCTGGTCCATTCCAGGACGGTGCGGTCGTCGACCAGGGAGACGGGGTGCAGGGTCAGTTCGTCGACGCCGTAGCCGGGGTTCAGGGTGCGGGCGGTGCCGTGGGTGACGCCGGGGGGCCGGGCCTGTTCGGCGACGGCGACCTCCAGGGACTCCATCACCGCGGAGATGCGGGCGGCGGTGTGCGACAGGCCCTTGCCGGCGCTGGCGGCCAGGGTGGCGGCGGCGGGCCGGATCGCCGTCCACACCGGTACGCCGAGGATGTCGAGGCCGGTCAGGTCGGCGACGCGGGTGATGCCGCGGGCGGCGAGCTGCGGCTGGAGGCGGGCCCAGGTGTCCTCGAGGCCGAGGGTGCGCAGGGTGCCCTCGGCGACGGCCGCGGGTCCCCCGCCGCTCATCCAGGGTGCCCGGCCGGGTACCCGCGGCCCGCTCACCGGTGCTCCCTGCGCAGGGTGACCGCGGCCCGGGCGGTGGCGTTCTCGTCGGCGCGGGCGAGGTGGTCCAGCAGTGCCTGGCGCAGCAGTTCGGTGCGCTCGGCCAGGGGGTGGTGGTGGTGGCTGTCGTGCAGGTCCTTGAAGACGGGGTCGCCGAGGAAGCCGGCGAGGAACACCTCGGCGAGGTTCTGCGCGGTGGGCTCCTCCACGGTGATGGCGATGTGGATGGAGTTGCCCTCGCGGGCGGTCGCGTAGTGCGGGGTGCCGTGCGGCATGTACATCACGTCGCCGGGGCGCAGGGTCAGCTCGATGCGGCGTTCGTCGGGGATGGCGCCCTCGTGGAGGACGGAGTCGCTGGTGGAGGTGTCGTCGACGCGGCCCACCACCCAGTCCTTGACGCCGGCGATCTGGAGGATGAAGACGTGCGCGCCGTCCATGTGGGCCTGCATGGCGGTCTTGCCGGGCGGGCTGAGGAAGACGAAGGACTCCAGTCCGCCGCTGAAGTGGGGTTCGAGGGCCTTGACCAGGGTGCGGATGCGCGGGTGCCAGTGCTCGGCCTGGTTGAACTTGAAGGTGGCGCCGTTCGCGAAGTCCTCGCGGATGCGCTCGGGTTCGATGAAGCCGGGCAGCTCGTGGCCGACCACGGTGCGTCTGCGGGTCATGTCGCTGATCGCGGTGCGTACGCCCTCGTTGAAGATGGTGAAGTAGGGCCGGGACAGCAGGCCGCAGTCGACCTCGTCCCACATCTCCTGCTCGGTGATGAGCCGGCTCAGATCGCTGTGCGCGCGCAGCAGGACGGGCTGGCCCGCCCAGTGGTCGCGGAAGAAGGCGTCGGTGTCGCCGACCAGGTGCTCCAGGCGTGCGGGCAGCACGTCGTGCCCGCCCGCACAGCCGGCACCGCATCCGCCGTCCTGGCCGGCACCGAATCCGGCGTCCTGGCCGGGGGCGCGGCCGGCGTCCTGGCCGGCGGCCTGTGCGGTGTGGCCGGGGGCGCGGCCGGCGTCGTGGCCGGGGGGCCGGGCCGGTGCGGTCTCACGGGTCTCGGTGGTCGTGGTGGGCATCAGCCGATCGCCTCCCGCATCGTCTCGAGCGCGGTGCGCGCCCAGTGGTCGCCGTCCAGCGTCCGGGCCCGTTCGGTCAGGGCCGAGCGGACCTCGGCGGTACGGGCCGGGAGCGGGCGGGTGTGGAAGTGGTGGACGAGGTTGTGCTCGTCGTCGAGGAAGCGCCGCAGGAGTGCGTCGAGCAGGTCCTGCGGGGTCGGCTCGGTGAGCGTGAACGTCAGGTGGAGGGAGTCGCCGCCGCGGGCGACGGCGTCGTGCGGCCAGCCGTGCGGCAGGTAGAGCACGTCACCGGGTTCGAGGGTGAAGACGTGGCTGGGCCGGGCGGCGTCCACGTCCAGGCCCGCCGAGGCGCCGACCTGGCCGGGTCCGGCGTACAGGTGCCATTCCTTGCGGCCTTCGAGCTGGATGACGAGCACGTGGGCGGCGTCCCGGTGGGGAAGCATGCCGCGTGATTCCTCGGGCGTGTGGAAGACGTAGGAGTTGACCGCGACGGGGCGGATCTCCTCCAGGTGCCGTGCGATGGCGCGGGTGGGGCGGTGCCAGTCGCCGACCTGGTTGAGTTTGAGGGAGGCGCCGCCCTTCATGTGGCGGGCGATCGCGGCGGGGTCGGCGAATCCGGCGACCTTGTGGCCGATCACGTCCCGCTTCGTGGTGTACGAGGACACCGTGGGCACCTCACCGTGGCGCAGCAGGGTGAAGTAGGGCCATTTCAGGAGGCTGGCGTCGAGCAGGCGCCGGACGGTGTCCGAGGTGAGCAGGGCCGAGGGGTCAAGGGCCTGCTTCTCGACGCGGTGCGCGCGTCCCCAGGTGCTGTCGCCGAGGAGCCTGCCGGTCAGGGCGGCAGGCAGAGGAGTGGCTGCGGGCATGCTGATGCCAACCTTTCCGGTCCGGGGGCGCCTGGGAGCATGTCGCTCCCAGGCGGCCGCCTGTCAGGCTGCTCAGGCCTCGTTGATCTGGCTGAGGACGGTCATGGGGGCGTCCGCGGCCTCCTCGTTGTTGTTGAGGACGGCGGCCTTCTCCGGGTCGAGGACACCCTCGCCCGCCAGACGCGACTCGGCCGGAGAGGCGACGGCGTCGGTCTCGTTCAGGGACTGGAAAACGTCGCGCAGAGCCATGCGAAACCTCCTTTGGGGCCACTGCCGTTCAGTGACCGCATCTGGAGGGAACAGGACCTGACTCGGGATGTGCCTGGAGACCCCTCGTGCCCGGCTCGAACCACCGGCCACGGCCGCCCGACCTCCGCACGAGGCCCGGGAGTTCTCCTCCCGGACCTGGTACCGCGGGCCGGCCGGGGCGGTTCAGGTGCCAGGGCGGCCGGAGTCCGGGGTGCGGTCCGGGACCAGGGCCAGGTGGCGCCGGCCGGCCGCGCGCACGCGCGCGGTGGAGGGCCCCGCCGGCCGGGACGGCACGACATCCACCGGTACGGGTACGGGTACGGGCGGGGCGGGGGCGGGGGCGGGGAGGGGGCGGGGGCGGGTGACGGCGTCCTTGAGGGCGTGGGCGAACACCTCGATGTCCTCGGCCGAGTTGGCGTGGTGGACGGAGGCGCGTACGGCCGTGAGGACGCCGCGCTCGGGCAGGTACAGCGGGACCTCCTCGGCGACCGTCTTCCACACCACGACGCCGCGGTCGGCGAGCCGGCGGCGCACGAGTGCGGCGGGCACGTCCGGGTGGCGGAAGGTGACGATGCCGCTCTGGAGGCGTCCGGGGGCGATCAGTTCGGTGCCGGCGGTGTCCTCGACGGCGGCGCGCAGGCCGGGGGCGAGGTCGCTGCCGGGCGGCGAGGCCGGGTGCAGGGCCAGGGCCCGGTTCAGCGCGGCGGCCGCGGCGCCGTGCGGAGGCGCCAGGGGCAGGCCGCCGTGCGGGGCCAGCATCGTGCGCAGCCGTGGTGCCACGCCGGCGAATCCGGTCGCGTAGGGGCCTCGCAGGAACCTCCAGCCGTCCCCGGTCAGGAGGTGGCAGCCGATGCGGGCGGCGTCCAGGGGCAGTTGGCCCACCGCGTAGGAGGCGTCGACGGCGTACAGGCAGCGGTGGGGGGCCAGGAGGCGCCCGATGTCCTCGACGGGATGGACGATGCCGCAGCCGGAGGGCACGTGCGGGACGCAGACGAGGGCGACGTCGCCGCCGATGTGCCGTGCCATCCACTCCAGGTCGAGGTCGCCGTCGGGGCGCAGCGGTACGACCTCCAGCCGGCAGCCGGTGCGGGCGCGCAGCGCGAGGACGGCGCTGAGGTTGGCGGCCGACTCGTAGGGCGTGGTCCAGACGCGGTCGCGCGGGCCCAGCGGCAGCCGGGACAGCACGGCGGCGAACGCGTCGGCGGCGCCGGTGCACAGGAAGGTGTCCCCGGGCGGCATGCCCAGCAGGGCGGCCAGCCGCTCGTGGATCTCCCGGTGCAGGACGTCCTCGAGGCGTTCGTCCAGCTCGTAGGGACCGTGGCGGTCCTCGAAACGCGTCCACTCGGTGAGGACCTCCCGTACGGCCGCGGGCATGCGGCCCGTGCCGGCCGGGTTGAGGTGGATCCTGCGGTCACCGTGGGATTTCTCGTTCACTTCAGGGGCCTCCCCCCACAGGTGAGGCAAATGATTGCCTAGTTCTTGGCAACACCTTGCCTTCCGTGTTGGAGTTTTGGCAACCTCGGACAGCACCGGCTCAGGCACGGCTCTAGTTGCCGGGCCGGCGGCAGGGGTCTCGACCGCGTCCGGCCCGGTTCCCCAGGAATTGCCAAGCGTTGCCAGAGCATTTCCGGCTCTGCCAAGAATCCTCGTTTCCGCAGCTCAGGGCGGCTTTTTCTAGGCAACTCGGCGACGGTGGGCCGCCTCCTGGGGTGTTCCTGGCGTGCACCTTGAGTCCGAATCGACCCATTCCCGACCAATTTGCGAGCTTTGGTTGCCAATCTTCTTGGCAGAAGGTTGCCAAGCAACGAAAACGAAATTGACACCGAGGAGCCCGCCATGAACCGCATCGCCCGCATCGCCGTCGCCGCCGCCGCCCTCACCGCCTTCTCCGCCGCGGGTGCCACCGCCGCCGACGCGATCGACTGGCCGACGACGGCGAAGACGGTCTCCACATTCCAGGCCGGCGACATCAACTGGCCGACCGCCCCCACCGCGATCCAGGCCGACACCCACTGGCCCACCGCGCCGACCGCGGTGCAGATCGGTGACATCAACTGGCCGGTCGCCCCCACCGCGGTCCAGGCCGACACCCACTGGCCGGTCGCCCCGAACGCGGTCCAGGTCGGCGACATCAACTGGCCGGTGGCCCCCGCCGCGATCCAGGCCGACACCCACTGGCCGGTCGCCCCCACCGCCGTGCAGGCCGGTGACATCAACTGGCCGGTCGCCCCGGCCGTCGCCAGCGTCTGATCCGCGCCCCGGGCCTTCGCGCCCGCCCCGTGACGCCCCCGCAGGCAGCGATGCCCAGCGGGGGCTTCGGTGTTTTCCCGGGGCGGCATCCGCACGCGGCACGGCGTCCCGGTGATCGCCGGCCACTCCCCCGCCCCGGGCGCCTTGGCAACCTCGCCCCCGCCGCCCCGGCGGCAACGCCCCCTCGCCACCAGCGACTCCAGTGCCGCTCGACCGCCTCAGGACCCCACCTCAGGCCACCCTTGCCACCATTCAGGCAATATTTTGCCAAGCCGGAAGGCTGTCATAAGGAGCGAGTGGCGATGTCCATCTCCGGCCTCATCGAGCAGCAGGTCCAGGAGCGTCCCGACGCGGTCGCGGTGCACCATCCCGAGCAGGCCGGCGACCCCGGCGGCCGGCTCACCTACCGGGAGCTGGGCCGCGCGGCCAACCGTCTCGCCGCCCATCTGCGGGCGCGCGGCATCGGCCGCGGCGACCGGGTGGTGACCTCGCTGCGGCCGGGCCCGGAGACGGTGACGGCGTTCCTGGGGATCGTGCGGGCCGGGGCGGCCTACGTCCCCCTGGACCCGGCCGACGGTGCGGAGCGGCGGCGGCTGATCGTGCGGGACAGTGCGGCCGCGGCGGTGCTGAGCGACAGCGCGGGCGTCGGGGACTACGCGGGTCTGGACACGGTGGTCCTCGCGCTGGACGCCGAGGCGCCCGAGATCGCGCGGCGCTGCGCGGCGCTGCCCGAGCAGACGGCCGGCCCGGACGACGCCTTGTGCGTCTGGTACGCCCCTGGTGGCGTCGAGGGTGTCGTCGTGCCGCATCGGGCGGTGCTGGGCCTGGTGGGCGGCTCGGCCCCGGCGCGGCCGGAGCCCGCCGGTGTGGCGGGCCGGACCGGTGCCGGGCGGGCCTTCGACGCGGCCGTCTTCGCTGTGTGGGGTGCTCTGGCGTCGGGTGCTCTGGCGTCGGGTGCCCGGCCCGTCGGCGGCCCGGGCGAGGACGGCGGACGAACGGAGCCCGAAGGGGCGGATGAGCGGGCCGGACGGGCGGAGGAGCGGGCCGGACGGGCGGAGGAGTGGGCCGAACGGGGTGCGGAGTGGGCCGAGTTGTGCGGGCGGCGCTTTCGGCTCGGTGAGGTCGAGTCGGTACTGGGCGCGCATCCGGCGGTGTCGGCGGCCGCGGTGTCGGTGCACGAGGGCGCGGACGGCGGCAGGCGTCTGGTGGCGCATGTGGTGCCGGCCCGTCCGGCCGCGGCGGCCGCCGACCAGGACGCGCAGACCGCGCAGTGGAAGGAGATCCACGAGGCGCTGCACGCCGGTGCCGCGGCTCGCGTGCTGGGGGACGACTTCACCGGCTGGACCAGCAGTTACGACGCCCTGCCGATCCCGCTGGAGGAGCTGCGGGAGTGGCAGTACGCGACCCTCGACCGGATCAGGGAGCTGCCGCGCCGGCGGGTGCTGGAGATCGGGGTGGGCGGCGGGCTGCTGCTGGCCCACCTCGCGCGGGAGGAGGAGGTGCAGGAGTACTGGGCCACCGACTTCTCCCCCGCCGCCGTGACCGCGCTGGGCGCGCGGGTGGAGGCGGATGCGGTGTTGAGGGACAAGGTGCGGCTGGACTGCCGTGACGCCGAGGACACCGGCGGACTGCCCGCGGGTCATTTCGACGTGGTCGTCGTCAACTCGGTCGTGCAGTACCTGCCGGGCCTGGCCCGGCTGCGCACGGTCCTGGAGCGGGTGCTGGGGCTGCTGGCCCCGGGCGGCTCGCTGTTCCTGGGCGATGTGCGCAGCCTGGATCTGGCGTGCTGTCTGCAGACCGGGATCGCGCTGGCCCGGCCGGGCGGGGCGGGCGGTGACCGGGAGGCGCTGCGGCGCGGTATCGGGCACCGGGTGGCCACGGAGACCGAACTGCTGCTCTCCCCCGCCCTGTTCGGTGCGCTGGCCCGAGAGCTGCCCCGGGTGCGTGCGGTCGATGTGCGGCTCAAGCGGGGGGTGCATCACAACGAGCTGTCGCGCTACCGCTACGACGTGGTGCTCTCCACCGCCGAGCCGGTCGCCGACCTGGCCGGTGTGGCCGTCGTGCGCTGGGGTGCGGACGTGGCGGGCGGGCTGGAGGTGGTGGACCGGGTGGTGGCGGCGCGCCCGGCCGTGGTGCGTCTGGCCGGGGTGCCCAACCGGCGGGTGCACGACGAGTACGCGGCGATGCGGTCCCTCTTCGATCCCCGCGAGAGCCTCGATCTGCCGCCGCAGGACGCCGTGGCGCCCGATGTGGAGGCGCTGTGCGAGCGGGCCGAGCACCTGGGCTACCGGGCGCTGCCCACCTGGGGTGAGAGTCCCGAGCTCCTCGACATCGTGCTGCTCGATCCCGCGCGGGTGCCCGCGGGTGCGGTGACGGGCGTGTACGCGGCGGCCACCGGGACAGGGTCCGGCACCGGGACGGTGTCCGGGAGCGGCGCCGTCGGCGGGCCGGGGTCCGGGAGCGGGACGGGGTGCGGGAGCGGCACCGGGGTGGAGGGGTTGGAGGGGTGGGCCAGTGTTCCGGCCGCCTTCGAGCACGGGGTCGATCTGGAGGTCGTGCTGCGTGCCCATCTGCGGGAGCGTGTGGCGGAGCACATGGTGCCGTCGGTGCTGATGACGGTGGAGGCGCTGCCGCCGGACGGCGCCGGCGGGGTGGACCGTGCGGCGCTGCCGGTGCCGGCCCGTGGCGCCGACCGTCCGTTCACCCAGCCCGGCACGCCGATCCAGGAGATCGTGCGTGACCTGTTCGCCGAGGTGGTGGGTCTGCCGCGGCACCGGGTGCAGGCGGAGTCGGACTTCTTCCGCATCGGCGGGCACTCGCTGGCGGCGGCCCGGCTGCTGTCCCGGGTCCGCGAGACGCTGGGGGTCGATCCGGGCAGCCGGGCCCTGTACGAGGCGCCGACTCCGGCCGCGTTCGCCGTGCTGGTCGGTGACGTGCCCGCCGCGGTGATCGGGCCGGACGACACGGCCGGTGACAGCCGCGCGTTCTCGCTGCGGCTGCGCGGGAGGCTGGACCGGCGGGCGCTGGAGGTGGCGCTGGAGGATCTGGGACGCCGTCATGAGGCGCTGCGCAATGTCCGGCTGGGGGCGGCGGGGACGCGGCTACGGGCGCTGGCGGTGGACGACCATCTGCTGGAGGTGGCCCTGCCGGCCGACGCGGTGGACCTGTGGTCGCATGTGCCGCTGGCCGCCGACCTGGCCCGGGCCTATGGGGCGCGGGCCTGCGGGGGTGCCCCGCACCGCTCGCCGGCCGGGCTGGACGCGGCGCCCCGCGCGGTCTTCGGCGACCGGCTGCCCGCGGCGCTGCCGGGCAGCGGGCCGCGCTCCGCCCACGCCTCCTGGGGCACCCTGGAGCGCGCCCTGGAGGCGGACCTGCACGCGGAGCTGACGCGGTGGGCGGCCGGGCGGGGCGCCACCGTGTTCATGGTGGT
This sequence comes from Streptomyces sp. NPDC056738, assembly GCF_042790435.1. Classification (NCBI taxonomy): domain Bacteria; kingdom Bacillati; phylum Actinomycetota; class Actinomycetes; order Kitasatosporales; family Streptomycetaceae; genus Streptomyces; species Streptomyces sp. NPDC056738. The sequence goes on from NZ_JBHTZF010000001.1 coordinate 153,143, forward strand.
GCACGCAGCGCTCGTGGCGCTGCTGGGCCGGCTGGGGGTGCCCGGTCCGGTGACCGTGGCCGCGCCCGTCCCGGCGCGGGACAGTGCCGCGCTGCGCGAGGCGGTGGGTCCCTACGGGCGGGTGCTGGCGCTGACGGTGGACGCCTCGGGCGATCCGTCCTTCACCGAGCTGCTGGGCCGGGTCCGTGAGCGGGACCTGGCCGCCTACCGGGACGGTGAGGCGGCGCTGGCGGCGCTGCCCGGCGGGGTGGCGCTGGCGGTGGTGCAGGAGTGTGTGGGCCGCTTCGAGGCGGGCGGGCTGTCGGTGCGGGCGGAGCACTGCACGCCCGCGGTGCCGGCCGCGGACCTGGGGCTGACGCTGACCGAGCGGCAGACTCCGGCGGGTGGCGCGGCGGGTGCCGCGCTCAGCGTGACCTTCCGTCACGAGACGGTCGGGGAGCGGGCCGCGGCCCGTCTGGCCGGTCAGCTCACCGCCGTACTGCGCTCGGCTCTCGAGGCGCCCGCCACGCCGCTGAGCCGGCTGCGGCTGGGACCGGGACCGGAGACGGCGGGCGGGGTGTGGGCGGGTGAGGAGGTGACTGCGGCCCGGCAGGACGTGGCGGCGCTGTTCGCGGCGCAGGTGGCGCGCGATCCGGGGGCGCTCGCGCTGGAGGGCCTGGACTATGCCGGGCTCGACGCCCGCTCGGAGCTGCTGGCGCATGCCCTGATCGAGCACCGGGCCGGTCCGGGGAGCTGTGTGCTGACCGCGCTGTCCTCACCGGCCGGGTTCGCGGTGGCCGCGCTGGCGGTGGCCAAGACGGGGGCCGCGCTGGCGGTGGTGGACCCCTCGCTGGATGTCGCCGAGTCGCTGCGGCCGGCGGTGCTGCTGCTGGACGAGACCGCGGACCTGCTGCTGCCCGAGGTGCCGGGTGCGGTGCGGCTGGTGCGTGAGGAGGGGGCCGAGCGGTGGCCGCCCGCCGGGTCCTGTCCGGTGGGGCGGGCCGAGCGGATCCGTCCGCTGCGCGCGGGCGATCCGCTGCTGCTGCTGCCCGGTGAGGGCGGCACCGTCGCGGTGGGCGCGGCGACGGTCACCGCGGCGCGGCCGGCCGACGCGGCCTGGCTGGTGCGCGGCTACCCGGACGGGGACGCGGCGATCGGGCTGCTGGGTGCTCTGGCCGGCGGGGCGCGGGTGCACGTCCCGGACCGCTCGCTGACCCGGGAGGTGCCGCACGAGGTGCTGGGGTGGCTGCGCCGGCAGGGGGCGCGGGTGGTGCTGGGCGGTGCCGACGACGTGCTGAGCGCGCTGGTCGCGCTGGCCCGCGGCGAGGGGGTCGAGCTGACCGTGAGCGGCGGCTGGGCGGAGGCCCGGCTCGTCGTGGAGCACACGCCCGGTGGTGCGGCCCGTCCCGCCCCCGGTCACCGCGCCTATCTCCTCGACGCGCGGCTGCGGCCGGTGGGCCCGGGTGGCACCGGTTCCCTGTACATCGCGGGCGTCGGGGTGGCCTGCGGGTACACCGGTGCCCGCGGGGCGGCGGGCTGCGAGCGGTTCCTGCCCGATCCCTTCGGCGGCGGTCCGGCCGGCGGCACGGCCCGGATGTGGCGCACCGGGCGGGCCGCCCGCCTCGACGAGTACGGCAATCTGCGGGTGCTGGACGCTCCGGCGCACGACGACCCGTACGACGACGCGTCCGCCGCGTTCGTGGTGCTGGCGGACGCGGCCGGCCACCGGGCACTGTGGCCGGCCGGGGCCGGCGTGCCGCCCGGCTGGTCCAGGACACCCGAGCACCGCTGAGAACAGCCAGGCCCCGACCCTGCCCTCCCCCGCCCTTTGTCCGGGCGGGGGGCGGGGCCGGGGCGGAAACGGGGGGCCGGGGCGCCGCCGGGGCGGGCGGGGTCAGGCGCTGGGCGGGGCGGTGGGGGTGGTGGGGGCGAGGGGGGTGGTGGGGGCGGCCAGGGATTCGGCGAGGATGCGCCAGATGTCGGCGGCCAGGTCGATGTTGGCGCCGGCCTGGGCCTGTTCGGCCAGGTCCCGCAGTCCCTGGATGCCGCTCGAATCGCCGGAGCGGATACGGAGCTGGTTGCGCAGGATGTCCAGGCGGACCCGGTCGCGGTAGCTCATCCTCAGCTCCATCTCGGCGAGTTCGCCGAGCAGGGCGTGGGCCTCGTCGTAGCGGGCCAGGAAGAAGGCGACGTCCGCCTTGAGCGCGAGCAGGTCCTGGCGCAGGCCGGGGGTGCCGACGAAGGCGAGCGCGGGTTCGGCGGCGGTCAGGCACCGCTCGGCGGCCTGGGGGTCCGGGGGCTGCTTTTGCAGGTACAGGCGGCTGGCGGTGAACCGCAGGCGCAGCCACAGCACGAGGTCCTCGCGGCTGCTGAACTTCTCCAGGGCCTCTTCCAGGTAGCCCTGGGCGGCGGTGTGGTCGCCCTGGCGCAGGCGCACCGCCGCGCAGGTCCACATGGCCTCGGCCCACAGGGTGTCGCTGCGGCCCGCGACGAGTTCGGCCAGTTCGTCGGCGTGGGCCCGGGCGTCGGGCATCCGGCCGGCCTCGGCCTCGACCGAGACCAGGGCCAGCAGCACGGTGGCGCGGTCCTCCGCGTCGAGGCCGTCCTCGCGGGCGAGGTGGTGGGCCGCCATCGCGGCGTCGAGGGCGGCGCTGATCTCGCCCTGGGTGCGCAGGCAGCGGGCCAGGCGGGTCAGGCCGCGGACCCGCAGGGCGACCAGTCCGACCGATTCGCCGAGCTGGACCAGTTCTTGCAGGTACTCCCGTTCGCCGTCGTGGTCGCCCTGCAGGCGCCGCTGTCCGGCGAGTTGCCACAGGGCCTGCCAGCGCAGCACCGGTGCCTCGTGTCCCTCGGCGGCCAGTGCCTCGCGCAGGGTCTCCAGCGCCGTCTCGGAGCCGGTGGAGGAGACCAGCGACAGGGCGTGGGCCAGGGAGCCGCCGGCGGGTTCCTCGAAGTCGGCCGGCTCCAGGCCCAGGCGTTCGGCGAGGTAGGCGACGGCCCGTTCGGTGGGCTGGCGGGCGCCGGACTCCAGCCGGGAGAGGTATCCGGTGGACATGCCGTCCCCGGCCAGGGCGGTCTGGGACAGGTCGCGGGCCTGTCGCAGTTTGCGGAGACGACGGCCGAACGCGGGCTGACGCAGCATGTGACCATTCCCTGGGACGGACGGGCGGGGGGTGGCCCCGTGGGGCCGAGGGGGCGTGCCACCGCCCGGGTGCGCAACCGAGCGTAGGGGGCCGGGCAAGGGGTGGGCAATGTTTTGCCAGGTGCCGTGCCTCGGAGTTCGTGCGAACCTCACGGATTCCTCTGGCGTTCCTCGAGCGGTTCTTGAGCGGTTGCGGGGAAAGTCTCAAGCGCCCGGGTCCGGTACCTGCGCACCGGCCCGTCCTCGCTCACGGGAGCTGTCCTCGTCCGCGTCCACGGGAGTCCTTTCATGAAACACGCGGTTCCTGCCCGCCGCGTCGCCCGCAAGGGCCCGCCCGGCCGACCGGTGCCGGTGCCGGTGCCGGTGCCGGGCACCGCGTCGGACGACGACATCAACTGGCCTTGACAGCACCCCTCCCCTGCCCCGCCACGTGCAGACGTACAGGCATACAGGCGTGCCGGGTTGGCAGAGTGCGGGGGCAGGTGTGCCGGGTGCCGTCCGCAAAGCCGGAGCCGGAGGGCGAAGCCGGGCCGGTCCGGGTCAGGGGCGGGCGGCCGAGGCGCACGCACGCTGCAGGGCGGCCGCCAGGCTGCGGGGCGCGTGCGGATCGCCGTCGGGGCCGCCGACCACGACCAGCGGCGGGCGCACCCCGGCCCGGGTGATGTGGTGGGCCAGTTCGCAGGCCAGCGCGCCGGTGCCGCAGTAGCCGCCCAGGACCAGCCGGCCGCCGGCGCGGGCGAGGCGGACCAGCGCGTCGGCCTGGGCGGGCGGCGGGCCACAGGCCGGGCGCAGCGCGGTCAGGGCCTCCGGTCCCCGGTAGTGGCGCAGCAGTTCGCGGTGCCCGGTGTACGGCGCGCCGGGGGTGTCGAGCAGGCACACGGTGGCCGTGGCGGGTGCGGGTGTGCCGCGCAGCAGGACGAGGGGGGCCGTGTCCCGGGCGGCGGGGCCGTCGGGGACCGGGGGTGTGGGGGTCCCGGGCATCCAGGCCAGTACGTCCGCGACGGTGGTGGCCGCGGTCGCCGTCACGGGCAGCAGGCGCAGCAGCCGTACGGTGTGGGCCAGCAGGGTGGCGGTGGCGGTGGCGTCGATGAGGTCGCGGTCGTAGGCGCAGGTCAGAACGAGAGCGCGGCGGGTGTCGTGGCCGGCGCGCAGGCGCAGGGCGTATCCGGCGGGTGCTCCGGCGGCTTCCTGTTCCTCCAGGCGTACGCCGTGTGCGGCGAGTTCGTCGCGGTAGGCGGTTTCGGGGCCGGGGCCGCAGTCGAAGGCGAGCAGGCCGCCGGCCCGCGGTCCCAGGACGCGGGCGGTGGCGGGTGAGGCGGGGGTGGCCCATTCGTAGGCGGACAGGTCCATCACCGCGTCGCGCAGGGTGCGCAGCAGGCGGGGCAGGGTGAGCGCCGGGTCGACGGTGAGGGTGAGCGGCAGGGTGTTCTCGAAGGGGCCGGGGATGCCCTCGATGCCGTCCAGGAGCAGGCCGCGGCCGGGGAAGTCCAGGCCGAAGCCCACGGTCGCGGGCGCGGGGGCGGTGTCGCGGGCGCGGTAGAGGAGCAGGGCCCACACCGCCTGGAGGACGCTGCTCTCCGCGACGCCCCAGCGGGCCGCCCAGTGGGTCAGCCGGTTGCTGCGGGCCGGGGGCAGAACGGCACGCAGCACACCGGTACCGGTACCGGTGTGCGCGGCAGTACCGGGGCCGGTACGGGCGCCGGCGCCCGTACGGGTGCCGGTGCCGGGGCCCTTGCCGGTACGGGGGCCCTTGCCGGTGCCGGTGCGGTCCGCGGGCCGCAACAAGGGCTGCGCGGCGGGCCGGTGGGCGGGCCCCTGCCGGACGTCGGGGGCGGGCAGGTGGGCGGGTTCCTGACGGGGGTCGGGTTCCTGGCGGGGGTCGGGGGCCGGGCCGGGCGGGGGCACGGCGGGCAGGTGGGCCGGCTCCTGGCGGGGGTCGGGGGCCGGGCGGGGGGCCTGGGCGGCGATCCGGCGGGCGCAGTCGCCGAGGTCGGGGCGGCGCTCGCCGCCGGGCAGTGCCCCGCCGGCGAGGTAGGCGCGGCAGCACTCGCGCATCAGCAGCCGCACGCTCCAACTGTCCAGCAGGGCACGGTGATAGGTGAGAAGGATGTCGGTGAAGGGTGCCGCGGCGTCCCGGGGGCCGCTGTCCAGCAGGGCCAGGCGCACCGGAGCGGGGCGGCGCAGGTCGAAGGCGCGGGCCCGTTCGCGGGCCGGCAGCGCGGCGCGCCGGATCACGGTGCGGTGCGGGTGGCGCACGACGTCGCCCAGGGGGCGGTCGAAGACCACGGCACGCGGGCGCGGGTCCCATACGAAGGCGGTGCGCAGCACGCTCTCGCGCTCGCCGACGGCGTGCCAGGCCGCCTCGAAGCGTGCCGGGTCCAGCGGGCCGTGCCAGCGCCAGAGGATCTGCTCGACCTGGTGGCCGGGCCAGGCCAGGGCGTCGGCGAGCCGCTGCTGCTGCAGCGGGGTGACCGGCTCGGTGCGCGGCAGGGTCCGGCAGGGCTGTCCGGCCGCCGCGGCGGCGGGCCCGGTGCCGGGACGGGGCTCGGGGGCGGCGGTCAGCAGGTCGGCGAGCCGTCCGAGGGCCGCGGGCGCGGGTGGCGCCTGACCGCCGGACAGTTCGACGATGTGCAGGTCCTGCCCGTGCGCGACCAGCCGGCATCCCGGGTGCCGGGCATCGGGGACGCTCTCCGCGACGCGGTGCAGGGCACGGTGGAAGGAGGCGGTGTCCCAGATCCCGTGCAGTTCCATCGTGCCGTGATCCCCCTGTTCGGGGTCGATCACCGCGCACACACCGGGCCCCTCACCGTTCATCGGCTCCCCCTTTCCGGACACCCCCGGCCAGATCGAGCAACTGCCCCGTGCGGCCCGGAGAGTCGGCGTGCGGCCTTCGACGGGCATGCGGGCGGGCGCGTAGCGAAGCCGGAGCCCGGCCTCCCCACGCTAGCCCCGCCGCGTCCCCGTCGTCCGTTTTCTCCAGCGGCCCCCGAACGGTCCTCGATCCCCTCGCCCCACCGAGGGACCGGACCCCGCGTGGGCTTGACGGCGCGCGGGCCTGATGGCACGTGGGCCTGATGGCGCGTGGGCTTGATGGCGGGTCAGCCTGCCGGCATGTCGGGCACGAGCAGGTCATGGCACTGCTCGATGCGGCCCGCGGCGTCGAAGCGCAGTTCGGCGATCAGGGACCAGGTGGCCGTGCCGGCCCGGGCGGTCGCGCGCAGGGCGACGACGTCGTGGTCGGCGACGACGCTCTCGGCCCGCAGGCCCAGTCCCTCGGGCAGCGTCCGCCCGCCCCGCTCCCCGGCGCCCGCCCAGTGGCGGGTGAGGTGGTTGACCTCGCCCCGGTTGCCCGCCGCGACCAGCGCGAGGACGAGTTCCCTGTTGCGCTCGCGCAGACTGCGCGCGGTGAGGAGTTCGTGCAGCGCCCCGCTGAGGGGCTCGGTCAGCGCCGGCGTCATGACGAGGCCCTTCCTCCTGCTCCGCCCTCCGTACGACCGTACGGAGGCCCGGAAATCATGGCCGTACGCGCTAGAGCGGGAATGGAGAACGGTTGACGTGCTCCCTGGACTGAAGTCCGGGGATTCGGGCCTGGGCCGTCTGACCCTTCCCGGGGGCTTCCTGCTTCAACGCGCTGTGCGGGCACGTGTGCCCGTCTTACCGGCGCTCCACAGGCGTTTGGCGTCTCCACCCGTCCGGCGGCGACGATGCGGCGTCCTTCGAAGAGGACGTTGCGTGCTGCGTTGTGGTCGCGGTCGTGCACGGTGGCGCATGCGCTGCACGTCCATTCCCGGACGTGCAGGGGCTTGGGGCCGTCTCTGAATCCGCAGGCCGAGCAGACCTGGGAGGACGGGAAGGCGCGGTCCACCTTGGCGAAGGTGCGGCCGTGTTTGACTGCCTTGTACTCCAGCATGCCGACGAACACGGACCATCCCGCGTCGTGCACGGACTTGGCGAGCCGGGTGCGTGCCAGGCCGGACACCGCGAGGTCTTCCACATACACCGCTTGGTTGTCGCGAATGATCTGGGTGGATGCCTTGTGGTGGAAGTCCCGGCGCCGGTCCGCCACCCTGGCGTGCTGGCGTGCGACCTTGATACGGGCCTTGGCCCGGTTCTTCGATCCCTTCGTCTTGCGGGACAACTCCCGTTGAAGTCGCTTGAGTTTCTTCTCGGCCCGGCGCAGGAAGCGGGGACTGTCGATCTTGCTGCCGTTGGAGAGGACGGCAAAGGCGGACAGGCCGAGATCGAGACCCGCGTCGGCCGCCAGGGCGGGAAGGATGTCCGGCTCGGTGTCGACGACGAAGCTGAGGAAGTAGCGGCCGGAGCTGTCTTGGGTGACGGTCAGCGACGTGGGCGTGGCTGGAAGCCGGCGGGACCACTTGACCTTGAGGTTGCCGACCTTGGCCACGTAGACCGTGCCGTCGCCCTGGAGGCGGAAGGCGTTGGTGTTGAGGCGGATGGACTGCCGGGTGTCCTTCCTCGACTTGTAGCGGGGAGGGCCGACCCTGCGGCCCTGCCGCGTGCCCTTGATCGAGTCGAAGAAGTTCTTGTAGGCGGTGTCCAGGTCTCGCAGAGACTGCTGCAAGACAACCGCCGAGACATCGGCGAGCCAGGCCCGTTCTACGGTGCGCTTGGCCAAGGTGATGCGACGACGGGACAGCTCGGACGACTTCACATACGGCAGTCCTGCCGCCTGCGCTTGCTTCTGGTCTCGCAGACAGTCGTTCCACACCACCCGGGCACACCCGAACGCACGCGCCAGCGCACGACGCTGCAGGGCATCCGGGTAGGCCCGGTAGTTGTAACGGAGCCGCACACCCACGAGACTACTGGGGCTGGTCTCACAGATGGTCAAAAAGACCACAGGTGTGGCAGACACGTCGTTTCAGCGGTGGATGTGCACGCGGTCTTCGTGACGAAGCCCGGGCGCGGGGTGTTCAACGACGAGATGCTGACACGCTGCGAAGCAATCATGCGGCAGGAGTTCACCGGCCGGATCGACCGCGCCGTCTTGCACGGGCACCTGCGGTCGCCCTCGCATTTCTTCGCATCGTGCGGCGGAGCATTTTTAGCGATCGTCTACCGGTACATCGAGCAGCGAAACCGTCCACTTCAAAGCGCATGTCAGAGCAGTGTTGCATTCATCCCCGGCGTGAACGAACGCCCGGGGCTTTCAGTTTTCCCCTTCTCCTCGTGCCTCGCCTCCTCCTTGTCCTTTCTCCCTTTCCGTCATCATCCTCGGCCGTGGCGGCGGCCCCCGCGGGTTCCGCCGTGGCTCGACCGCTGCTGTAGGCGGCGTGGCCAGGCTGGCCCGGTGGGGGTGGAGCGACCGACAGGACAGCCATGACGTTGGCCGGCAGGAGCGCGGCGATCAGAACCTTGACGGACGCTTTCACCGACTGCGCCGAAGGATGCTCGCGCACCGTTTTGATGGAGGGGGCTGCGGGCTGCGGCAAGAGTGCGCTCGTGCATTTGCTGATCGAACGGGCCGCTGCCGCGGGAGCGGTGGTGCCGTGCGCGGCCGGCTCCCCGGTGGGGCACCGAAGCGTGCGGGACATGCTCCGCCGGCTGCCGGCTCTCCCGCCCGGCGGGAAAACACCGCGCGGCGGGGGCTCGACGGCACGGGCCTCGCGGCGCCGGACGCCGGGCCGGGTGAGGCGGGCGGGGGCAAACCCGCCGGTCATGTGGGCGTACGACGTCCACCACGCCGACGCCGAGTCCCTGGACCTCGTACGCCACCTCACCCGCCGCGGGCACGGCGGGCGCCTGCTGCTGGTCGCTGCGCGGACGGTCCCCCATGACAGCGGCGACCGGGCGTTCGCGGCCGAGCTGATGTGCCGGTCCACGTGCCGGCACATCCGCCTGGCACGACTCTCCCCGGCCGAGGTGACCGCGCTCGCCGAGCAGGCCGGACGCCGCGGGCAGGCCGCGTTCCTCTACGACTCCAGCGGCGGCAACCCCCCTGCTGACCCCCACCCGGCCCGCCCAGCACCTCCCGGACACCGACCGGCCCCTTCGCCCGGGCGATGCAGGCCTGCCTGCACCCTGCCGACGCCGTGGCGGCGGCCATCGCCCGGGCCGCCGCCACGGCGGACCGTATCGCCCAGCGCACCGGCATCGCGTCTGCCGCCGTCGGCTCAGGGCGCGGCCGGCCTGCTGCTGAACGGCCGGTGTCCCCGCCCCGCCGTGGGGCCCGTGTTCCTCGGCGGGGCGTCCACCACCCCGGCCGCCCCCGCGACGGCCCTGGCCGCTCCTGGCCCAGCCCAGTAGCGCCAGACACACGACCGGCGAGAAGGCCGGTGAAAATCGACGACACGCAAAGGGTGAGGTCAGCGATGGCTTGGGACAACAAGTTCGAGGAACTGCTGCGTGAGTACCTGCCGTTCCACGGCGCGGGCGAACCGCTGGAGGCCGATACGGACCTGCGGCTCGCGGGGCTGGACTCGCTGGGCGCGGTGGAGCTGCTGGGCTCGCTGGAGGGCGCCTACCAGGTGCACTTCGTGGACGACGTCCTCTCCCTGGACACCTTCGCCACCCCGGGGGTCCTGTGGTCGACGCTGACCCGGCTGCGGGCCCTGGCCGCCTGAGGCCGGGCACGGCGGACGCCGGGCGGCCGGACCGGATGACGGTCGGGCCGCCCGGCGTCGGGCCGGTGACGCGCGGCGGGCGGGGTGCCGCGGCCTGCCCGGCCGCCGGGGGCGGCCGGGCGGCGGCCGTGCCTCACGCCGCGAACAGGTCGAAGGTCGAGCCGTGGCGCGGTCCCGCCAGCAGGTCGAGCTGCGGGTCCACGGCCAGCATGGCCTGGTGCATGCGCTGGAGCTGCGGGGAGGGCTCCACGCCCAGTTCGTCGATGAGCCGGATGCGCAGCCTGCGGTAGACCTCCAGGGCCGTGGCCTGCCGGCCCGAGCGGTACATCGCCACCATGACCTGGGAGTGCAGGCCCTCGTGGTGCGGGTGGCGGGCGGTCAGCTCGGTCAGTTCGGCGATGAGCTGCGCGTGGCGGCCCAGCCGCAGGTCGGCGTCGATGCGCCGCTCGACGGTGACCAGCCGGCTCTCCTGCAGCCGCATGACCTCGATCTCCAGGACGGGACCGAGTCTCACGTCGACCAGCGGCGGCCCGGTCCACAGGTCCAGTGCCGTGCGGAACCGTTCCGCGGACACCTCGTCGTCGCCTTCCACGAACGCGGCCTGGCCCTGGCGGGTCAGCTCCTCGTAGGTGTGCACATCGACACAGCTCCTGTCGATCTGCAGCAGGTATCCGCCGTGCCGGGTGGCGAGAATGTCCTTCGCGCCGGCCGGTGCGCCCGGGCCCATGGCCGTGCCGAGCCGCCGGCGCAGTTGCAGTATGTACGTCTGAAGGGTCGTCAGTGCGCTCGCCGGAGGCTCGGTTCCCCAGAGTTCCTCCATGAGCGTGGGAACAGGCATGACACGTCCCGGGTAGAGCGCCAGCAGCGACAGGATCTGTCGCGGCTTGCCCGCCGTCGGAACGATGGATCCCCCGTTGACCTCGGCACTCAACGGACCCAGAACCTGAATCTCCATGGTGGCCTCCCCACCTCGTCGAGTTCCTTGTCCAGTTCCTTTTGTGGCCGGAAATCTCCGCCGCTAGGCACGCTAGCCGGGTCCGTGCCCCCCGAGCGTTTTCCTGTAGCGGTCCTCCAGCGGTGCTCCACGTGGGGTGGTGCGTCAAATACACGGCACTCGAGAGCACCTGCACCCGCACCGGAAATGAACTCCGGATTCCGGTAAGGATTCCGGTGCAGATTTCGATGCAGATTTCGGTACGGATTCCGGGAGGGCGGGCAATTGCGCACCGCCATATACCCTTTTTCCTTTTCCGTCCGCCGGCACCTGCGCGGGTGCCTGGCGGGCGGTGGGCGGCGAACGGTGTCGGCGGGCGGGGTGGGTGGACGGGTGGGTGGACGGGTGGGCGGGGGTCAGTGCGGTGCGGTGGCCGTCTCGCGGTGGGGGGTGTGCGGTGTGGGGGCGGGTGCGGGCAGGGTGATGGTGCGCGGTGCGGCGCGGTCCCAGGGGAATCCCTGGTGCAGTTCCAGGTGCGGGGCGGGGTCGTCGTCGGCGGGGACGGCCACCGCGGCCAGCACGTCGGGGACCGGTTCCAGTTCCAGGAACCGCCAGCGGCCGGCCGCGTCGTCGGCGGGCGGCTGGAAGGCCAGGACGCCGCGGTCGTCGTCCAGGGTGAAGGCGAACTCGTCGAAGGGCAGGCCAAGTCCCAGTCCGCGGGCCTTGGAGTAGGCCTCCTTCAACGTCCACAGCCGCAGCACCCGTCGGTCGCGCCGGCGTCCGGGGGGTGCCTGCCGCGCCCAGTGCCGCTCGCCGGGGGTGAAGGTGGTCAGGATGGTCTCCAGGGCGCCCGCCTCCCGGTCCAGGCACTCCACGTCGACGCCGACGCGTGCCGTGCGCACGATGCCCAGCAGGCTGTAGCCGCCGGCGTGGGAGAGGTTGAAGTCGAGGTGGCCGCCGCCCCGGGGCAGGCCGCCGGGCAGCGGCTGCAGGAAGGGCCGCCCGCGCGAGGAACGCCAGATGACCAGCTCGGCCTCGCCGAGGCCGGCCTCAAGCGCCAGGGCGCGGCGGACCAGGGTGTGGGCGACGAGGTACTGGCGGCGGTCGCGTTCGAACAGGAACCGGGCGGCGGTCGCGTTCTCGCGCTCGTCGAGCCAGTGCGCGGCCAGGATGGCGGTGACGGCCGGCGGGAGGGCGTCGTTGGGGCACAGCCACAGCTTCACCGGGGGCACCACCGTGGGGTGCGGGCCGAGCCCGGCGGCGGGCGGCTGCGGTGCGGTGAGGGTCATGGTGTCGTTTCAGTCCGTCTCGGTTCGCCGTCTCGGTTGCCGTCTCGGTCGCCGTCCCGGTTGCCGTGCGGGGTCGCCGTCCCCCGTGCGGGGGTCGCCGTCCCGCTGCGTACGACGGTGAGGTGGCGGCGCGGGGCCGCCGGGTCCGCGGCAGGCGCGGCAGCCGGTGGGCCGGCGGTGCTTTGCGGGCGGGCCGTTCAGGCCGGGCGGTGGGCCAGGAGCGCGGCGGCCTCGTCGACACCGATCCGGTCGCCTCGTACCGCGTCCAGGAGCGCGAGGACCTCCTCCTGGGACAGCGCGGGCCGCCGCACCGCCGCGGGGGCGGGCTGCTGCGGCGACGACTCCGCCTGCGGCTGCGGCTGCTGGTGCTGGTGCTGGTGCTGCCCGGCGGATACCGCGGCGGGGCCGGGGGCGGAGGCGTCCGGGGCGGAGGTGTCCGGGGCCGGGGTGTCGGGGGTGTCCCGGGTGCGGGAGGCGATGTAGGCGGCCATCGAGGCGAGGCTGGGGTGCTCGTGGACGGTGACGGGGCGTTCGCTCAGGCCGTAGGCGCGGTTGACGCCGGCGGTGAAGTCGGCGGCCAGGATGGAGTCGATGCCCAGTTCCGCGAAGGCGGCGCCGCCGTCGATCTCCCACGGGTCGCAGTGCAGGATCCGCGCCAACTCGTGGCGCAGCACCTGCAGCACCGCCGCCGCGGCACCCGCGTCCCGGGCCGCGGGGACCTCGTCCGCGCCGTGGCGAAGCGCGCTCAGCCGGCGGGCCAGGAGGGCGGGGGTGGCGTACGTGTAGAGGTCCGCGCCGGCGATACGGACACCGAAGTGCTGGTCGATGGCCGCGACGAACTCGATGGTGAGCAGGGAGTCCAGGCCCAGGACCGGGAAGGGCTGGTCGGGGTCGACCCGGTCGGGGTCGGCGTGCACGACACCGGCCAGCACGGCGGTGAGCTCGGCAAGAACCTCTCCGTGGCCGTCGGAGGATGCCGTCGGCTCGCTGGTCATCAACGCGTCCCTTCGTGGAAAACCCCGGCACTTGGACCGGGACGGGCGTGCCCCTCCGCACACGGGGAGGCGGCAGCAGAACTCCCGCGCGGCACGGCGGGGCGGGGCGGGGCGGGATGGTGCAGGCGCCGGCCGGGCGGACACCGGCCGGGGCTGATGGCCGGTGGCCGGCGGATACCGACTGGGGCTGGTGGCCGGGGCGGATACCGGCCGGGGCTGGTGGCGGGGCGGATACCGGCCCGGGGGCCGGTGGCCCGTGTGCGCGGCTGGTTGCCGGGGCGGTCAGCGGCCGGCGGTGATCTGCGGTCCGGCCGCGGCGCGGGCCGGGACGGGCGGATCCGGCGGGCCCTCGGGTGCGGCCATCAGGATCGAGTGCTGGAGCCGGCGCAGTCGCGGGGAGGGTTCAAGGCCCAGGTCGCGGCTGAGGGTGGTGCGCAGGTGGGTGTAGGCGTTGAGGGCCTCACCGCGCCGCCCCGAGCGGTGCAGCGCGATCATGAACTGGGCGTGCAGGTTCTCGTGGTTGCGGTAACGGCTGGTCAAAACCGTGAGTTCGGCCAGGACTTCGCGGTGCCGGCCGAGCCGCAGGTCCGCCTCGATGCGCTGGTCGAGCGCGCACAGCCGGCTCTCCTCCAGGCGCCTGGCCTCCATGGTGAGCTGGGCGCCGGTCTGCACGTCGGCGAAGGCGGAGCCCGACCACAGGTCCAGGGCGGCGCCAAGGGTGCGGGAGGCGCCCGCGAAGTCGCCGGCGTCCATGGCTCGGTAGCCCAGTCCCGCCAGCCGGTCGAACTCGCGGACGTCGCTGGTACCGCCGGACGCGGCGAGCAGATACCCGCCCGGCAGGGTGACCAGGACGTCCTTGGCACTACGGCCCCCGGACCCGGGCCCGGACCCGGATCCGGGCCCGTCCGCGGCGCCGCGGGCCAGCGCCTGGCCGATGAGCTCGCGCAACTGCAGCACGTAGGTCTGCAGGGTGGTGCGCGCACTGCGCGGGGGCCGGGCGGACCACAGCTCCTCGATGAGCGAGGCGACCGGCACCACCCGGTCCGCGTGGACCGCCAGCAGCGCCAGCACCTGGCGGGGCTTGGGGGCCGTCGGGGCGACGGACACCCCGTTCTCCCGCACGTCCAGTGCACCTAATACCTCGATGTCCACGCCGACTCCCCTGTCCCCGTGCGCTGCTGACACTCCAACATTAAAAAACAGCACAGACGGTATGTCAATACGAGACCGATCGTCCTGTTTTTAACAACCTTCGAGCGGCGGTGCAGCAACCCTCGAACGGGGCCGCGTGCGGGACAACTTCCCGGTGACAGCAAGCCTGTTCCCGTTCCGCGGGGCCACCGGCCGGGCGGCGCGCGGCGGCGGGGCCGGGGGCGCATACCCGGCAGACCGGTCCGATCTCGCCGTCGGTGCTTTCCTCAAACAAACCGGCAGGTATTCTCGCTGTGGTCGCCGGAGGGTCACCTCACCGCCGCCTGTACGGCCCGTGGTCCTGGCCGCCGGGCAGCAGCCGGCGCGGTCCGGCGGCCGGCAGCGCCTCCGGCCGCCCGGGTGCCGGGCGGGCGCGCAGGGCCAGCAGGACGACGGTCAGCGCGGCCAGTTCCTCCTCGGTCGCACTGCCGCGCTCGACGCGCAGGGCCGCCGGCCGGCCGCTCTCCACGTCGCCCATGGCGCCTCCTCCCGCAGGTGCCGCCACCCTCGGCCACGGCACTCAAGGAACGCTCTCGGACCACTGGACGGCCCACCCCGGCACACCCCGGCACACCCCGGCACACCCCGGCACACCCCGGCACACCCCGGCACACCGGCGACACCGGTGCCCCCGACGGCTGATGTCCGGTGCCCGGTGCTCGATGTTTGGGGCTTGGGGCTCGGCGTTTGGGGCTTGGTGCTCGGTGCTTGGGCCTGGGAGGTTGGGGTGGGGCTTGAGGTCCGGTGTTCGGGTCAGGTGGTGCGGGTCCGTACCGCCCGCAGGGCCCGGGACAGGGCCCGTGCGGTCTCGGCGGCGCTGCCGAGTCCGGTCATGACCGCGGTGGGGGTGCGGCCCGTGCGGCGGGCGGTGCGGCGGGCGAGGTCGTGGGCGGCCGGGCCGGCCGGGCCCACCCCGCACACGGTCAGCTGCCGGGTGCCGTCGAGCAGGTCCGCCGGGACGGCGGGGGGTGCCTGAGCGCCGGTCAGGGTGAGCGAGACGATGCGTTCGGGCCCCTGGTGGGCGCGCAGGAGCAGGTCGTAGGCGCCGGGGGTGACGCCGGGGACGGTGACCAGGCACACGAGGTCCGCCCCGGCCCGCCCGGCGCGCAGCACCGCGAGGACCGGGGAGGCGCCGGCGGGCGGCGGGGTCATGGCGGGCACCTGCGAGGTGCCCAGCAGGGCCAGGGCGTCGGCGACGGTGAACGTCTCGTGGGGATGGTCGGGCAGGCTGCGCAGCAGGTGCAGGCACTGCGCGAGGGTCTCGGCGGCGTCGGTGTCGGTGAGCCTGGCCCGGTCGTAAAAAGCGTCGAGCACCAGGGCGTCCTGCGGGTCGTGGTGGGCGACCAGGGTGACGGGCAGGGTGGTGGCGCCGCCCGCGCTGTGCGGGGCGCCCGCCGTGATGGCCTGGTCGGCGAGTTCGGCCCGCAGGTTGGCCGGCAGTTCGGGGTGGGTCTCGAAGCGGACGGTCGTCTCGGTCAGCGGGGACTGCGAGGCCCGTCCGCTCCAGCGGCGGACCTGGCCGGCCGACACCCACGCGTAGGCGGTCAGGTCGAGCGCGGCGTCGCGGACCTGCACCAGCAGGTCCGCCAGCGGCGTGGCCCCGTCCACGGTGACCGTCATCGGCAGCGGCCCGCCCAGCAGTCCGGGGATGCCGGCCCCGCCCCGCAGCGCCAGGTCGCGTCCCGACAGGTGCACCCCGAACGCCACCGGCCACGGCCCCGGCCGGCCGGCCGCCCGGTACAGCAGCAGCGCCCACACCACGTGCAGGGCACTGCTCTCCCCCGCGCCCCGGCCCCCGGCCCAGGAACGCAGCCGCGCGCTCTGCACCGGCCTGAGAACACGCCGGACCCGGCCCGTCCCCCCAGCCGGACGGCCCGTCCCCCCGGCCGGGGGGCCCGTCTCCTCAGCCGGACTGCCGGGCCCCCCGGCCAGGGGGCCCGTCTCCCCGCCCGGGCTCGTCTCCCGGCCCGGGTGGGGCGGTACACCCGGGCGGGCCGGGGTGAGGGCGGCGCCGGCCGGCGGGGCGGCCGCCGCCCAGAACTCCCGGGCCGCGGCCGCGTCCTGACGGGCCAGCCAGTGGGCGTGGTCACGGATGTCGGGACGCCGGTCGGCGCCGGGCAGCACACCGCCGGCGAGATAGGAACGGTAGAACTGGCGCACCAGCAGCCGCGCCCCGCGCTCGTCGAGCAGCGCCCGGTGATAGGTCACCAGCAGCCGGACGGCCCCCCGCCCGGCCCCGGCCCCGGTACGGGTATTGCTGCCGGCCCCGGCCCCGGCCCCGGCCCCGGCCCCGGTGCCGGTGCCGGTGCCGGTGCCGGTACCAGGGGTGGGGCCGGTGCCGGTGGTGGGGCGGCTCGCCCGGGGCGGTCCCTCGAACAGGGACACCCGCAGCAGGGAGGGCCGGTACAGCTCGAAGCCGCGCTCGCGCTCACGGCGCAGCAGGTCCTGCCAGCCGGCACCGGCCGGCCCGTGGCGGACGACCTCGACCGCCGCGTGGTCGTGCAGCACCAGGCGGGGGGCGCCGGCCCAGTCGAAGGACGCCCGCAGCACCGTCTCGCGCTCGGCCAGGGACTGCCAGGAGGCGATGAACCGGGTGACATCCAGCGGCCCCGTCCAGTCCCAGTGGAGCTGCTCCACGAAACGGCCGGGACCGCCCTGATGACCGGCCGCCGCCGTAAGCAGCGCCCGCTGATGCCCCCGCACCGGGACCGTGCCCGCGGCGGGCGGCGCCAGCAGATCGGCCAGCAGGTCCTCGGTGAGCACCGGCCCGGCCCCACCCGGACCAAACAGACCGTCCGGACCGGGCAAGCCGAACGGACCGTCCGAACCGTCCAAGCCGCGCGAGTCGTCCGAGCCGAGCGGACCGTCCAGGCCGAGCAGGCCGTGCGGGACATCGGGGCCGAGCAGGCCGGGCAGGCCGTGCGGGACGTCAGGGCCGAGCATCCCGGCCGAGCCGTCCGGGTCGTCGGGGTTGTCGGGGTTGTCGGGGCCGCGCGGGCTGAGCCGCAGGAGATACCGGTCCGCCCGCACGGCCGGACCCCGCACACCGTCCCCCGGCACACCGTCCGGCGCGCCGTCCCCCGGTACGCCGTCCTGGGGTGTGCCGTCAGGTGGTGTGCCGTCGGGTGTGCGGTGCTGTGGTGTGCGGTCTGCGGGTACGTCCAGTTCGACGTCGTAGGCCCGGTGGGATCTCGCGACGCGGGCGGCGACCGCCTCGGCATCCGTGCGGGTCGCTCCGCACAGTTCGAGGACGAGCGGCGAGCGGCCGTGGGTGTCCTGCGGTTCGTGTACGACGGCCAGAACGGTGCCGTCGTACGAGTGATGACTCCTCATCGCCCCCCGGGGACGGCGCACAGCGTTGCCGCGGCAGCTCTGTCCGCCACCCCCGCCTCCTTTTCGAATCGTTTCTGCACGGCCGGCCACAAGCCGTCGTC
The DNA here is from genome assembly GCF_042790435.1 of Streptomyces sp. NPDC056738. Classification (NCBI taxonomy): domain Bacteria; kingdom Bacillati; phylum Actinomycetota; class Actinomycetes; order Kitasatosporales; family Streptomycetaceae; genus Streptomyces; species Streptomyces sp. NPDC056738. The sequence continues at coordinate 170,691 of NZ_JBHTZF010000001.1, forward strand.
CCCCCACTGCCATGTCTGCTCACCGCTGTCCGGAACCACGCCGTCCGGGGAAGTCCAGGACCCGCCCGCCGAGCGGCGGCCGCGCCGGGGACACCGGGTGCGGCGGGTGCGGAGCCTCCGCGGGAGGCGGGGAGCTCGGCCGGTCCGCGCAGGGCGGGGGGCTCGGTGTGTCCGGCTGCGGTGGCGCGGCGCCCGGGGGATGCACCTGGCCCGGGAGGCCCACCTCGCCCAAGAGGCCCACCTTGCCCGGGAGGTCCACCTCGCCTGGGAGGCCCACCTCGCCTGGATGGCGGGCCTCGCCCAAGTGGCGGGCCTCGCCCGGGTGGTGAGCCTGGCCCGGGTGGCGGTCCTGGCCCGGGTGGTGGGCCTGGCCTGAGTGGTGGGCCTGGCCTGAGTGGTGGGCCTGGCTGACCAGGTAGCGGCCGTCGACGAGGTGGGTGGCGAAGGCCCACTGCCCGGCGCCGTCCCCGGTGAGGCGGGCGCTTGCGGCCGTGTCCCAGGTGAAGCCGATGGCCGAGAAGCGGCGCCGCATGCCGTGCCCGAGTGCCTTGACGTAGGCCTCTTTCAGGGTCCACAGGCGCAGGAACGCCTGGGTGCGTTCGGGTTCGGGCAGGGCCGCCAGCCGCCCGGCCTCCTCGGCGGTGCACACGTGCTCGCGCAGCGCCTCGAAGGAGATCCGGCGTCCGGCGGGCTCGGCGTCCACCCCGAGCGGACCGGTGCGGCTGACGCCGGCCACGATCAGCTCGTCGGTGTGGGCGAGGCTGACCTGCACGTCCGCGCCCAGCCCGCGCAGCACGGGCCGCCCGCCGGGCAGGGCGGCGAGGTCGAGCCGGGCGGCGGGGACCTGCAGGACGGCGGCGGCCGTGTGCTTGAGCACCATCCGGGAGACGGCCAGGATCAGCCGTCCGGCCGGGGCCGGGTGCCGGCGGTAGCGCGGCCAGTCGCGGCCCAGCAGGGCGCGCAGGTCGGGGTCGAGCAGGGCCGGTGCCAGCCACTGGCCCCAGGTGGTGTGCACCACCGCCCGTCCCGTCTGTTCGGCGTGTTCCTGGACCTGCTCCCACGGCCCGTCGGGCCCGGGCACATGACACGGCGCCGGCACCACCGGCGTCACCGGCACCACTGGCGGCGCTGGTGTGCGGCCGTGCCCGCGCTCGTGCTCGCACTCGTGCTCGTGCTCGTGCGGTGCCGCGCCGCCGCTCACCACGCCGGCCCCGCCGCGTACAGGTCCTCGTCCGTGGCGTGCAGCGCGCGGCGGGCCAGTTCGTCCCACACGCCCGGCTGCGCGTCCGGCATGCCGGCGGGCAGCGGCAGCCCGAGCCGCACGGTGATCCGGCCGAGCGCCAGCAGCGCCCAGCCGGCGCCGGCGAGGAAGGGATCACGCGCGCGGGCGGCCTCCTCCCGCGCGGCCGTCGTCCGGTCGGCCAGCACCAGCAGGGCCTGACGGTCCGCCAGCGCGCGCAGCGCCGGGTCGGCCACATCGTGCCCGGCGGTGCACGCCCACGCACCACGCAGAGCCCGCCGCTCGGCGGCCAGCCGGCGACCGATCCGGGCGAGCGCGGCCACATCGGCATGAGCAGCGGCATCGACGCCAGTACCGGTGTCGGTGTCGGTGATGCCGGCGGCGGTGGGCGGCGGGGTCGTTGCGGCCGGCGCACCGGAGCCGGAGCCGACAGGGGCAAGGGCGGTGCCGGTCGGGTCAGTGCCGGCGGCCGGTGGCGTCGCGGTGGCGGGCGACAGCCGGGCGGCGGCAGCCGGCGGTGGCGTGGCGGTCTGCGGGCCGGTGCTGCCGGGGACCGCCGCAGGGCCGGAGGCGGTGGCGGTGCCCGGGGTGGCGGTGTCGTGGAGCGGGGCCGGTGCCGGTGCCGGGGGTGGTGTGGCCTCGTGGCTCTTGTGGCGGTCCGGGCCGCCCGTCGCGTTCAGCGTGCGCACGATGCGGGCCTGGGCGGCACCGGTGGCCGCCGGGCCGGCCCCGGCCAGCGCCCGGTCCCGTACCACCCTGGCCAGGGCGCGCCGCTCGACGGTGTGGGCGTCGAACCCGCACTCGTTCAGGACCAGTTCGAGATCCCCGAGCAGTTCGACGGCGAGCTGGGGCACGAGATACGCCACGACCGCGGCGAGCAACTTGCCGTCCCCGTCGCCGTCACCTGTGTCGGGCCGGTCGGGGGCGGGGCAGGCGCGCAGGGCCGCGTCCGTCAGGCTCCGGCAGGCCAGCAGATCGGCGAAGACGGTGGCCAGGACCGGCCGCCACTGCCGGGCCGCCGCCTCGTAGCGGCTCAGGCCCTCCACGATGCGGGCCACACCGCGCAGGACGGCGCCGGCCGCGGCAAGCAGGGCGGCCGGGCCGAGCAGGGCGGCCGCCGGATGCGGCATCGGGGCGCTCGCCGGCGGCCCGATGCTCCAGGCATGGGCGAGAGCGAGATCCCGGCGAAAGAGCGGACCCAGAGCACGGACGAGCCGATCGGCGGGCAGGCTGTCGGGGCCGGGCAGCCCGGCCGGCGGGGCGGGCAGGCCGCCCTGGCCGCGGGCCCACAGCGCGGCACGGCCATAGGGATTGGCGGGATCACGGACATCCCCCAGCAGCACAGCGAGCCACGCCGCGTACTGCTCCGCCCCGTCGGACACGCCGTACGGCACCGCACCCTCGGTCACCGGCGCAGGCGCCACGTGCCGCACCGCGCCATCGGATACCGGAGCGGGCGCCACACCGGCGGACACCGGGACAGCCGCCGCATGCCGCGCCGCACTCCCGGACACCCCGGCGGGCACGTCGTGCCGCACCGCGGCGTCGAGTTCCTGAGCGGGCGCCACACCGACGGGTGCCGGGGCAGGCGCCGCGTGCTGCACCGCGCTCCCGGGTACATCGGCAGGCATCGGGGCGGGCGCCTCGTGCTGCACCGTGTCGTCGAGTTCCTGGGCGGGGGCCGTGTGCTGGGTCCCGGTGTGGGGGGCCGGTGTCGCCGGGGGCCGCCCGGCCTGCCGGTGCGGCCGGGTGGGAGCCATCGCCGATCTCCTCGTCGTCGTGATGCCGGTCGCTTCGGAAATCTCGCCGGGCGCCCTCATCGCAGCCGGCGCAGGGCGCTCTCGGCGTGCCAGCGCGCCAGGGTCAACGTCTCCGTGCTGGTGCGCCCGAGCCACTCGCGCACCTGGCGGCGGGCGTCGACGGGCAGCGTGCCGGTCCCCGCGGCAGGCTCCAGCACGCTGTCGCGGAGCATCACCTGGTGCCGGTGCGCGACCCGTACCCCGGAGGTGTCGGGCTCCAGGGACCACTCCCCGTAGTACGCGGCGATGGGATCGGGCGTCACGGTCTGCCGGTGGACGATGCGCCCGGCGGCCGGGAAACACAGCCGCACGCCCCCGAAGACAGCCGTGTCCCCGGTGCCGGGATCACTGGTGTGCACGACGGTCCGCTGCACACCGGGCCGCTCCTCGCCGGCCTCCACCCGCTCGACATGGGGAACCAGATCGGCCCAGTCCCCGACGCGGTAGAGGAAGTCGTAGACGATCTCCGGGGAACCGCAGACACGGAGACTGTCCTCGAAGGACAGCAGCAGCTCGTCCAGACGGTCCCAGCGCTCGGCCGCCGCACGCACCGCCGCCACCTGTGCCCGCACCCGCACCTCAAGCGCACCCGACACACCAGACGCGTCAGCCGCGTCAGCCGTGTCGAACGGACCGAGCACCCCGGACACGCCGGGCATACCGGGTGTCCCGGGTGCGTCGCACGCTCCGGGGGCGTCGGACACCCAGGGCGCGCCGGGCACGCCGAGCGGGTCGGGCACCCCGGGCGGGTCGGATACGCCGGATGCGCCGGGCGTGTCGGGCCCTTGGGGCGGGCCGAACAGGCCGGGTGCGCCAGGCGTGTCGGACACCCCGGGCACCCCGGGCGGCGGGCCGGGCGGGGCCGGGGTTTCCTGGTGCAGGGTCACCAGGCAGCGGCCGGGCCCCTGGGGTGACACGTTCCAGTACCCGTGCATCGGCACGCCGGGCGCGTGAAGGTCCTGGTGCTCGAACTCGATGCGGCGCGGGCCGGGGTGCAGGACGCGGCGGACACGCGCGCCATGCACCCGGCCCCCGTGCAGGTGCCACAGCCGCAGACTGTCACCGGCGGCGGTGGCGTCGAGGCGTTCGACATGGATGTAGGAGGGCAGCAGGACGGGCCAGCGCGGGGCGTCGGCGAGCAGGCCGTAGACGACGCCGGCGGGGGCCGCGACCTCGGCGGTGTGCCGGGCGCAGTGTCTGCGCTGCGACGACATGCGTGATCTCCTCCTCCGGTGTGATCAACGCTGCCCGGCCGCAGCCGAGCGCTGCTCGATTCCTGGTGGAGAGACGTACAGGACCGGATACCGGCCGCCACAGGGGCCCGGGTACAGGTCGGCAGCGGACCGGCGCGGGGGCCGGGTGTGTCAGCCCACCCGAGCCACGCCTGCGCCTGCACCGGCGCCCGCCGCGGGACGGGCCGGGAAGGTGTCGGGGCCCGACATCAGGATGGAGCGCTGCAGTTTGGCCAGCGCGGGCGAGGGCTCCAGACCCATGGCGCGCACCAGGGTCGCGCGCAGCCGCTGGTAGGCATCCAGCGCCTCACCGCGGCGCCCGGACCGGTAGAGGGCCAGCATGTACTGGCCGCACAGACTCTCGTGCATGGGGTACTGGCTGATCAGCACGGTCAGCTCGGCCAGCAGCTCACGGTGGCGGCCCAGCCGCAGATCGGCCTCGACCCGCTGGTCCAGGGCACACAGCCGGCTCTCCTCCAGCCGCTTGGCCTCGGTACGCAACTGCGGACCGGTACGGACATCGGCCAGCGCGGGACCGCTCCACAGCTCCAGCGCCTGGCGCAGCAGCCGCGCGGCCTGGGGATAGTCCTCGGCGTCCATGGCCCGGTACCCGCTGCCGGCGAGCCGCTCGAACCGCCGCACGTCACTGACCCCCTCACCACTCTTGAGCAGATAGCCGCCGGGCACGGTCAGCAGCACATCCTTGGCCTGCCGACGCCCCACCCCCACACACCCACCCCGACCCAGGCCCTGGATCTGATCCTGCCCCTGGCCCTCGCCTTGATCCTGGCCCCGGCTCCGGTCCTGATCCCGGCCCAGGCCCTGGCCCTGGCCCTGGCTCTGCTCCTGGCCGTAATCCTGGTGCTGGTTCTGGTTTTCGGCCGCCGGGCCACCGGTGTCGAGGGCGGCGGAGATGAGTTCGCGCAGCTGCAGGATGTAGGTCTGCAGGGTGGCGCGGGCACTGCGCGGGGGCCTGGCCCCCCACAGCTCCTCGGCCAGCACCCCCACCGGGACAACCTGACCGACCCTCAGCGCCAGCAGGGCCAGCACCTGACGGGGCTTGGGAGCCGTCGGCGTGATGGACACGCCGTTGTACCGCACGGCGAGTGTGCCCAGTACATCGATGTCCACGCGTCTCCCCCATTCACCGGCACCGTCCGTAACGGTCCCCTGACACCCCCAGTAAAAAACAGCACGAGCGGTATGTCAACGCTCGGGACACCGGCCCCGCCCGGGATGGACGCAGACTCGAGGCAGCCGCAAGACACACCAGCCAACACCCCTAAAACAGGGCGAACACCCCACAGGAGCAACGAAACCGCCCCAGGAACCGGCCACTCCCCGAACCCACGACCAGACCCCGAAGACGGTTTCCAGACACCACGGCTCCCCCACCACCCGCCAACCCGGACCACCACCGCCGCGACGAGCCCGGCCCATCCGCAGGCCCGGAACACCGCCACCGCGACGAGCCCGGGGCGCGCTGCCGCAGACTCGGGGCGGCACCCGCCGACTCCCGGCACTGCACCGACCGCCACGCCGACCGTCGGCATCACCGACTCGGGTCGACACCGCCCCAAGGCAACACCCGCCGCCAGTAGCCGGGTTGACATCACCAGCACAGGGGGCGGCACCCACCGGCTCCCGTCGGCACACCCGCCTCGGGCAGCACCCACCCCCCATCACCGGCATCAGCCGCCCTCCCGCCAGCGCCCGGACCCATCGGCGCCGCCGGCCTGGCGTGCCACTGCAACCGGAGCGACATCCGCCGACGCACGCCGACCCCGGCGGGCCGTCAACATCACGACTCAGGTCAGCACCGTCCAAAGCAACACCCTCCACCGGCAACCGGGTTGGCGTCCGACGGCATCGCCAGCTCCCGTCGGACGCCCGCCGCGGACGGCACCCGCCCCCCATCACTGACACCAGCCGGTCTCCGGCCGGCGCCCGGACCCGTCGGCCGCCACCCGGACCGGGGCACACCGCCGCACCTCGGAGCGACATCCTCCGACGCCCGCCAGCCTCTGCCAGCCGTCGACATCATCGATTCCGGTCAGCACCGGCCCAAGCCAACACCCACTCCCGACCTCCGGGTTGGCATCACCAGCCGGGGGGCAGCACCCACCGACCCCTGCCAGCCCCCGGCGCTTCACCGGCTGTCGACATCGCCGCCTCGGGGTCAGCGCCGAAACCAAGGCAACACCCACCCCCGGCAACCGCGTTGGCATCACCGGTTCAGAGGCCTGCCTCCGACGGCATCACCGACACCCTGGACACGCCCGCCACGGACGGCACCCGCCCGCGTGACTGGATTCAGCCGGCCTCCGGTCAACTCCCGAACCCTCGGCGGCGCCGGGCCCGGCATGGCGCCGCAACCCGGAGCAGCATCCGCCGACGCCTGCCAGCCTCCGACGGCCGACGACACCACCAACTCAGGTCACCACCGGCCCAAGGCAACACCTGACGTCGGCAACCGGGCTGGCGTCACCGGCCCGAGGCATGCACCGGCCGGCTTGCGACGGCATCCCCGGATCCCGTCGGCCCGCCCGCCTAGGGCGGCACCCGTCGGCACCACCGGCGCCTGCCGCCAGCACCGGCGTCAGCCGATCTCCGGTCAGCTCCCTGACTCGTGGGCGCCGCAGGCCCGGGGCGCTGCGCCAGCCCCGCCGACCATCGATATCACCGACGCAGGTGACCACCGGCCCCAAGGCAGCACCCGCCACCCGGCAACCAGGTCGGCATCACCGGGGGGCGGCACCTGCCGGCATCCCCAACTCCCGTCGGCACGCCTGCTTCGGGCGGCGCCCGCTTGCGCAGGCCCCCGCCGAGGGCGCCAACACCCGTCAGCATCACCGCCGTCAGCCGACTCCCGTCAACTCCCGGCCACCTGCGAGCTCCCGGCCCCGTCGGCCCGCCCGGCGCAGGGCGGCGCGGGCCGGTGCCGAGCGGCGCGGCTGGTGCGGGCCGGTGCCGGGCGGGGTCGGTCACTCGGTGGCTTCGTCCGGGTCCTGCGGTGCGCCCGCGCCGGCGGCGGTGTCCGGCTCGACGCGGACCTGCTGCGGGGAGGCGGCCAGCAGGGGCAGCAGGAAGGTCCAAAACCGTGCGGTCCGCTCCAGCGAGACCCACTCGAGGTCCCAGCCGCTGAGCGTCTCGAAGCCGACCGTCGCGGCGACGACGGCCGCGGCGGCGTCCTCGGGCGAGACCCCGCCGGCCAGTTCGCCTTCCTCCCCGGCCTGGGCGATGAGGTCCTGCACCCACTCGCACCACCACCGCACCAGCCCCCCGGACTCCTGTCCGCCCTTGAGCGAGGGATCATGGCTCAGTTTGAAACCGGCCCTGACCACCGGATCACCGGCCACGGCGGCCAGCAGCCGGCAGGTCGCGTCCACCAGCGACTGCAGCAGGGTGTCCGCCGAACCACGGCAGCCCGCCGCCATCTTGCCCACCACATCGGCCGCGGCCCCCTCCACCTCCCGCGCCAGCGCCTCCTTGCTGGCGAAATGGAAATGCAGCGCACCGGTGCTCACCCCGGCCCGCCTGCTCACCGCCGGCAGGCTGGCCAGCGCATAACCGTTGTCGGCGAAGACCTCGGCCGCAGCGACGATGAGGGCCTCACGCGTACGAGCCGCCCGCGCCTGCTTGACCATGTGCACCCTCCCTGCCGACCAACCTCATCCCCCCACCACCTTATCAAACCGCATGTCTGGTTGGTTATTGCTGCACGGAACGACTCTCCCTCCGACACCCTCACCGGGCAGAGCCCGCAAGTCCCCTGTTCACCAGGGGATGCCCGGACAGGGCAGCCGCCCCACCACCCGGCCGGGCCCGCCCGGAACAGGTCACCCGGTCGGTTACAGGCTCTGCCGCACCCCGCCCGCCCCGGTGAAACCCGCACCCTAACGACACGACCGCACAACATGCCGTCACCGACGCCACCACCCGGACACCAGACCCCCCTGGAGAAACCTTCCGCCAGGTTTGATTGCACACCCCGCCAGACCCCAACACACCCCGAAAACCCCACCGCCACCCCCGGAAACACCGACACCCGACACGGAGCACCGGACCCCAGAGCACGAGAGGACAGGGCGCACAGACACGGACCACGAGCCCGCGACCAGGGCGCCCCGGGAACACCGGCACAGAGCGCGGAGTACGGAGTGCGGGCGCGGACCGCAGGACTCGGGGGCGCGGCATCACGAGATGCGAGCCGCGGGGGGACGGGACCGCGGCCAGGAACACCGACCACGGGGTACGGGGCGCGGGACTCGGAGCGCGCAACCACGGACCGAAGGAACCGCGGAGTGCGGACCACAGGACTCGGGGCGCGGACTGCGGGGTGCGGGCCCGCGGCCAGGAGCGCGGGGTTCGGGACTGCGGGGTGCGGGACTGCAGGAATGCGGGCCGGTGGCCGGGACCCGGGGGTGTTGCCGGGTCAGCCTGCCGCCGGCTGGGGCTCAGGCTGGGGCTGGGCTGCCAGACGCCGGGCCTCCTCGATGACCCGCAGGCCCCGGTCCGGCGCGATGTCCAGGCTGACCAGGGCGGCCGGGGTGGCGATCGCGGGAAGGACGTACCGAAAGAGCGTGGAGGCCCGCTCGGGCAGATCGGCCCAGCCGGCGTAGGCCTCCGACAGGTGCTGCATGCCCAGCCAGGCACCCAGGATGAACTCCGCCGTCTCGTGCGGGTCGATGTGCCGCAGCACCTCACCGCGCTCCTTGGCCTCCGTGACCTTCGCCGTCACCAGCTCCGTCCACGCCGGCCAGGCACTGCCGAACAGCTCCCGCCCCTGCACATCGGCGGACAGCCGGATACCGGCGATCAACACCACGTCCTGCGGGATCCGGTGCGCCAGCGTCATGCAGATGTCCACCAGCTCCTGGAGCTTCAGCTCCCGCGGCACCCAGTAGTCCGCCGTGATCTGCGCATCGATCACCCCCCGCGCCAGAGCCTCCTTGGAACCGAAATGAAAGTACAGAGCACCCTTGGTGACATCCGCACGCTCGAGGATCTCCGCGATGGTCGCCGCCGCGTAACCACGCTCGGCGAAAACAGCCGCCGCCGCCTCCACAACAGCGCGCCGGGTCCGTACCGCACGTTCCTGCTGCGCCATGGGACCCTCCACGCTCCTGTAAACAAAACCGAACGTGAGGTACCTTACCCCACGGTCAGCCTCCTACCCCCGGCAGCACACCCCAACCCGACACGACCACACCCCCACCCGGCACAACCCCACACCCGCCCCGGCACCGGCACACACCCGCCCGGCACCTGCGACGACACCCACCCGCACCACACCGCCGCAGCGGCCCCACCAGCCACCCCTCACACCGGCCCCGCCACCACCTGTCACACCCTCAACCCGGCGCCACCGCACCGCCGTCACCACCCCCGCGCCACCACCACACCGCCGCTCCACCAGCACCGGCCGCCGAACCGCCACCGCCCCACCGGAGTCACGAAACCTCCGTCGCCACCACCAGGCCGCCCGCGCGCCGCCCCCACCGACCCGCAGTCACAGTCCAGGCGCTCCCCGCCCAGGCGTCGCCACCATCACGGCGCGGCCGCACGCCACCCCCGCTGACCCGCCGTCACCGCCCAGGCGTCGTCATCGCCCGGCGCCGCCCATACGCCGCCGCCACGGTGGCGCCTGCACACCGCCGCTGACCCGCCGTCACCGCCCAGGCGGTCCCAGCCCAGGCGTCGTCATCGTCACGGCGCCGCCCGCGCACCACCGCCACGCCACGCCGCCTCCCGCGGTGCCGCCTGCACGCCGCTGCCGCTGACCCGCCGTCACCATCCGGGCGGTCAGCACCTGGGCGTCGTCCCCGTCACGGTGCCCGGCCGCCGGGCGGGCGCCCGCGCTGCCGGGTGGTGCGGGGATCGTGCCGGGGCAGGTCACCAGGCGGTGCGTCCTCCGTCCACCGCGAGGGTCGCTCCCGTCACGAAACTGGCCTGCTCGCTGCACAGCCACGCCGCCGCCCGCGCCACCTCCTCGGGCTCCGCGGCCCGCTGCGCCGGCGCCGAGCGCAGCGCACGCCGGCTCGCCTCCGGCACCTGCAGCCACTGGTCGACCATCTCCGAGCGGGTGAGCCCCGGCGCCACCGCGTTGACCCGGATACCGGCCTGCGCGTACTCCACCGCCGCCGCCTTGGTCAGACCGATCACCGCATGCTTGGACGCGATGTACGGCGCCCCCGTCGAGGAGGCCACCAGACCCCCCACACTGCTGGTGTTCACGATCGCGCCCCCGCCGCCCTCGAGCATCGCGGCGATCTCATGGCGCATGCAGTTCCACACCCCGCGCACATTGGTGTCCATCACCGTGTCGTAGGCGTCGTCCCCCAGCAGATGCAACGGCGACCGCTCCAGCCCCACACCCGCATTGTTGAACGCCGCATCCAACCGCCCGTACCGCTCCACCACGAACTCCACCAACGCCCGCACCTCATCCCCGCACCGCACATCCACCACCCGCCAGCCCACCCGCGCACCCACCCCCTCCAACTCCCCCGCCAGCTCCCGCAACCGCTCCCCACGCCGCGCCGCCAGCACCACCACCGCACCCTGCTCCGCGAACACCCGCGCAGCACCCGCACCGATCCCACTGCTCGCACCCGTGATCAGCACAACCTTCCCCTCCAACAACCCCCCACCACCCCCACTCACCCCCACAACCCACCACCCACGCCGACGCCGGCACCCGCACCAACACCGGCGCCGCCACCCACGTCGAAGGCGGAATCCGCACCAGCACCCGCACCAGCACCGACGCCGGCGCCCGCAAGCACCCCCACCCCAACACCGGCAGGGGCACCCGCACCCGCACCCGCACCCGCGAGCACGCCAACCCCGGTGCCGGGACCTGCACCGGCGCCCGCGAGCGCACCCATACCGGCGCCCCTGCCCGCGAACGCGCCCGCACCCATACCGGCACCCGCACCCGCGAACACACCGGCATCCACGCCCATACCGGAACCGGCGCTCATGCCGGTGTCGGCGGGGGCCGCATCGGGGCCCGGCCACACCGCGTCCCGCGCCGCCTCGCCGTCCACCACCCGCAGCAACGCCTCGTCGATCTCCCCCAGCTGCGACACCAGATGCCGCACCCCCACCTCCCGCATCGCCTCCCGCTGGAAACCGTGCCGGAACGTGGAGGGATGCCCGATGAACGGCACCCTCAGCCCACGCGCATGCCCCGCGAACCGCGCCACGTCATCGATGAACAACACCTGCGAAAACCCCAGCCCGAAACACCCGGCGATCTCCCCGATCCCCGGCCGGAAACCATCCGTGCACACATAACCCGGCCCCGCGAAAAGCGACCGCCACTCCCCCAGATACCGATCGAAATGACGCACCCCCAACCCCCCGTAACACACCACCTCCAACCCCAACGACCGCAACCGCCCCACCAACTCCAACGCCCCCTGCGTCAACGACACCGGATGCTCCCGCACATACCGCTCCCGCTCCGCGAAATACACCCCCGTCACCCACCCCGCCCCCACCCCCGACCCGATCGCCCGCGCCAACACCCCCGCAGCCACCTCACGCGGCTGCGACAACACCCCCGCCTCCAACTCCCGGCTATACGCCACCCCATACGCCCCAGCCACCCGATAAATCACCGGACTGAACGAATCCTCCAACAACACCCCATCCAAATTCACCGCAACCAACCTCAACGAACCCAGACCACCAGACATCCCCATCTCCCCCTCACACAACCAAAAACCCCGACACAAACCGACAACACAACAACCAATAGAGCCGCACCACAAAAAGCCGAACCCGGAACCAACGGAGGCAGCGCCACAGACCCCAACGCGAAGCCCGTGAAGCCACGCCACAACAACCGAACCTCGAGCGGTGGAACGCTGCCGCAACAGCCGAACGTGCAACGAGTGGAGCCACGCCGCAACGATCGAACCCGGAGCCGCTGGAACCCGTGGAGCCGGTGGAACCGCATCACAGAGCCGAACACGCAACCACGCCCGAACAGCCGGACGAGGAGCAGTGGAACCGCACCGCAACGGTCGAACATGGAGCAGTGGAGCCGCGCCGCAACGGTCGAACGTGGAGCCGGTGGAGCCACATCACACAGCCGACGTGCAACCGTGCCGCAGCAGCCGAACGCGAACCCGCGCCAACACAACCGCTGGAACCCGTAGAGCCGACAGAACCGCGACACCGAGCCGGTAGAACCGCGACACCGAGCCGGTGGAGCCGGTAGAACCGCGAAACACAACCGTGGAGCCGGTGGAGCCGGTGGAGCCGGTGGAGCCGGTGGAGCCGGTGGAGCAGCGTCACACAGTCAAGGTGGCACCGTGCCGCAGCAGTCGACGCTGAAGCCGCGCCACAGAACCGAAGACGGAACGGTGGAACCGCACCACCGAATCGACCTGGCGCCGATGAAGCCGGTGGAACTGGTGGAGCCGCATCACAGGGCCGGACGTCGAGCTGGTGGAGCAGATGGAGCCGCATCACAGGAGCTGACGGATCCGCGACACAGAACCGAAGGACCGAGCTGATGGAGCCGGTGGAGCCGCGACGCAGAGCCGGTGGAGCCGCGGCACCGAGCCCGTGGCCTCGCGCCGCAGAACCGAAGGTGGAACCGGTCGAACTGGTGGAGCCGTGACGCAAAGTCAAGATGGAGCCAGTGAAGCCGTGTCACACAGTCACGGTGGAACTGGTGGAGCCGCGACACCGAGCCGGTGGCCTTGCGCCGCAGAACCGAAGGTGGAGCCGGTGGAACTGATGGAGCCGTGTCACACAGCCGCGGTGGAGCTGGTGGAGCTGTGCCGCGGGGCCGTACGGCAGGGCCCGGAGGCGGGGCCGGCACCCCCGCACCGGCGGTTGTCTCCCCCGGCACCCACCTCGCACCGAACGAAAGAAAACCGTCAAGCAGGTTTCCACCAGGCCCACACCCCCACCCGAACCGGTCTTTTCGCTGCTGCACCGTGAAAACGGAGGCAGTTATTCACGTTTCCAGCATGAACTTGGTGAAGTCTTTACCTAGCGCTTCCGGCCAACAAAACCGGTAGGTCCGTATCTTATGGACTCGTCGGACGCGGCTACAAGACGGGGGGCAGCCATGAACCTGATCACCACCGAAAGCAGCCCGGGAACACACGACTTACCCCGCCTGACCACCACGGTCCCCAAGGAGTACGTCCACCGCGCCAGCCTCGCCGAGGTCTTCCTCACCTCCTGCACCCCCCAGACCCCCCTCACCTACACCCTCACCGGCCAATGGCCCCGCGCCCACCCCTACTTCACCACCCCCGACGGCACCGCCCACGACCCCCTCCAGGTCGCCGAAACCCTCCGCCAGGCCGGCATGCTCCTCGCCCACACCGGACTCAACGTCCCCCTCGGCCACCACTTCATCCTCTGGAACCTCACCTACACCACCCACCCCCACCACCTCACCATCGGCCCCACCCCCACCGACTTCACCATCCACGCCCACTGCACCCACCTCAACCAACGCCGCCACACCATCAACCGCGCCACCCTCCACATGACCATCCACCGCAACAACACCCCCATCGCCCACGGCACCGCCACCTTCTCCACCACCAACCCCACCACCTACACCCGCCTCCGCGGCACCCCCACCACACCAAACACACACACAGCAACAGCAGCAGGAACAGCAGGGGCAGGCAGCACAACAGGGGCAGGCAGAGCAGGAGCAGCAAGCACGGCGAGCAGCACAGCAGGAGCGGCAGGCTCAGCAGACACGGCGGCGAGAACAGACCGCACCGGCGACACAGCAGGAACAATCGCCACAGGCGGCACGGGCAGTACAGGCGCGGGCGGCACGGCAGGACCAGCGGGAACCACCACGGGCGACACAGCGGGAACAGCGGGAACAGCAGGCACGGCGGGCGGCACCACAGGAACGGCAGGCTCAGCAGACGCGGCGGCAAGAACAGACAGCATCGCCGGCACAGCAGGAGCAATCACCGCAGGCGGCACGAGCGGCGCGGGCAGTACGGCAGGAACCATCCCCACAGCCGCCACGAACACTACGGGCACCAGCGACACAGCGGGAACAACGGGAACGGTCACCGCGGGCGGTACCGCAGGAACAGCCCCGACACCAGGAACAGCCCGGACGCCAGGAACAGCCGGGACGACAGGAGCCACCACGCCCGGCGACACGGCCGGAACGGCAGGAACGACCACGACCGGCGACACGGCAGGCATGACAGGAACAGCAGGAACGGCCGGAGTGGCAGGCACCACGGCCGGGACGGCAGGCACCGCCGCCGCCTCAGCAACCACTAACAGCCTCGGCACGCCGGGCACCGTCCACCACGCCCCCATGCCCCCCGCCACCGTCAACCGCCGCACCCCCCACGACGTCGTCCTCACCCCCACCGACCACCCCCACCACTGGCTCCTCACCCCCAACCACAACCACCCCACCCTCTTCGACCACCCCACCGACCACATCCCCGGCATGGTCCTCATCGAAGCCGCCCGCCAAGCCGCCTACCACGCCTCCGGCTCCCCCCACTACACCCCCACCACCGCCACCACCACCTTCCACCGCTACACCGAACTCGACCAACCCTGCCACATCCACATCACCCGCATCACACCCGACAACAACACCACAACCACCATCGAAATCACCGGCACCCAAAACAACCAAACCACCTTCACCACCACCACAACCGGACCCACCACACCACCCACCCCACCAACCACCGGGCACTAACCCACCAGCCCAGGCGCGAAGTTGCACGCCGAAGTCGAATACGTCGACGCGGTCCCCGACCGCCAGAACGTGAGGTCGAGGTCCACGAGATACGTCGCGGCCCAAGGCGGCTCTGTGGCACCCCTCGTACAAGCACGCAAGCAGGGTGAAAGTTCGGCCCAGCCCGGCGCCACACGAGCGCCAACGGCCGCAGCCCATAGGCTGCCTTCAGGCTTGCAACAGGGACACCGTTCCCACGGCCGCGATCCGTTCGCCGGACTTCACGACGAAGCGCGAGGCGCCGCCCTCGGCCACCACCTCTACGACCGCCCCTCGGCTTGGCACCGGCGCGTCAAGTCGCACGGCCATGCCGACCACAGCGGACGGCAGGGCTCCCCGGTAAAGCAGCGTCGCCTGTCTTCCTGCTTCCAGGACTGCGAGTGTCGGCAACAGGGCGGGTCGACCCGGGAGAAGCACCGGGTGCCCCGGGTCGCAGGGGGCGATCACGAGCCGGCCTTGTGTTCCACGCGCGAGCAGCACGTCCGGTTCGGCCGACGTTCCCACGGCTGCCGGGGCAGGATGCAGCAGGCCCGGATCCGGAGTGGAGGCCACGGCCTCCTCCGGTCGAGGATGTGAAGGGCGGGCCAGCGTCATGCCGCAGGTACCGAAGTGGGTGCCGGCGTGAAAGAACTCGGCCGTCAGCCGGTACGCGGCGACAGAACCGACGCGTACGACGAGATCGCTGATCGTGACGTGCATCAGCACGCTGGAAGCGGCGCCGCGCTCTACCGGTCGCACTCTCGAGTCCACTCCCAGGCTCACCGAGACGGGCTGGAGTCGGCCGGCATCTGGTCCCTTGAGATACCGCGGTTCCAGGGCAGCGGCGAGTTGGCGAGCCGACTCGGCCATGAGCAGGGGGTGATGCGTCACCGCCAGCGCGCGCTCGTTCAGAGCATGCCACCGAGGCCATTGGCACAGCGCTTCGAAGTAGCGGCTTCCGCGTTGACTCACCGATACGACCAGCATCGCCGACATCGACTCCAGCCCCAGCTCGCGCCATGTGGGCAGCATGTCCGGTCCGCTGTGGCGCTCGGCGGAGACCTCCTCGATCCCGCTGCTGAGCAGCTCCGTCACCGAGCTCGTCTCCATCGTCACCATGTCTCGCATCAGCGTCTTCTCGGTCCGGAAGGCGGACGGCCGCGGGTTGCGAACGCAGGCCGAACGCTATTGGTCACATTTCGCACCGAAGTGCCCGGATGGATGCGCGGTGCGTGAGGGCGGCGTCCGAGACCGGACCACGCCGGTCATGGAGGCCGCCCGCACAAGCAGCAGGCCGCGGCTCGCCCGCGACGAAGCGGGAGGGCCGCGGAACACGCGGTCGGCTCGCCGGCTTCGGCCGAGGTGAGTCCAGGTTCACAGGCGGTCGCGAAGCGGCTCCGTGTCGAACGGAGCTTCTTCCCGGGCCCGTTCGACGGCCTTCCGCCGCGGCTGCCCATAGAGGGCCGTCGTCCTCACGTCCCCGCTGGAGCACCTCGGGCGAGCGGAGCGGGGAAGTCGGACTTCCTCCGCTCCAACGTCATGACCGACGCGGCCCCGTCGATCAGCGGTCGACCTCCACAGATTCGCTCATCTCGTAGTTGGCCAGCGCCAGCCCCAGGGCGAAGAAGGTGGGCGCCCACTCCCCCACGAAGATGCCCCAGCGGTCGGCCCGTTCCAGGTTCTCCTGCTTGTTGGAGGCCAGCCAGGAGACGAGTGAAAGGCCGATGGAGCCGAAGGCTGCGGCGTAGGCGTGTTCGCTCTGGACGCCGGCATCGTGCAGCTTCTTCACGATCATTAGCTTTCCTCTCGCCATGAACGAGCGACCTATTTTGGTCTGCTTTGTCACCTCATTCCTGTTTCAGGCTGTTCGCAGATGCGGGGGTGATCCGCACGCGAGCCTCTCCGCGACGGAGCTCGGGCTCATCCCTCAAGGAGCAAGCGCGCACACAGTTCACGGGGCCGCGCGCTGGTGGGCCGGAACGGGGGCGGGCGGGAGTTGCCTGCGGCCGGTCCGCTGCCGCATCCACGGATCGATCGCCCGCCGAAAGGGGAGGTGAGTCGTCCAACTGCCCCGCGTCCAACCGGGGCGAGGGAGGTGTGGCATGGTCATCAGCCATGCCGGGATCCTGGTTCCCGGCGCCACGGGAGTCCTCGGCACCGCTCTGGCTCTGCGGCTGCACGAGCAGGGAGCCGCCGTGGCCGTCGCAGGCCGCGACCAGAAACGTCTCGCCCGCGTCTCCCAGGCCTGCGGCGACGCCCCTGCCCTCGCTTTCGACGCCTACGACCTCGAACAGTGCGCACGCACGGTGACCTGGGCCGCCGACCGACTCGGTGGGCTGGACGGTGTCGTCGTCTGCGTCGGCGGCGCCGCCTTCGGACCGGCCGAATCGGTGAGCGACGCCGTCGCCGAGCACCTGTTCACCGTCAACGCGCTGGCCCCCATCACGTTTCTGCGAGCCGCCCTGCCCCTCCTCGAACCGGGCGGCGTGATCGCGGCGATCACGGGTGTCGTGGCCGACTCACCCCTGGCCGGCATGGCCGACCACTCCGCTTCGAAGGCGGGACTGGCCGCGTGGCTCCGGGCGGTCCGGCGCGAGCAGCGCGCGTCCGGGGTCACGGCGCTGGAGATCCGTCTGCCCCACGTGGAGACAGGATTCGGCGACCGAGCCGTTCTCGGAACACCCCCCGTGCTGCCGGCAGGAGTGCCCGTCGCCGACGCGGTGGACGCGATCGTCGCCGCACTCTCGGCGGGCGCCCGTGTGGTCAAACCGGGCCATGACGCCCCGCTCGACGTCGAGCGATAGGGCGGGCGACCCAGGAGCAACCGTGCCCGACAGTGGATCGACCCGGCGGTATCACCGGACCATGCACCCCGTGGAGCCGGTGACCCCCCGCGCGCCACGGGAGTTGCGGCATACGTTGTTCCGGCAGGAGTGGCGCGACCTGGTGTTCTTGCACTGGCCCGCCGACCCGTTCCAGGTGGCCGGGCTTCTGCCGCCCGGCACCGTCCCCGACCTTCACAACGGCCGCGCGTACGTGGGCCTGGTCTTCTTCCGTATGCGCGATCTCTCCTTCGGTGGCGCCCCGGCGATCCCGTATTTCGGGTCCTTCGACGAGGTCAACGTCCGTCTCTACAGCCGTGACGCGATGGGGCGCCGAGGAGTGGTGTTCCGCTCGCTGGAATGCGACCGCCTGGTGCCCGTCCTGGCCGCCGACGCGTCCTTCCGGCTCCCGTACCGGTGGTCCCGTATCCACAGCCGGTGGTTCGACAACCGCCTGCTGTACCGGACCAGCCGCCGAGGGGCATCGAACGCCGAGGCTCGCGTGTGGCTCGAGGTGGACAGCGTCCCCATGGCCGCAGACCCCGTCGAGGAGTTCCTCACGAACCGCTGGGGACTCCACGGACACGCGTTCGGGCGCTCCTACTACCTCCCCAACACCCACCCCGAGTGGTCCTTCCGCCGCTGCTCCCTGCTCGGCTGGGACGACTCTCTCATCGCGGCCGCAGGTCTGTCCCGGCCGGAGGCGGCGCCGGTCAGCGTGTTGTACGCGCCTGGCGTGCCGGTGCGGTTCGGAACACCGGTATCACTGCCCAGCACCTGACGCGTCTGCGACCGGGCCGTCACGCGTGCCGTACTGGCGCCCGCTCCCGCACCACCACGAGCAGGCGCGCGGTTCCCCATCGGGGCCCGCACTCACACCCGAGACACGCGCGGGTGGCGCACCCCCTGTCCGTGCCGCCCCCTGCGGGCGGACAAGCGGGCTAGCCGCGCATGCCCGTGTCCGTGCCCGCCGCCGTGGCAGGCTGCGAGCCGCCCACGGCATGGGTCCAATCCGATGCACAGTCGATGCATGTTGCCCGCTGCATCGATATTTCGGATGGTGGCAGAGCGGGAATCGCCCCGCGCGAATCGATGCGCCAGACACCACAACAGACGGTGAGACCTTGCAGCGGTCCCCTCTGCCGGAGAGATGGCGTGATCCGCCCTGTTCGAGGAGCAGTCGCCATGACCTCACAGCAGATGACAGAGCAGCCCCTTGAGAGTGCTCCGCTCGCGGCTCCCCTTCAGGGGTCTATCCCTGATGCGGAACTCGCCTCAGCGTTCGCCAGCGGCGACGAGCAGGCCCTTTCCGGGGCGTACCACCGATGGGGTCGCCTGGTGTACACCCTGGCGTGGCGCTCTCTCGGGGACGCGGCCGAGGCGGAGGACGTCACGCAGGTGGTGTTCCTCGCCGCGTGGCGGGGGCGAGCCGGCTTCACACCCGAACGTGGCGCCCTGGCAGCGTGGATCGTCGGAATCACCCGGCGCAAGATCGCCGACGCGTTGCACGCCAGGACACGCAGGGCCGACCTGGTGGCGGCAGCGGGGGCCATCGTGAGCACGCGGGTACGCCCCAGTGAGCCCGACGCGGTGCTGGACCGCGTCCTCATCCGTCACGAGCTGTCGAAGCTCCCGGCGGCGCAGCGGCGCGTGCTCAGCCTCGCCTACTACGACGATCTCACGCAGACCCAGATCGCCCAGGTCACCGGCTTGCCGCTGGGAACGGTCAAGAGCCACACCCGTCGCGGGCTGTACGGCCTGAACCGTTGCCTCCGAGAGGTCGAGGACAGCGTTCGTGCGTGACCCCTTCGAGCTTCGAAGAGCGTGAACGTGACTGCTGGATGGCTCCGGCGGTCGGCGACTCCCGACTTGTCGCTACCGTTCACGCCTTGCGGCGTCGACCAGTCGCGGGACTGACCATCGAGGACACGAGCCAGGACATCGGCCCGCCCTGCCCCGGCGACGGCCACGACGACATGGTCATCCTCGTCCTGCGCAAGCCCGGGTACCCCTGACACGCCGGGCACGTGACACGCCGGGCACCTGACAGGGCGACGCGCGCCTGCGTCCGGCTTCGGCTCCAGAGGCCCGTCAACATGAACAGAAGCATCGAGACGGGCACGGGTACCACAGGCGGTCAGCCGTCTCGTCGGCCAAGCACACGGCGGGCCGCCTCCGCCTCTGCCGCGGGCGGCGACAACTCGTCGAGCGTGTCGAGTTCGTCGTCGGACTCCAACTCGCTTTCCCAGGCCGCAGCGAGGCGCTCCTGCTCTTCGCTCGGTTCCGCGTCGACAGCCTGCCGGTCCTCCGGGTTCAGAGCCGCCAGAAATCTAGCCACCGAGTCCATCGGCATGCCGTACTCCTCGTCGCTGGAAAGCGTGCTGATTCCCGCCCAGCATGGCCAATCGGCTTTCGGCCGGTGGCCTGACACGGCTTCAGCACACTCGGATGGCCCCAGCCCGAACGTGCGGGCGCTGAAACCTGCCGTGCGACGGGCCCGAGGTTCAAGACGGCGGACCGGGTACGTGGCGGCCGGCTCCCCGCGCTAATGCGCGAGGGCGGCAGGCTCACCGAGGTGGGCGGCCGCCGTCCTCCACGCCGTGGTCACCGCCGTACGAGCCCGTGCCGTGCGAGCCGCGTTGTCACCGGTCAGCACGATCGGGGCACCGACGTGGACGTGCAGATCGGGCCGACGCAACGGCGCTGTGACGAGGCCCGCGACCTGCTTGATCTTGCTGCCCGAGGTGACACGGCGGGCGCCGGCCTGGCCGACCGGCACGACAGGGGCGCCGGTGCGTTCGACGAGGCGCGCCAGACCGGTGCGGAAGTCACCAGGGGCCGCCTCGGCGGCATCCCTGCGGCGGGGCAGGCCGCCCTCGGCGTAGATGAGAACCAGTCGGCCTTCCTCGAGGGCCCGTGCCGCCAGGTCGAGCGCTCCGGCGGCTCGCCGGTCACGCCGGTGGACAGGGATATGACCTTCGCGGGTGAGAGATCGGCCCAGCAGCGGGATGTGCCACAGCCCGGCGGTGGCCATGATGACCGGCGTGACGTCCAGGCGGTACAGAGCGGCGATCACGACGGCGGGGTCGGCCAGGGACGTGTGGTTCGCGACGACGATGCTCCCCGGCGCGAAGCTCGCATCGGGGTCACACGTCACGGACAGCCGTCCGACGGCGGATACCAGAGTGCTGGCGGTACGGCTGAGCATGAACGGGCTCCCGGCCACTCGGCGATTGATGAACTCCATCGTCGAGGCCCGTCCCGGCCATGGCATGAGCTGTCGTACTCATCTTCCCGACCGCTCTACCCAACGCGATTGCCTACCTGCAACGAGGCCCTCGGGCGTCCGGACCAGCATGCGGGCCCGCATCCGGGCCAGCACCCGCACCGGCATCCGAACCGGTGCCCTGACCGCCGCGAGCCATCAGAGGCCGGGCCGCACCGGCCACACCCCGCAGCACGTTCCCGGGTCACGTTCCCGGGTCCGGGCGCTCCACGGCAGCAGAGGACCATTCCTTGGCGCAGGACCATTCCCTTGGACGATTCTTCTTTTCGCGATATTGCCTGGTCAGCGTGGGGTGACAGGCCCCTTCAGGAGCTGATATGAAGATCGCACAGCTCGGCGGTTACTCGTGTAGGTCCCCGGAATTCACGCACCGGCGATCACACGTGTCTGACGGGTCACCGACGCCCAGCCCACACCGTCTGTCTCACCGCCCCGCTCCCGCACGTCTCCCCCGCCAGGAAGTCGTTCACTCCTCAGCCGTTCGCCCCTCAGCCGTTCCCCCTCCGTCCTTCGCCCCTCGGGAATCCGCCATGCCCTCCTCCTTCCGTCCCCGCGTGGCCGTCGGCTTCCTGCTGGCAGCCGTCGCCGTTCCCGCCCTCGCCGCCTGCGCCACCGACTCCGGCCCGCGTCGTGCTGCTGCCGCTCCGGCCGTCGTACCGTCCGAGCCGGGTCCGTTCGGCCCCCGGACCCTCGCGTCCAAGCCCCGTGAACTCGACGACAAGCCGGTAGCGGTCGGAGCCGGTGTCGTGCTGACGCTGCCGGACGACAGAACGGCACTTGTCGCCTCCGATCCAGCCACCGGCGCTCAGCGGTGGAAGTCGTCCGCACAGTTCTCGTATGCCGAGCAGGTCTGGCCCGTCGACGGTGACTTCATCGTCAACTGGGCCAACGTGACACCCAAGGGAAGCGACCGGAGCGTCGTCGGCAGTTTCGTGGCCCGCCTCGACGGACGAACCGGAAAACCTGTCTGGGCCACCAGGATCACCGATGTGGTCAGCCGGGGTGAAGACATCCGGTTCCGCCCGAGGGCGGATGCGGTCCTGGTCTCCGGGGCTTCGTCGTACGGCTGGGTGTGCGCTCTGGACCTGGAGTCGGGCAAGATGCGGTGGTCGCGGAACAGCTATGACGGAATGGCCGACAACTTCGGCTCCGGCGACATCGGCGGCAACTACGCCCTTCTCTACCAGCAGTCGGACTCGTACACGGACGCGGGACGCCTCATCCGCGTCGATCCCCGCAAAGGCACCGTCCGGTGGACGGCCGCGTTGGGCAAGGCGTACGGCACGACCGTCTACAACGTTCGCCATCACATAGTGGTCTCCCGCAAGGGGCGCGAGGGGGACGGAACCGTGCTGTTCCTCAACAGTGCCACCGGCAGACGAGTCGCCAAGGTGCGTGGCGAGGTCCGGGCGGAGGACGACAGCATCGTGGTGGTGGCCTCCGAACGGGGTGTGACCGCCTACGACCAGAGCGGCGACAAGCGCTGGGAAGTCACCGGGCTCACGGTCGAGGACGGGCAGCGTGGCTTCAGCGACGGCCGCACCGTCTACTTGCTCACCGGCAGCAAGGCGGATGGCACGCTCAGCCTGGTGGCCCTCGACGCCAGGAGCGGCAAGCAGGTGGCCCGCCTGACGCATCAGTCGGAAGCGGAACTCCTCGGCACGGTCCACGGCTTCCTCGTGGCCGAAAGCCCCTATGGCCGAAGCGGGCTGGTCTTCTCCGCGAAGCGGAGCCGGTGAAGCGGCGGTTGGAGACCTCCTCGAAGCACGGTGGCACGATGCGTCCATGGGAAACATCTACGACTACTACGCGGCCACCGACGACACGCAGGCCCTCGCACTGTTCCAAGGCCACGGCATGGCCGACCCGTTCGGCACGCTCGGCCTCAAAGGGGCCGATCCCTACATGCTCCTCGGAACGGTCGAGGCCCACCTGACCGGACTGTCCGAGGAGCGGGTGGAAGCCGACCCGCGCTTCTGTGAACTGCTCAACGACCCTGCGGACGAAGGGCCTTGGCTCGTCTCGCTCACGGACTCCCTCCGTGACGCCCTCGCCGAGGCCACCCCGGAGCACCTGCTCGCGGCCGCCGCCGCATGGACCCGCACCGAAGACGGTCGCGGGGTGGACCCTGAGCTGATGGCCGACTTCCTGGGGCGCCTCGGCGAACTCGCGCGCGACGCCGCGCCGGAACGACGCCTGTACTGCGGCATGTCCTTGTAGGGACGGTCACCGGAAATCGAATGGGCCTGAACGGCCGTGGTCTGGCACGATCCGCGAGTGTCCGTTTCCCTGTACGAATCTCATGTGACCGTCCGCTGTGCCGACTCCGACGAGTGGGTTCGCCTGCGGCGGTGGGCGGCCTTGGGCGGGCTCAAGGTGACGCACATCGTGCTGGCGCGCGGCAGGATGCCCGAACAGCCCATGCTCACCCTGTCCGGCTCCCCGTCGTACAGGCAGGAGGCCGAGCGGGTGCGGGACGTGGTGGCGCGGCTCCGCGCGGCCGGCTTCGATCCGGTGCGGGTGAAGACCGAGTGCACGCCGTGGGCGGCGGAGGTACCGGATCGTCTCGGAAGGGACGACGAGCGGTACTTCGAGCACCATGTGAAGCTGCTGCTCGACGCGGGCACGGATCTGACCGCGCTCGCGGCCCGCGTGATGCCGCACGGCGCCCATCTGTCGTGGAACGCCTCGCGTGTACGGGCCGGCGCGCGGCACGAGCGGTTCGTGACGCAGCGCTGCCGCGAAGTCGGTGCCGATGAGGCGGGACTGGCCTTGGAGCGGTTGCTCAGGGAGCTCGGCGGATGCGAAGTGGTGAGCGTGGAGCGCGAGTTCGTGCTCCACGACAGTGACCTGTCCCTGGACGACGGTTGGATCGAGGAGCCTGTGGGGGTACGGACATGACCGGGAAGGCGTGGAAGGGGTTGGGCCGGCGGGACACCGAGTTGCCTCGGCAACCGTTGGACGAGGCGACGCGCGAGGCCGAGGACCTGCCGAAGACGCTGGCGTGGGTGCCGGGTGACGACGTGGTGCAGCGACCCGTCTTCGACCCGTCGCTGAAGCACCATCAGAACGCGTACCGCGCGACCGACCCGCGGTTCGGGGATCCGGCGCGGGGCACGGCATGGCGGACGGCCCGGCGCCGGGCCCTGCATCTGGTCCTGGATGCGATCGCCACGTCGCAGTGGGTGGACGCCCTGGTGCTGCGCGGCAGTGTGCTGATGTCCGTGTGGTTCCCCGACTTCGCCCGCGAGCCCGGGGACCTGGACTTCGTCGTCGTCCCCGACACCTGGGGAATCGACGACGGCCGTACGGACCCGATGCTGCACGGGATCGCTTCGGCGGCGCAGACGCTGGCCGCGGCGCGCGGAGAGGGAGTGGACATCTCGGCGCGAGGTGCGGTGGTAGAGGACATCTGGACCTATGACCGGGTACCGGGCCGCCGCATGGTGCTGCCGTGGTCGTCGCCGGGGCTGCCGGGCGGCCACGTCCAACTCGACTTCGTCTTCAACGAGCAACTGGCCGAGGCGCCCCGACGAACCGAACTGGCGGGCGGCACCGTCGTACAGGCGGCCACACCTGAGCTGTCGCTCGCCTGGAAGCTGATGTGGCTGATCAATGACATACACGGACAGGGCAAGGACTTGTACGACGCCGTGTTGCTGGCCGAGCGGCATCCGCTCCACTACGAGCTGCTGCACGAGGTGTTTCGGCTGTCGGGCGAATGGCCGTATCCGCAGCGCGAGAAGATCCTGTACGAGGACGTGGTCGAGGCCGTCGGGTATGTGGAATGGAACCACTTCGTCACCGAGTACCCGCAGTTCGGGGATGCCGAGCGGGAGTACGTGGAGCGGCTGCTGCGGGCTTTGACGACGACGTTTCAGGAGCGCGGCGCCGACTGACGCTCATCACCTCAGGCTTGACGCCGACAAGCGCAGGCTTGAAAGCCCACGGCTCGGCACGAGAACGACAGGCGCGCGACGGCCTGCGGCGGCAAAGAGCCGTCGCAGGCCGTCGCCCGAGCGGAATCGGCGCCGTCGTCTAGCAGGTCTTGCGTACGTAGCCGCTGCTGCCCGCCGGTTTGACGTCCACGTCGCGCTGGACGATGCTCAGCGTGCCGCCCCACCCGTTGCAGGCCTTGGACCTGCCGGAGTTGGTGTACTCGATCACTATGACGTTGTTTCCGAAGGCGCTGGTGTAGTCGCCGCACTCGTCGTACTGGCCGCACTCCTCGGCCACGGCGAAGTCCAGCCCGTTGGCGGTGTGGTTGCCCGCCAGCTCGGGCGTGTTCTTCTGGGCGATGGCCAGGCCGTCCGTGTGGGCGCGGGCGGAGAGCAACTTGATGTACGCCTGCGCGTTGCCGGCCGTCAGGCGGTTCCCGGAGCGGGTGTAGCTGTCGTAGTTGTCGGGCTCGATCGCCTGGAAGCCTTTGGACTTGCAGCGGTCGATCAGGCTTCCGATCTTGGCCGCGATCCGCTGGCGCTTGCCGTCGGTGCCGATGTCGAGGAAGGCCTCGCCCCAGTCCTCGTCGTAGACGACCTTGCCGGAGGCGTCGCGCAGCAGCAGGTCGGAGTCCCACTCGCCCTCGGCACCCGGCTGTGCCTGGAAGGCGTTGACGTAGCAGATGTTGTACAGGCCTGCCGCCGGCGAGGCGGCGTTGTCCCGGGTGACGACCTTGACGCCGGTCGGCGGGGTGTAGGCACCGCCGATCTGATAGTC
The DNA here is from genome assembly GCF_042790435.1 of Streptomyces sp. NPDC056738. NCBI lineage: Bacteria > Bacillati > Actinomycetota > Actinomycetes > Kitasatosporales > Streptomycetaceae > Streptomyces > Streptomyces sp. NPDC056738. The sequence goes on from NZ_JBHTZF010000001.1 coordinate 196,536, forward strand.
GAAGCCGACGTGGGTGGGCGGCAGGGGCACGGAGGCGGCCTGCGCCGAGGTCGCCGGGGCGACCAGGGCGCCGACCAGCGCTGCCGCGCCGATGACGGCGCCCATGAGGATGCGGGAGGTTCGGCCGAATTGGCTCATGTGGATGAGCTCCCATGGGGGGAGAGGGCACGTCCCCGCCTCGGACGCGTCAGAACGTCCTGGCGACTTGGGCCGGGCTCGTGGCGCGAGGCCTGCATACCGGCTGGGCGTGTCTCTGCACACGGAGCACGGCTCCGGTGTTGTCGGGGAGTAAAGCGACTGCCCGGGGAGATGTCAACGCCAGAACGCCTCACCCACGCCGTGCCGCGTCTCCCCTCCCCTGCCGTGCCGCGTCTCCTCGCTCACGCATTCCGGGGCTCGTCGCTCGCCGCGGCACGACCGAAACGACGCACGTCACCGCCCGCGAAGCCATCGCGACCGGCTCGTCAGCCACCATGACCCAACGTTTGGGTGCCAAACCGGTCGACGTTCGACCGACACCGTGAAAATCGCTCGCTCTGTCATGTCCGCGCGGGGACCCTGGAGGCATGGAGTTCCTCTGCTACCACCGCGACCGGCCCGGCTCCGGGCCACTGCGCGACGAACTGCTGGAGAAGCATTGGTCCTATATGGACCAGTACGCGAAGGAGATGATCGCCCGGGGCCCGACCCTCACCGACGACGGTGACACGGCCACCGGCAGCGTGCACATCGTCGACCTGCCCGATCACGCCACCGCCCGCGCGTTCGTCTTCGACGAGCCCAACTACCAGGCAGGCGTCTACCGGGACGTGCTGCTGCGACGCTGGCGCAACGTGCTGGGACGCACCATGTGGGACTTCCCCGGCGGCCGGACCGGCGGCAACCGGTATCTGGTGATCGGTCTCGGCCAAGGGCGGGCCGCCGACCTCGCTCTACCGCACGACACGGACGACCTGATCGCCTACGGGCCTCTGCTGTCCGACGACGGCGCCACCTGGCTGGGCACGGCGGTGCTGCTCCGGGCCACGGACCCGGAAACGGCGCGCGCCGTGCTCACCGCGGACCGGTACGCCGACATCGAGGTGCACAACTGGCAGTTCGGCGGGCGGCCTTCCTGACCGAGGACGTCCGGAGCGAGCTTCACGGTCTGCGTGACGCCCGACCGCAGACGTCACCGCCGAAGACCCGGCTCGCTCGGGAGGTCGCCGGCCGGCCGAACTCGTCGATGAATCGGACGTGTTCGGCCGCGTCCGGCGCCTCCGAGCCGCCGTTGGGGCCTGGCCGACCGCTCAGACCGCGTCGAGTCCGGCTGTCTGCCGTGCGGTGCCTCTGCCCTGGACCAGGCTGGACAGGGACAGGGCGCCGGGTCCGAAGAACACCAGGAGCAGGAACGCCCAGCAGAACAGCGCGGGCGACAGGCCGCCGTTCTGCAAGGGGAAGAGGCCGTTCTTCTGGTGCTCGGTGAAGTAGGCGAAGGCCATGGCACCGGAGCTGAGGAACGCGGCGCCGCGCGTCGCGGCACCGAGGAGTACGAGGACACCGCAGACCAGCTCGATGACACCCGCGTACCAGAACGGCCAGTCCCCCACGGGGCTGCTCTGCCGCCCCAGTATCCCGAAGAGCGTGGCGGCGCCCTCGCTGGCGAAGAGCAGGCCGACGACGATGCGGAACAGGCCGAGGACGAGGGGCTGGTGGCTCGACAGCCGGTCGCTCAGGGGTGCGGTGCTCATGGGTGCGTACTCCTTGGGTCGGTCGGGTGCGTACCCGGGTGACGTGAGGGAACGGGCGTTTTGAGAGACCCCGTCCCCATTCCTCTTACGTGCGTGCGGGATCTTCGGTTCAGCGCATCATCCTGCCGGTTGCCGCCCCGCGACAGTCAACCCTCGAAGCCCGGCCTTTCCTGCGGCGCGGGAGCATCGCTCGGGGGATGCCTCGACCCGGCGGGCAGGTCTCCGTGTCACTTCGACCGGATCAGTCGCGCCTGTACGCCGTAGTGGTCGGACAGGTAGGCACGGCGGCCGTCGCCCAGTGTCACCTCGTCCTGGAACACGAAGTCGGCGCCGCCGGTCAGGGTCTCCCCCGCCGCCGCCCGGACCAGTACGTGGTCCAGCGCCGGCGGCGTGGGCCACTGCGGAGTGGGCCGGTAGGTCGGACGCGTGTCGCCGGCGAGGACGTCCCGTAGCCCTGCCGCTGCGACGAAGTCGGCGAGCACGGCCGAGTCCCGCGGGACGTTCAGGTCGCCCACCACGACGACGGGCACGGACGGGCCGACGCCCTCGATCAACCCCGCCACCAGAGCGAGTTCAGCTTCGGCGATCCGCGTGTACCGGTTCGCCGGGGACCAGTCGTCGTCGCGGTTGGCCGACAGGTGCGTGTTCACGACCACCAGCTCGCCGTCCGGTGTGGCTATGGACGCCACCTGGACGCCCTTGCGCATGAAGAACTCGCCGCGCACCGGGCTCGTCATCGGGTACCGCACGAACCGCCGCTCCTTGATGGGCCACCGGGAGAGCAGGACCAGGCCGCCCTTGAGCAGGACCGTGCCCGAGCAGGCGAAGTGCCCGTACGCGGGAGCGGCACGGCGGATCAGCCGGACGTTGCGGCGGAACATGACCTCCTGCAGACACACGATGTCGTAGTCGGACTCCTGGAGCGCCGCCCCCAGGGCACGCAGCCGAGCCGGGACGTCTCCGGTGAAGAGGGTGTTCATGGTCAGCAGTCGCAGGGGCTTCACGAACCTGTCACCTTCCGTCCGGCGGCCTGTCCGGCCGTGCGGGGAGCCGCTCACGGCGTTGATCGTATGGTGTTCACGCCCTGAGCGGCGCTGAGCTGTCTTTATCCTCTGGCGCCACTGGGGCAGTGCGGGCAGGGTGCGTGGCATGACAGACACGTCCGACGCTGCTTCCACGGATATGGGCGACCGTCAGGCGATCGAGCGCCTCCTCGGCCGTCCGTTGAGTCGGACATGGCCGACGGGTGCGCTGGCACCCGGCAGCCGCGTCCGGGTCGTCCGCGCCTCGGACTGGGACGGTCCTTGGCCGGTCGAGTTTTCCGGAACGATCGATGCCATGGGTGCGCCCGAGCACGGCGAACATGTCCAGTCGCTCAGTGGCGAGTTGCTGTACTGGGTCGCCTTCGACACGCCGCAGTACGACAGCGACGGGGACGGTCCCTATCGCAAGGCCCAGATCTGGGGGCGGTACCTGAGGGCCGAGGCCGGTTTCCCGGCGTAGACATGTCGCAGGCACGTCGCCGCGCTCGAATCGCCCGTGGAACCGACGGCATCCTGCTCGGTCGGCCGGGATCGGAACGTCAACGCCGCAGCAGGTTCCAGGCCCGATGCCGGGGCCGGCTCGCCGCGTCCGATCGGATGACCGGTCGGTGTGGCGTGCGAGGTGGTGTCGGGTGCGGGCCTAGCCTCTCCCGCGTCCGGGCTTTCCTCCGTTCTGTCCGGGTCCATGGCACTGGTCAGGAAGGAGTGTGGGGTGGCGCCTTCGTCCGGCAACCGTGGCCTCCTGCGGGTTCTGCTCGCACTGTGCCTGTCGTCAGCTCTGCTGGCTGGCTGCGGCAGCGAGAGTGGCGGGCCGGTGACGCTCAACTGGTACAACTTCCCCGATGATTCGGGTGCGCTCGCGAGTGCGGCCAAGGCCTGTTCCAAACGGTCCGGCGGGCGCTACAGCATCAGTTACAACAAATTGCCCCGCACCGCGGACGGGCAGCGTCAGCAGTTGGTGCGCCGACTGGCCGCGAAGGACAACACGGTCGACATCATCGGACTGGACGTCACCTGGCCCGCCGAGTTCGCGGAAGCCAAGTGGATCCTGCCGTGGACCGGGGGCAACCGCGCGGCGGCCATCCGGGACACCCTGGAGGTCCCGCTGCGGACGGCCACGTGGAAGGGGCGGTTGTACGCCGTCCCGTACAACACGAACACCCAACTGCTCTGGTATCGCAAGGACCTGGTCCCCACGCCGCCCGAGACCTGGGCCGAGATGCTGCTGATGGCCGGCCGCCTGGCGAAGCAGGGCAAGCCCCACTACGTGGAGATCCAGGGCGCGCAGTACGAGGGACTCACCGTGTGGTTCAACTCGCTGGTGGAGAGTGCCGGCGGCTCCATCCTCAACGCGACCGCCACGGCTCCCAGATTGGGCCCACCCGCCGTGCGCGCGGCCTCCATCATGAAGACCCTGGCCACCTCGGCCGCGGCCGACCCGTCCCTGTCCAATCAGATGGAGGACCAGAACCGGCTGGCCATGGAATCCGGCAGCGCGGCGTTCGAGATCAACTACCCCTTCGTGTATCCCTCGATGAAGGCCAACAACCCCAAGCTCTTCAAGCAGTTCCGCTGGGCGCCCTATCCCGCGGTCGAGAAGGGCAGGCCCACCAAGCCCACCATCGGTGGCATCGACCTGGCCATCGGCGCCTACACCCGTCACTCCGAGTTCGCCTTCGACGCGGCGCTGTGCCTGCGGAACCGGCAGAACCAGTTGACCGCGGCGCTCGAGGGCGGCCTGCCGCCCACGCTCCGCCCGCTCTACTCGGATCCCGCTCTCGTCAAGAACTACCCCTTCGCCTCCACGGTCCTGGCGGCCCTGGAGAACGCCAGCATCCGGCCCAAGACCCCCGCCTACCAGAACGTGTCCATCGCGATCTCGCACACCCTGTCGCCGCCGAACGGGATCCAGCCGAGACCGGACGTGCAGAAGATCAGTGGCCAGATCAAGGACGCCCTCGACTCGAAGGGGCTGATCCCGTGACCCAGTCGGCTCCGACCGCCCCTGAGCACGCACCGGTGGCCAAGGAAGGCCGTGCTCTGTCCGAAGGGGCCCGGCAGGAACGCCGGTTGGGCTGGCTGCTGTGCGCGCCGGCCGTGATCGTCATGCTCGCCGTGACCGCCTACCCCATCGTCTACGCGATCTATCTCTCGCTCCAGCGGTACGATCTGCGCTTTCCGCAACAGGCGCACTTCGTCGGCTTCAGCAACTACGGTGCCGTGCTGTCCTCCGAGTTCTGGTGGCAGGCGCTGTGGGTGACGGTGTTCATCACCGTGGTGTCCGTGGCCGTGGAGCTCGTCCTCGGATTCGCCCTGGCGCTGGTCATGCACCGCACCATCTTCGGGCGCGGCACGGTTCGTACCGCGATCCTGATCCCGTACGGCATCGTCACCGTGGTCGCCGCCTACTCCTGGCAGTACGCCTGGACCCCGGAGACCGGCTATCTGGCCGACCTGCTGCCCTCGGGTGACGCGCCGCTGACCGAACAGTGGCCGGCCATCGGTCTGATCATCCTGGCGGAGGTGTGGAAGACCACCCCCTTCATGGCCCTGCTGCTGCTCGCCGGTCTCGCCCTCGTGCCCGAGGAGACGCTGCGCGCGGCCCAGGTGGACGGCGCCGGTGCCTGGCAGCGCTTCTTCCTGGTGACCGTGCCCCTGATGAAGCCGGCCATCCTGGTCGCGCTGCTCTTCCGGACCCTGGACGCCTTCCGGATCTTCGACAACATCTACATCCTCACGTCCGGCGCCCACAACACCGGCTCGGTGTCCATCCTGGGCTACGACAACCTCTTCACCGCGCTCAACCTCGGCATCGGGTCGGCCATCTCCGTACTGATCTTCCTGTGCGTGGGACTGATCGCCTTCGCCTTCATCAAGCTGTTCGGGGCAGCCGCCCCCGGCGCCCAGGAAGGGGGACGCTGATGTCCGCCGCCGGACGACGACGGAAGTCGGGATGGGCCGTCGTCAACATCCTCGTGATCGCCTACGCGCTCTTCCCGGTCTGGTGGATCATCGCGCTGTCCTTCAAGGACCCCAGCACCCTCACCGACGGGAGCTTCATCCCGACGAAGTGGACGTGGGAGAACTACCGCGGGATCTTCCAGACCTCCGAGTTCACCCGGGCTCTGATCAATTCCATCGGCATCGCCCTCATCTCCACGGTGATCGCGGTCGTGCTGGGCACGATGGCGGCCTACGCCGTCGCCCGGCTCCGGTTTCCCGGCAAGAGCCTGCTGATCGGGATGTCGCTGCTCATCGCGATGTTCCCGCCCATCTCGCTGGTCTCGCCCTTGTTCAACATCGAGCGGATCATCGGCATCTTCGACACCTGGACCGGGTTGATCATCCCGTACATGACCTTCTCGCTGCCGCTGGCCATCTACACGCTGTCGGCGTTCTTCCGGGAGATCCCCTGGGATCTGGAGAAGGCGGCCAAGGTGGACGGGGCCACCCCGGCGCAGGCGTTCCGGCTGGTGATCGCTCCGCTCGCGGCGCCGGGCGTGTTCACCACGGCGATCCTGGTGTTCATCTTCTGCTGGAACGACTTCCTCTTCGCGATCTCGCTGACCTCGACCTCGGCGGCGCGGACCGTGCCGGCGGCCATCGCCTTCTTCACCGGGAGCAGTCAGTTCGCCCAGCCCACCGGTTCGATCGCCGCCGCCGCGGTGGTGATCACCATCCCCATCATCGTCTTCGTGCTGCTCTTCCAGCGGCGCATCGTGGCCGGGCTCACCTCCGGAGCCGTCAAGGGCTGACCGGCGGCAGCCGTTCGTCAGGACAAGAAGGACCGACCGTGGCAGAGATCGTTCTCGAAGGCATCACCAAGCGCTACCCCGATGGTGCGGTGGCGGTGAAGGACGTCAACCTCAGTGTCGGGGACGGCGAGTTCGTCATCCTCGTCGGTCCCTCCGGCTGCGGTAAGTCCACCACCCTCAACATGATCGCCGGGCTGGAGGACATCACGGAGGGACGGCTCCTGATCGACGGCGAGGTCGTCAACGACAGGACTCCCAAGGACCGTGACATCGCCATGGTCTTCCAGAGCTACGCCCTCTACCCGCACATGAGTGTGCGCGACAACATGGGCTTCGCGCTCCGGCTGGCCAAGGTGGACAAGGCGACCATCCGGGAGAAGGTCGAAGAGGCCGCGCGCATCCTGGATCTGACGGACCATCTGGACCGCAAGCCCGCCAACCTCTCCGGCGGTCAGCGCCAACGCGTCGCCATGGGACGGGCCATCGTGCGCGACCCGAAGGCGTTCTTGATGGACGAGCCGCTCTCCAACCTGGACGCCAAGCTCCGCGTCCAGATGCGCACCCAGATCTCCCGCCTCCAGCAGCGCCTGGGCAGCACCACGGTCTACGTCACCCACGACCAGACCGAAGCCATGACACTCGGCGACCGGGTGGTGGTGATGCGCGGTGGGGTCGTGCAGCAGATCGGAACCCCGCAGCGGCTCTACGAGCAGCCGAAGAACCTCTTCGTCGCCGGTTTCATCGGGTCGCCCGCGATGAACTTCCTGCACGCCACCGCGGAGGGCGGCCGCCTGCACACGTCGGTGGGCGACCTCGACCTCAGCGACCGGCTGCGCCGCACGCTCGAACAGCACAACGCCCCCAGGGACTTGATCGTGGGGCTGCGCCCGGAGGCCTTCGAGGACGCCGCCCTCGTGGACCAGAGCAGGTCGGAATCGGGTACGACGTTCAGCGTGGACATCGACGTGGTCGAATCCCTCGGATCGGACGTGTACGCGTACTTCACCGAGGACGAGTGGCAGCCGACCGCCACGTCCGAGCTCGCCGAGCTGGCGGCCGACTCGGGGACGACCGACACCGGGGCGGGCGGGCATCAGATCGTCACCCGTCTCGACGCCTCCACGCGGGTCCGCGAGGGCGGCCGGGCCGAACTCTGGGTGGACACGGCCAAGATGCACGTCTTCGACCCGTCCTCCGGGGCCAACCTGACCCTGACCGAGGACTCCGACACCTGACCGAGGAGCGCGGCACCCGACCGAGGAGCCCGGCACCTGACCGGATCAGCAGTCGCCGCCGACAAGGCCCACCGCCTGCGGGACCGTCGTCCGCAGTTCCCTCACCAGTGCGCGGACCACGGCCGTCGCGGCCAGTTCGGAGGTGGTGACGTACCCGATCTGGCGTGTCGGGCGTTCGAGGCCGAGGTCGGTGATCCCCACCGTGTCCGCGGCTCCGGTCAGGGAGAGCGCCGGCATGATCGCCATGCCGTGACCGCTGCTCACCAAGGAGAGCACCGCTCCGTCGTCCTCGGCCTCGACGGTCGCCTTCGGGATCCAGTCCTGTCCCGCCCACCAGTCGCGGGTGTAGGAGCCGCAGTTCTCGGCCCAGTCGACCAGCGGCAGCGAGCGCGGAGCGGTGTGGCCCGTCGGGTGCACCAGGGCGTACGGCTCTTCGAGGAGCCGGCGGGCGACCAGGCCCGGTGGAAGCGGCACGGAGCCGCCCAGGGTGGCGATGGCCACGTCGGCTTTCCCGTCGGCCACTTCGCCCGCCGTGCCCCGCCCCACCTCGCGGACGATCCGCACCCGGGGTTCGATTCCGGGATAGCGGGCGCGCAGCCGCTGGAGGACGGGCGGCAGCAGGTGGAGGGCCGCGCTGCGGAAGGCCGCGATGCGCAGCGGTCCCTCCACGGTCTCGGACCGGGCCGCACCTCGTGCCTCGGCGGCCAGGACGTCCAGCAGGCGCAGAATACGGCGGGCGTACGCGACGGCCTTCTCCCCGGCGGGCGTGGGGCGGGCGCCGGTGCGGCCGCGGTCGAAGAGCACGGCTCCGATCGTGCGCTCGCTGCCGCGTACGGAGTGGGAGACCGCCGACTGGGTCACACCGAGTGCCTCGGCGGCGGCCGAGAAGGCTCCGGCGTCCGCGACCGCCACCAGTGTCCGCAGTTCCTGCGGGGTGAGATCGGAGTCGGTCGTGCGGGCCACGGGGCGCTCACCTCACGGTATGAGAACTGCTCATGGAAGGGTGTGTCGCATGAGGCCAACCGTCTGACCAGGTGCCGCATTCCCGTCCTACGGTCCGGGGCATGACCGAGACCGCGCTCACCGTGCACCAGACCGCCCGCCCCTCCGGCTTTCCGACCTCTGGGCACTTCGCCTTCGTCGAATCCTCGCTTCCCGAGCCGGCTGTCGGCAGCGCGCTCGTGGAGAACCTCTACTGGTCCGTCGATCCGTATCACCGCGAGATGATGGACGACATGCCCGGCGGCTTCGCGCTCGACACCCCGCTGGAGGGCCGCGCCATCGGACGGGTCATCGCCTCGCGCACGCCTGGGCTCGACGAGGGCGAGATCGTGTTCCACCGGAGGGGCTGGCGCACTCACGCGGTCGTCACGCCCGAGGAGATCCGCAGGCTGCCTCGCTTCGACAAGGTGCCCCTGACGGCGTACTTGAGCACGCTCGGCGGCACCGGCCTGACCGCCTACGTCGGCCTCACCCGGATCGCCCGGCTCCAGGAGGGCGAGGATCTCTTCGTGTCGGCCGCGGCGGGCGGGGTCGGCACGGCGACCGCGCGCTTCGCCCGACTGCTCGGTGCGGGGCGGCTCGTGGGCAGCGCCGGTTCGGCCGCGAAGGCCGGTCACCTCACACGGGAGGTGGGCTACGACGCCGTCTTCGACTACCACGACGGACCCACCGCCGATCTGCTCGCGAAGGCGGCGCCGGGCGGGATCGACGTGTTCGTCGACAACGTCGGTGGTGAGCAACTGGCCGCCGCCGTGGGAGCGTTGCGTGTGTTCGGACGCGTCGTGCGCGTCGGCACGATCAGCCAGTACAACACCGCCGGCACGTCGTCGCCTCGCTTCGACCACGCGGACATCGTGGAGAAGAGCCTTCGCATGGAGGGCTTCCTGGTCAGCAACTACATCGACCTGCAAGACGAGTTGTACGAGTTCGCGGTGCCGCATCTCCAGAGCGGCCGGCTCGCCCTGGACGAGACGGTGGTCGACGGTTTCGAGCACATCGTGGACGCGTTCCTGGGAATGCTGCGGGGCGAGAACACCGGCAAGATCATCGTGCGGGATCACACGCAGGCACCACCGGCGGCCTGAAGCCCGGCTCGTCGGCGGGGAACATCGCCTTCAGTCTGGTGACGCATTGACCTTCCCATCGGTGTGATGGTTGTGCAATCGAGTCATGGACAGGGACTTGATGGACAGCGACTCGTTTCGGTTCGGCCTGGCGTTGGAGGGCACGGGCTGGCACCCCGCGTCGTGGCTGGTGTCGCCGGTGACGGATGCGGAAGAGATCTTCGGAGGCGGCTATTGGACGAGTTGGGGCCGCGCGGCCGCGGCCGGCGGCGTCGACTTCGTCACGCTCGAGGATGGCCTGAGCCTGCAGACCGACCGCTTCGCCACCGCCGACCACGCCCGCGACCGGGTGCGCGGCAGGCTCGATCCCGTGGTCACCGCGGCGGTCCTGCTGGCGACGACGGACATCGGCGAGGTGGTGGTGTCACGCAACGTGACGCACACCGATCCGTTCCATGTGGCCGCGCAGATGGCGTCCTTGGCGGCGATCGGGCCGGGCCGGGTGGTGTGGCGGCCGCAGGTCTCCGCCGACGCGCGCGACGCCGTGGTGGTCGGCGGCCGGGCCACGCCAGGGTTGCAGCCCGAGGACGTGTACGTCCCGACCCGCATCGCGCGACGGCTGCGGGATCTCTTCCGTGACGCCGAGGACTACGTACGGACGGTGCGCGAGCTGTGGCACACGTTTCCCGGCGAGAGCCTGGGCTCCGGGGACACGTTCCTGCGCCGGGACATGGTCGCTCCGCTGGAAGTCACCGGGGCGGAAAGGTATCCGGCGGCCGGCCCGCTGACCGTTCCGGTGCTGAGTGTCCCGAGGGTCGCGGTGCTCGCCCATCACGCGTTGGAGCCCTACCGATTGGCGGCCGCCGTCGCGGACCGGGTCTTCGTCACCCCGTCCGAGGAGCATCCGATTCCCTCGCTCCTGCAGGCGTTTCGTGAGGTCGAGCGACTGACACCGGACGCGGTCGAGACCGAGGTGTACGCGGACGTCGCGGTGGTGCTGGGCGACACCCAGGAGCACGCGGAGGCCAGGCTGGCCCGGCTGAACGAGGCCGCCGGCCTTGTCTGGGCACAGGACACGTACGTGTTCGTCGGCACCACGGAGCGCCTCGCCCGGGAACTGGCCGACTGGCGCGAGCGGTTCGGGCTGCGCGGGGTTCGGCTGCGCCCCGCGGTGCTCGCGGAGGACGGCGACAGAATCGTCCACGAGCTCGTGAGGTGAGGAACTGGCTTCAGGCGCGGCGCTGTTGATCAGGCGCCGCCCGGCCGACCGGGTGCGACCGGGGCCCGGTGCTGCTCCACCTCGGCCAGGTACTCGGTCATCGCGTCGCGGTTGCGGGTGAGCGTCTCGATCCGGTCGGTGAGCTTGTCCCGCTCCGAGGTCAGCAAAGCGAGCATCTCCGGGGTGGCGTCCGGGAAGTGAATGGACCTGGGCTTGTCCAGGCACGGGAGGATCTGCTTGATGAGCCGGGTGGGCAGCCCCGCCGCCAGCAGGCCACGTATCTGCTTCACCCGGTCCGCGTTCCGCTCGTCGTAGTCGCGGTATCCGTTCGCCGACCGATCCGGCACGATCAGGCCCTGCTCCTCGTAGTAGCGCAGCAGGCGCCTGGACACTCCCGAAACGCGGGACAGTTCACCGATTCGCATCCGCTCGAGGTTAGCCGCCCGGCCCGGGCTTGACCATCACATGTATGTGAGGGTTTCACGATCAGTGCATGACGACCACAACAGCCTCTCCGACACGACGTGTTGTCCTGCCGTGGTCCGCGCTGCTGGCACTGGGCACCGCGGTCTGCATCACCAGCCTGACGGAAACCCTCCCGGCGGGCGTACTCCCCCAGATGTCCTCCTCTCTCGGCGTCAGCTCCGGCGCGGCGGGCCAGGCGGTCACCGTGTACGCCACCGGTACGGCGCTCACCGCCATTCCGCTGGCCGCCGCCACGGCGGGAATCCGGCGCAAGCCGTTGCTGCTGGGCGCCATGGCCGTCTTCCTGGTCGCGAACACCCTCACCGCCGCCGCGCCCACGTACGCGGTCCTGCTCGCCGCACGGTTCCTCGCCGGGGTCGCCGCCGGACTCGCGTGGGCGATCCTCGCCGGATACGCGCGGCACACCGCGCCCGCCGGTCAGGAAGGCCGTGCCATCGCGATCGCGATGACCGGGATCCCCCTCGCGCTGTCGCTGGGCGTTCCCGCCGGGACGCTGATCGGGGAGCAGATCGGGTGGCGCGTGTCCTTCGCCGCCGTCTCGGTGGTCACTCTCGGCGTCCTCGGGTGGATCACGTTCGGGGTTCCCGCCGTCAGCCGGCCCACGACAACCGCCGAGAAGCGGAAGCCGACCACCCTGGAGACGCTACGGGTCCCCGGCGTCACGCCCGTCATGGTCGTCGTCGTGACCTTCGTCCTCGGCCACACCGTCATCTACGCGTACATCGCGCCGTACCTGGGGCATGCCGGCCTCGGCTCCGCGGCCGACGCGATCCTGCTGGCCTTCGGCATCGCGTGCCTGGTCAGCATCTGGTACACCGGCCGTCTCATCGACGGCCGTCCGCGCGAGCTCGCGCTGACCGCGGCGACCCTGTTCACGCTCGCCACGGCCGCCTTCGCCGTCACCACGGCACAGGCCGTCGTCTGGGTGGCGGCCGTCATGTGGGGTCTGGGGTGGGGTGCCGCGCCCACGCTCCTTCAGACCGCGGCCGGTCATGCCGGGACACGCCGGAGTCCAGCGGTCGCCGACACCGCGCAGGCCATCCTCGTGACCTTGTGGAACGCGGCCATGGCGCTCGGCGGCATCATCGGCGGCCTCCTCCTGCAGCGTGTCGACGTCACCGCGGACGCGACCGCCGCGGCGGTGCTCGGAGCCCTCAGCCTGGCCGTGATCGCCCTCGCGCGACGGCACGCCTTCGCGCCGAGCCACCAGGACACACCGTGACCTGCGCCAACGGATCGCTGTCCGTGGCTCTGAAGGACACCCCTACCTCGGCACGGTGGGAGCGCCGAGGTCACCGGCGTACTTGTCGATGTGCGCGTCCAGCGCCGCGAACGTCGCTTCCGGACGCTCGATGTGCGGCAGATGGCCGGCCTCGGCGATCGGCTCGAAGCGCCCTCGGGCGAACGCCCCCGCGTAGGCCTGCCCGTACGCGGGTGTGACGATGCGGTCACTCTCACCCCAGACCAGGAGCGCCGGGATCCGCACCCGCGCGAGCCGGTTCAGGAGCTTCGGGTCGTGCATGTACGGGTCGCCGGCCAGGAGGTGGAGCGTGGCCATGTTGGCCTGCTGGACCGCGATCCGCTCCTCGGTGAGAGTGGCCGGGTCCACCGCGAAGCGGGCCGGATCGTGGAACGAGTACGCGGCGATCTCGTCCGGCCGAAGCCCGAAGATCTCGCGGACCGGCTCTCCCGGGACGGCCACGCCCGCGGCGTTGACCAGGACCAGCGAGCTGATCACCGCGCCGTCGTCGCGGAAGGCCATCTCCGCCGCGGTCCAGCCGCCGAGCGACGAGCCGACGACGAGGACGTCGCGGTGACCCTCGTCCCTGAGCCAGTGCAGATAGGCGATCGCCAGGTCGTCGACGCCGGTGAACCAGCCGGGGCGCTCGGTGCCGTTCCAGCCCGGGTGGGTGGGCACGACGGATCGCATGCCGTGCCGTTCGGCCAGATGTGCGGCTATGCCCTGGACGGTGGCGGGTCCGCCGCCACCGTGCAGGACGAGCGCGAGGCGGCCGTCGGCGGGGCCGGTCTCGGTGAGGGTGAGGGGGAGGTCGGGGCGTGAGTGGACGGTACGGGTTCGCATCTCGGTGGAGGTCATGTGCCCCACCGTATATACGCATACGTATATACGCAAGCTTAGATTCTGCACTAGGATGCAGCCATGACCGCGAACCATGAGGAACCCAGGGCCCGAAGCGCAGCCGGCACGGCCGCCACCAGGACGCCCGACGCCACCGGCACTGGCTCCGCGTCCGATCTCGCCGCTCCGGCCTCCCTGGACCCGGGCTCGTCCGCCGCCCCCGTGGATATCGAAGAGCTGGGGCGCGCCGTGAAGGAGGCGCAGTACCGGCACCACCGCGCGCTCGACACCCGTCTCTCGGCGGTCGGCACGACCCTGGCGCAGTGGGACGCGCTGCGGGCCATCGCCCGTACGCCCGGAGCATCCGCACATGAACTGGCGGTCGCCACCTTCCAGGGCGACCAGTCCTTCGGCACCCTGGCTTCCCGCCTGGCGTCCCAGCACCTCATCGAGCGTCGCCCCGGTCGCGGCCGGCGGATCGAGCACCACCTGACAGAGACCGGCGAGCGCGTCCTGGCGGCGGGGCGCACGGTCACGCGCGAGGTCCTCGCCGCGTCCTTCGACCCGTTGGACGAGACCGAACGCGCCACGCTGCTCGGGCTGTTGCGCCGCATCGGCGCTCCCACTGACGGGCTCTAGGATCGGCGACCATGGCACTCCCGCGGCTCGCGAGAGCTGACGTGCTGACCCGCGCTTCCGCCCTCGTGGCGGGCCCGTAACCCGCCCCCAGGTGGCGGCCGGTCGCCCTGTAGCGTCCGCTCCGTGATCGAACTCGACGCGCTCGTCCGGCTCTGCCCGCCGCCCGCCGATCCGCCACCCGAGGTGGACTGGGCGCGAGCCGAGCGTGCCCTGGGTGTGGCTCTGCCGGCGGACTACAAGGTGCTCGTCGAGACGTACGGCGCCGGGATCTTCGACGAGACCATCTGGCTGCTCGTCCCCGCCTCCGCCCACGACGAGTGCGACCTGCACGCGCAGACGGCGGAGCGCGACGAAATCCTGGCGGACCTTTGGGAGTTCGAGGAGAAGCCCGCCGGGCTGCGGGAGGCGGGGGCGCGGGTCCTGCCATGGGCGTTCGAGGAGGGCACCGGGGCGTTCCTGTACTGGCTGGCGCGGCCCGGTCAGCACCCCGACGAATGGACCGTGCTCTACAACGAGGGGCGCGGCCCGCTGTGGGAGCGGCACGACATGGGCTGCCTCGCCTTCTTGTCGGCGGTGCTCGGCGGGACCGCGGAAACGGAGTACTTCGGCAGCCTCCGTGAAAGGGCGAAGCCTGGAGTGCACCGCTTCGCGACGGCGGGCGCGATCTTGGGAACGGCCGGAGAGTGAGGTGTCGGGTGCTCTCGACGGATCCGTAGGCGCTTCGCGGAACGCCGGCGCTTCCGGGTCCGGGCCCGCTCCGAGTTCGGCTTCAAGGCCGGGACCGGAGCCGGGCGACGTGTCGGACGTGTCCGCCGGGTCAGACGCGGAAGTAGAGGGTTCGTTTCAGGAGACCGAGTGCCGACTGCGCCCAGGCCAGGATGTCCAAGGTGGCATCCAGGTTGCCGGGTGGCTGGTTGACGAGGGTGTCGCGACGGATGAGCCGTTCGAAGTCGACCATGACGGGGGCCGTCCGTGCGCTGCCGTCGGAGTGGCGGAACCGTACACCGGCCGTGAGCATGACGTTGATCAGCTCCTGGGCGACGATCCCGTAGGCGATGGTGGTGGGGTGCACGCCGTCCAGCGAGAACAGGCCACCGCCGGTACGTCGCGTGCCGTCGCTGGTGATGAAGCGGGAAGTCGGCTCCGGAGCAAGAGCCTGCAGTTGCGGGGGCAGTTGGTAGGGCCGCCACCAGGGCGGTCGGGCCGTCATGTCCTTCATGTACCGGCGTGACGCGAGCCGGTCGAGCAGGCCGGCCGTGTCCATGAGGAACCAGTCCGCCCCCGCCGTCCGTGCTGCTCTCACGTGGTCGGTGATGGCGTCGTTGTAGAGGTCGATGGCCCGGTCGACGTCTTCCGCCTGTTGTCCCGTGATGTGCGGGTGGATGACGTGGTCGAAGGTGTCGTCGTCGATCCAGGGGCGGGTGTAGTACGGGAAGTATCTGGACCCTGGAGCGGTCTTGCCGCCGATCCCCCGGGCGATCGGGGGAATGGTGACGTGCGGGACGGTGCACCAGATGACATGGCGAGCCGCGATCTGCCGTACTTGCGCGGCGACTTGCCTCAGCTCGTCCTTGAAGTGGACGGGATTCCAGACCGTGTACGCCTTCTTGCGCTCCAGGTCGTCGTACCCTTCGTCGCTCCACTCCACCCTGAGCTGGGTCACTGTCTGCAAGGCGTTGTTGGCCCCGAGGAAGACGATCAGGGTCTCGATTCCGTGGCCCGATCCGTCGGAACGGTCCTCGCCGAGGCGGCGGGCCGCCGACAGCAGCGTCATGGTTCCGCCCCGGTCGACGGTGCTGGAGGGCAGGACGCGCAGTGCCGCGCGGTCACCGTTGTTCTCGACGGTCTGCCGCAGCAGGTTGTCGGTGGGCGTCGCGATGGCGTCCTGGCAGATCTTGGCGCTCTTTTCGAGAACGTCGCGCAGGTCCCAGCCGTACACGGAGAGGTTGTGGTTGATGGCGTTGAGCTGCGGGACGACGGATCCCGGCCCGCGCTCCCAGTAGTCCTCGACCTCGTCCAGGAACTTGCGGGCGTGGAACAGGGCCAGCGGGACCTCCCACCAGTCCAGATCCGTGCCGAAGCGCTCCTGGAGCTCCCTCAGCAGGAGTTCGATGTTCAGGGGCAGCCCTCCGTACCCCGGGTACACGGGGAAGCGGAAGTCGGAGCCGGATCCCAGTTCGTGAGCGATGATCGCCGGGTACGACAGGTCGGTGTTGAAGACCGCTCCGCTCTGGAACCCGTGCGTGAGCGAGTCCCCGATCGTGACGAGCCGGTGGCGTGGCTCCTGTCCCGGCTCCGGGTGATCGATCGCGATGCCGAGCGTGGGATCCGTGACCGGTTCGCGTGGTGGTTGGCCCCGGCCCGCCAGGACCTCGTCAGGGGTGTGGGCGTGCATGTGGTCGGCCATGGTGTCTCCTTGGCCTGACGGGGCAGCGTGCGCGTGAGAGTCACTGCTCCGCGATGTGTTGTTCGAGCCAGCCGAGCAGGGCCGCGAACGCCGGGGACATGGCGGCGTCGGACCGGGTCAGGACGGTCGAGCGGCCCTTGTCCTCCACCGTGATCGTGTGGCTCATCGCGTCCCTGGCTCGGCTCGGTCGTTCGTGGCCGGCTTCGGAGGCGGCTGCCGCCACCAGTCGGGCCAGCTCTCCCGCGGCGGCTTCGGGCAGGGCATCGGATTCCAGTTTCTTGGGCGGAAGGCCCAGGCGGATCGCGGCCGCCTGACCTCCGTGCGCTTCCCAGGTCACCTTCATCGGGCACGCCCTTCCGGCCGGCGGGCGCCCGTCGCCGTCAGGGGCGCCCGCGTCGACCGTCCTCGGTCACTTGCCCTTCAGCGCGGTCACATCCCTGGCCAGACCCGTCACCTGGGCGGCCAGTGCGCCGATCTGTCGGCTCACGGTGGCCATTCCCTTGTCCCCGCCCGCGCCACCGTTGCGGTCGGCGGCGAGATTTCGTGCCCGGGCGATGCCTGGCAGGATCCCGCTGATCTGGATGCCGACATCCTGCCAGGCGGCCAGCACGGCCAGTTGTTCGGCGCTGTCTTCGCCGAACAACTCCGCGGACTTCCGGTACGTGGTGTTCGCGAACTCCTGGAACTGCGTCTCGACGTCGGACGCCTTGAGCGATTCGTACCAGATGAGGCCGGGAGCCTCCCAGGCGAATCCGCCGACACGCGACGCCGTCAGGAAGAACGCCTTGTTCGGGATGCCGGAGTTGATGTGCACTCCGCCGAGGTCGCCCTTCTCGGTGTCCGGCAGTCTGACGAAGTCCTCCATGTGGTCGGGCTGGGGGTCCCTGCCGAACAGGGCGTTGTCGTACGCGTGCCCCGGGGCCTTCATCGACCGCAGTGCGTCGGCGTCGATGCCCGGGGTGAAGATGTCCGGCCCGATCAGCCAGTCCGCCTCGTCGGCCGACTGCTTCAGCGACCACTGCTTGACCAGCGACCCGAAGACGTCCGACATGGATTCGTTCAGGGCTCCGGACTGGTTGTGATACTTGAGTCCCGCGGTGAGTTCGGTGACTCCGTGGGTCAGCTCATGGCCGATCACGTCGACGGATCCGGTGAAGTCGGAGAACATCCTTCCGTCCCCGTCACCGAAGACCATCTGCTGACCGTCCCAGAACGCGTTGTTGAACCTTTCGCCGAAGTGGGCGAAGGCGTCCAGGCGCATCCCCTGGCCGTCGATGGAATTGCGGTTGAACACCGCCTTGTAGAAATCACGTGTCGTTCCGAGTCCGTCGAAGGCCCGGTTGACGGACACGTCCGGGGACTCCGGGCCGTCCTCCGACCGGGCGAGCATCGCCGAGGGGAGGAAGGTGCCGTTCTGGCAGTCGAAGGCGGTCCGCCGGCCGTTGCCGGGTGTGGCGGCGGCACCGGCGAAGGATGCCCGGATCCCTCGCTCGCCCCGCAACCGAGCGGTGGTCAGCATGGTGTTCAGCGCCACCTGGCGCACTTCGCTGTCGTCGCTGCTCAGGAGCTTCTCGAGCAGGTGCGGGGGGATGATGCAGTGGAGGTGGGAGGTCCTGGTCATGGGGACACCTCGCGTACATGAGGAGAGGCGGGGAAACCTCACTCATCGGATGTGGTCGCGTGGTTGTTCTCCGCGTTCGGAACGATCACTGTTTCGGAACGTCCGGAACGATCACTCTTCGGACGGTTCGGAACGATCACTCTTCGGACCGTTCGGAACGATCACTGATCGGAACAATCACGCCGATCCCGACTGGAGCTCGCCCTCGTCGATCGTCTGCGCCGGAGGCGGAGCATCGACGGTGTCGATCGCCAGGCGGACGGTTGTGCTGTGACCGGGCAATCGCGTCTGACGCGCCGGGCCCCACCTGCTCCGCACCTCGGTACGGCGAGGTGAACTCCGGGATGCCGGCTCAGCCGTGTAGCGAGCGGTCTCACTGTCTCCGCTTCGTGCGCAGGACCGAAGAGGTGAGAACCGTGTCTACTTCGAGTATCCGCTCGGCGCCATCGACGCGCACCCCGGGCGAGGCGCTTTTCTCTGCCAGTCACGGACCCGGCCGACAGCTTTCCTCAGGCAACAACTTCCGTGTGCGCCCGCTGATTTCGCGCGGAGAGCCGGTGGTCACGATCACGCCGTGGCTCTGCGTGGACCTGCTCAGGTCCAGGGGGCTGAAGTGGTGGGGCAGGCGCGTTCAACCCGCTGACGCCCAGGAGGGGCCGAAGGTGTCGAGTCCGCCGACAGCCGCTTCGTGTGCCCCAGCGGGGGCGACGGGGCGATCGTCGGGGAGGGGAAGGGTGTCCGCTTCCTCCACGGAATGCCGCAAGTCGACCGTGAAACCGGCCTGTTCGAGTGCCGTGGCTCCGGCCGTGCTCGCCATCGCCGGCACGAGTCGGGCAGAGGCTACGTGCAGGGGCACGACCTCGGTCCGGTTCGCGGCGGCCTCCAGATCGGTCAGCCCTTGGCCCTCGGACAGCTCGATCCGCGCCCAGAACACGGGGCGGTTCTCCACGGCGGCTCGGGTGAACACGGGGTGAGGCGCGGTACGCAGGCCGGCTTCCCTCGCGAACGCGCGCTCCTGAGGATCCTCACCGACGAAGACGCAATCGCCGGCCGCCGAGGGTGGTGACCCCGGTGACTCCTCCCCCGCCGTGCCGGCGACTGCCTCGTCGAAGATCTCCCGGCTGCCCTTGGAGCCCCAGTGCACGAGCACGTCGTCCGTGAAGCGACCGGGGAACGCCGTCTGCAGGGCGGAGAAGGCGCGCTCGGCGGCACCTTCACCGGGACCGGGGTTGGAGATGACGCCCATGCGTACGTCGCGGAACTCATCGAGTACGGCGAGGACACGCGGCCGGGGCACCAACGTCAGCGAACCGTCCGCCTCCACGCGGGCGTCCGCCAAAGTCGCCCCTATGTCGAAGAAGAGGACGGTCATCTCGATGCCTCCGCGGAGTCGACCCGGATCTGCATTCGGCACGCGCCCAGAGGAACTGTCATAGCGGGAAGGCCCGTTCGGGAGCGAACCCCGCTGCTGAGGGACGAGCGTCGCCCAGTGCGGGACCTTGAGGCCCGCGCCGTCCCCCGACGACCGCGCAGGCGCTCCGAGCAGGGACTCCCGGCTTCTCCATGGTCCCTCTTCGGTTGCGCTTCCGCATCCCGGGATGTATGCGAATGCCTTTCGACTGCTGACAGTTGAAGGGGATACGGAGTGCGGGGATCGCCGTACGCCGGGGAGATCTCTCCGCGACGGCGGCCCGAGGGCCTACACCTGTTCCTGGTACACCCTGATCTCGACAGGTTCGAGTCTGCGGATCACGGTCCACGCCGGCCGCTGGGTCAACCCGTGGGCCCACTGTTCGAGGTCGTCGCCTCCGGCCCCGTGAAAGAACCACGAGTTGAAGCTTCCCAGGGCCTCCAGAGCGGGTGCGAGTCCGTAGCGAAGCTCGCAGTGGACTTGAACGTAGTGGTCGTGATCACCGCTGTTGTCGGTGACCTCGAATTGACGGACGAGGTCGAGCGTGAACGTCGGAGGACCGTCGAACGCGTGCGTCCCGTACTGAAACAGGAGGCCGTCGGCATCAGGTGCGTCCGAGAGGTGGAACGACCGCCGCCCGAAGCGAAGGAAGGCGAGCCAGGCGTCTTCAGTGACGGGACCGGCAAGCGTCGCGGCCCCCAGCTCGCCCTCAAGCGCCTCCACGACCTCGTCCATCGACGGTCTCGGTGTCACGTCCACCCTCCTCAAATGCATCCAGTCTGAGCCCGCTCAACGCACTGAGTCGTAGCCTCTGTTCATGCCTTCGGCAGGCACAGGAGCGATCATCTCCCAGCCAACGCCCCTACATGTGAGGGCCATCTGGATGAACAAGCCACCTCATCTCAACGAGTGACGCTGGTAGCGCTCATCGGGCGGCTCGAATTCCAGCCCGTTTTCATCGAGGGCGTTGTAGACGGTGAGTTGGCCGCGGGGAAAGTGGAAGCCCACTGCGACTGTTCCTTGCGCCATGTCACTCCCGATCCACTCGAGGAGCTCAACGTCCTGAAGGGCTTGGCCCTCGAATTCCTGCAGTTCGGGGTACATCCCCTGGCGCCACTCGAGATCGAAATCGGCCCACACGACGGGCCGACGTGGGTCGATCGTGTTCCAGGTGATCGAGAGGTCGTCGAACTTCTGATGGTTGATCTCGACCTGCTCTCCGCTGAAGTCCAACAGGACCGGACCATCGGATAACCACGCGTTGGCCTGCATGTCCCAGACCAACCAGACATGGGACAACGAGCGGCCAATGAGTGCCCGCAGTTGTCGCGCGTGGCTTGCCGCGACCGCCGATCGGCCGTTCAGCCAGTGCGGTCGGTAGCTTTCGATCCCGAAGTTGAACACGTCGGGATCTTCCCAGAAGGAGACAGCTCATAGGCGTGATGACGCCTTGGCAACGCTGCGCGAGGGGAGGAGGATGCCGCCTTCGGTGACCGTCGGGGGGAGCGGCATGCGGGGTCGAGGGGTGGCTGCTGAGGTCGAGGACGAGCCTGACATACCGTTCCGGGAGCGCTTATCCACGGCTGCCGCCTATGGCGTCGCCTCTCTGCTGCACATCCTGACCGCGAGTTTGCTGTTAGGCGGTCTGTCGCTGATCGTTCTTCGGCTCACGACGGTGGTCCAGCCGCTCATCGGACTGGTGCTGGTGCTGTGCGCCGTCCTCCTGCGGCCCCGTGTCGACAGACTCGACCCGGATCTGCCCACGCTGTCGCGGCAAGAAGCGCCCGCCTTGTACGACCTGTTGGACGAGATAGGTGATGAGCTGGGCGTACGACGCCTCGACGTCGTACAGCTCAGCACCGATTTCGCCGTACGAGCCACCTCCTACGGCATACGACGCCGACGGCGGCTGGTGCTCGGCTATCCCCTCTGGCTGACCTTTGCGCCTCAGCAGAAAGTCGCCGCTCTCGCACATGAACTGGGGCACTTCGCATCTCACGATGTCCGACGCGGGGCACTGGTCGGGAGCGCGCTCGCCGCACTGGCCGGTGGAGCGGAACAGATGGAGCATCGGGCCATCACGGCGGACGCTGCCTTCGACACGTCCCCGCTCTCCCGGTACGCCGACGAGATGGCCGTGGCGGCCGTCCGGTTCAAGGCCCATGGCCGCACTGCGGACTGGGCCCTGTGGATCCCAGGCCTGCTGATGAAGGGTGCTGCTCGGCTGCTGGCGGGACTGACAAGGCCAAGCGCCCGACGCGCAGAGTTC
Organism: Streptomyces sp. NPDC056738; assembly: GCF_042790435.1. NCBI lineage: Bacteria > Bacillati > Actinomycetota > Actinomycetes > Kitasatosporales > Streptomycetaceae > Streptomyces > Streptomyces sp. NPDC056738. Next base: position 218,497 of record NZ_JBHTZF010000001.1, read on the forward strand.
GAAGCGGACGCGGCGGCTGCTCGTGTCGCGTCCACCGAGGCGGCTGTCGCAGCTCTGCATGACCGACGACTGGCCGACGGCGTCACCATAGAGATGCACCGACTGGCCGTCACAGCGCAGACGTTCGGCTGGACCGGCAGTGCCCAGAACGTGGACCAGGAGTTCTGGACGAAGGTCGGCACACACGCGGCATCACTGCGCGCCAGCGCGCGGAGCACGGCCGATGGCGTCATCCCGAGCAATGGGGTCCTCATAGATTCCGCCCCACCGAGCGGGCAGGACGAGGGCTCCGGTCTTCCAGACAGTGGCGTGCGCGTGACGCGGTTGTCCATGGGGACGACCCACGCAGCCACCGTCACGCTCGACACGGCCCGGGCCGACGCCATAGAGGCCGAACTCCACGAACAGAAGCGCCTGCTGGCTCGAAGGATCGTTCAAGACTGCGTCCAGGAGTGAACCTGTCGCCTGCAGCCAGCTTGAGTTCAGCCCATCATGAGAAATGAGGATGCATCTCATAGCGACGCCCACGTCCGCGACAGGTTCTGGTTTCCCCTCGGTGCTCGGAATCTTCGCCCACCCCGATGACGAGAGTCTGCTTGCCGGTGGCGTGCTCGCCCAACATGCAGCCGCCGGCGCCCGCACGTCCGTAGTCACCGCCACCTGGGGCCGGGACACCGGGCGGGCCGACGAACTCGCCAGAGCCCTGACCGCTCTGGGGGCAGGCACACCGCGCATGCTCGGGTACGGCGACGCCCGCAACCTGTCGTCGGCGCCCGGTCGAACCCGATGGTGCGACGTGAACCTGGACGACGCCGTCGCCCAAATCGTTTTGCACATCAGGGAGTTCCGCCCTGATGTCGTGGTGACCCATGATGCGCTCGGTCAGCTCACCGGCCACCCGGACCACCGTCGCACCCACCAAGTGGCTCTGCTCGCCGTGGAGGCCGCGGGATTCGGCCGGCTTCACCCCGAGGCGGGTGAGCCGTGGCGAACGGGTGCGCTCTACGCGGCCACGCACCCGGACTCCGGTGTCGCCGGCCTCGGGTCGCTGTTGCGAAGTGTCGGAAAGACGCTGCTCAGCGTGCCGGACGAGGACGTGGCCGCCGTCGTGGACGTGACGCCATGGGTGCCACAGAAGTGGTCCGCCATCTGCTCGCACCAGAGCCAGCTTCAGGGCGAGCGACCGCTCCCCGCACTGCTGTCCCGCATACAGGAGCCGAGCCGCGTCCGGATCCTGTCCACCGAATACTTCACCCGTATCGGCACGACCTCAGCCGCACGGCCGGCCGTTCAGCCGATGCTCACGGTCTGATCCTCGACGCCCCGCCCACGCCTCCGCGCCTTCCAGCCTGTTGCGAATGGCTGATGGCGCCGACTGCTACCTTCCGAGCCATGACCGACAGCGTGTATGTGGGCAACGCGGGCCAGGACGCCGCACTGGACCGGGGGTGGCTGCTGGGGCATTTCAAGGATGTCTCCGATCCTCGGCACAGTGAGGACGTGGAGATCAAATGGGGTGTCCACCCGCGGGGCGATGAGCGGGGGCAGTGGGTGACGGGTGAGGAGCGGACCGCGCTGCTGGTCCTCATCAGTGGGCGTTTCCGGGTGGAACTGCCCGGGCGCAGCGTGCTGTTGGCCGAGCAGGGCGACTACGTCGTGTGGGGGCGGAGCGTCGATCACTCCTGGTTCGCGGAGGAGGAGTCGGTCGTTCTCACAGTCCGCTGGCCCTCGCTCCCCGGTTACAAGGCGACCGATTAGGGCGATCGGCCGTTCGTCCGAGTCGTTTCTCGTCCGCGCCGCCACCGGCGCCCGAGCGTCCTGGCGCCGCGGCCGGGGGCGGGACCCTCGGCCGCGGCAAAGGCGGCGGTTCCGGTGACGGCAGGATCGGGCGCGGCAGCGGCCGCCGACGGCCGGGCTAGCGGTTGACGGATCGCATGCCGGCCTCGTCGTAGCGCTCTCCCGACGCCTCGGGCAGCTCCGCGTCGATTCGGGCCAGGTCGTCCTTGGTCAGCTCGATGTCGACCGCGGCGGCGTTCTGCTCCAGGTAGGTGCGGCGCTTGGTGCCCGGGATCGGCACCAGGTGCTCGCCCTGGGCCAGTACCCAGGCGATGGCGAGCTGAGCCGGGAGCACGTCCTTCTCGGCGGCGATCTCCTTGACCTTCGCGGCGAGCCGCATGTTCGCCTCGATGTTGGCGTCCTGGAAGCGCGGGTTCTGGCGGCGCCAGTCGTTCGCGTCCAGCTCGTCCGGCGAGCTGAACCGGCCGGCGAGGAAGCCGCGGCCGAGCGGCGAGTACGGCACGAAGCCGATTCCCAGCTCACGGCAGGCGGGCAGCACCTCGGCCTCCACGTCCCGGGACCACAGCGAGTACTCGCTCTGCACCGCGGTGATCGGGTGCACGGCGTCGGCGCGCCGGATGGTCTCCGCGCTCGCCTCGCTCAGGCCGATGGCCCGCACCTTGCCCTCGGCGACCAGCTCGCCCAGCGCGCCGACCGTCTCCTCGATGGGGACGTTCGGGTCGACCCGGTGCTGGTAGTACAGGTCGATGTAGTCGGTGCCCAGACGCTGCAAGGAGCCGTGGACCGAGCTGCGGACGTGCTCGGCCGAGCCGTCCTGCGGGCCGACCGTGCTGATGTCGCCGGGTACGGCGTCGTCCATCCGGTAGTTGAACTTCGTCGCGATCACGTACTCCTCGCGGCGCCCCCGGATCGCTTCGCCGACGAGCGACTCGTTGGTGAGCGGCCCGTACATCTGCGCGGTGTCGAGGAAGTTCACCCCGATGTCGAGGGCACGCCGGATGGTCGCGATCCCCTCGTCCTGGTCCGTGGATCCGTAGAAGGCGGACATGCCCATGCATCCCAAACCGATGGCTGATACCTGAAGGTCCCGCAGGCTGCGCTTCTGCATGCCGTCTCCCAGTTTTCTCTGCACACGCGTCATGTCGTTCGTCGGGCCGCGAAGCCCTTCATCCATCTAGCGACGATTTCCGCGGCCGGGCATCCGCTGAGGGGCCGGGGCCACAGGTTCCGTGCGCCATGGTGTCTGCGACGCTACGACCTGGAGCGCACTCCAGCGCAAGTCGGCTCCCGGGCGGCCCGGGCCCGCCTTGAACACGGGTCAGTGACCGACCGGCGCCAGATCCTTCCGGGGCGTGCTGTCGGACCCCGTGCGCAGGATCCCGGCGGCCGCGGCGGTGGTCACACACAGCAGGGTCAGCAGGACGAAGGCGTGGTTCAGGGCGACGAGGTGGGTCAGCCAGCCGATCACGGCAGGGCCGGCGAGCATGCCGACGTAGCCGAGGCCGGCGACGCGGGAGACGTTGGCGCCGGCGGCCGCGGGGTCGGCGTGCCCGGCCGCGCTGAACAGTTGCGGGACCGTGCCCGACAGACCCAGGCCGAAGAGTGCCCAGCCCGCGAACGCGGTCCACATCCAGGGACCGAGTGCCACGAGCGTGATGCCGACGGCCGCCATGGCCGCGCCGTGGCGCAGGATCGCCATGGAGCCGAAGCGGGCCACGAGGCGGTCGGCGAGCAGCCGGCCGATGGTCATGGCCGCGGCGAACGTGCCGTAGGCGAACGCGGCCGTGGCGGCAGGCGCGCCGAGGACGTCCTTGAGGTGCAGGGCGCTCCAGTCGTTGGCGGCGCCCTCGCACAGCATGACCATCAGCGCCAGGACGGCGAGGAGCCAGACGCGTCCCTTCCCGCCACGGGGCGGTACGGCCGGTGATGTCTCGGCCGGGGATGCATCGGCCTCCTCTGCGGAGGGGGAGCAGGAGGGGGAACCGGAGCGGGAATCAGCCCCGTCCCCGGACACGGACTCAGGCCCGGACCCGGCCCGGGATCCGGACCCTGCCTCCGCCCCACGCCCGGGGTCACGGTCGGAAGCCACGGCAACAGCGGCGGGAGCCGTAGGCAGCAGGGCGCGCGCCGACGCGAGGGCGATCACGATGGCCACCGCTCCCAGCGCGGCCATGCTCGGAACCGGGTCCAGCCCGGCGCTCGCGGCCCCGGCCGCGACGAGGGCGGCGATGACACCGCCGACGGAGAACGTGGCGTGGAAGCCCGACATGACGGGGCGGCCGTACGCCTTCTCCACGTGGACGGCGTGGGCGTTCATGCTCACGTCCAGGGCGCCGTTGCAGAACCCGAAGACCAGCAGCGCTCCCGCCAGTGTCCACGGGGACTGGGCGAGACCGGGCAGCACCAGGGCCGCGCCGCACAGCACTCCGCCGGCCGGGACCACGACGCGTGCGCCGAGGCGGTCGGTCAGGGGGCCGGCCACCTGCATCCCGGCGAAGGCCCCGAGCCCGAGGAGGACCAGCAGGCCGCCCAGTGTCGCGTGGCTGACGCCCACGCGCTCCTCCGCGGCGGGGATGTGCACCACCCAGGCGCCCATGAGGGTGCCGCAGAGGACGAAGTAGACGTAGGTCGCCACGCGGGCGGCTCGAAGCGAAGGTTGCATGCCGCTCACCGTAACGAACGATTTCAATGTTCGAAAGCCCGGTTCTCGAACACGTTGCATGTTCATTGTGGCGTGGTGTTCAATCCCGGTATGAGCAACGCAGAGCGGCACGGGCTGATCGCGAAGGCCGTCAGGGACTCCGGCGGCGCCACGGTCCAGGAGCTCGCGGAGCTGACCGGCGCCTCGGAGATGACCATCCGGCGCGACCTCGACGCCCTGGCCGGCCAGGGTGTCCTCGAACGCGTCCGCGGCGGCGCGCGCACCCTGCTGCTCAGGGGCGAGGAGCCCCCGTTCGCGCTGCGCACCACCGAGTCGGTCGACGCCAAGCGCCGGATCGCCGCCGAGGTCGCCGCGCTCATCGCCGACGGCGAGAGCGTCCTGCTGGACAGCGGCACGACCTGCCTGGAGGTCGCGCGCCTTCTGCGCGAGCGCCCCGTCACCGTGATGCCGCTGTCCCTGCAGGCCATCCATCTGCTCGGCGAGTCGCCCGGCCCGGCAACGCTGGTGGTGCCGGGCGGACAGCCCCGCGCCGCCGAGGGCGCCCTCATCGGTCCGCTCACCCTGGCCTCCCTGGCGGCCCTGCGGTTCGACACCGCCGTCATGGGCTGCTGCGGACTGAGTGCGGCCGACGGCCTGACCGCGTACGACCTCGACGAGGCCGCGGTGAAGAAGGCGGGCGTCGCCTCGTCGCGTCGCGTGGTCCTCGCCACGGACGGCAGCAAGTTCGGCCGCACCGCCTATGCCTACGTCGGCCCCTCGACCCTGATCCACACCCTCGTCACCGACACGACCGCACCCGCCGAGGAGTTGGCCGCGCTCGAAAGCGGCGGCACCCTCGTCAAAACCGTGTGACCACCCCGGTGCGCCCCCTCGACCTCCGGGCGGACAGTCGGCGAGTCCCGCGGACACAGGCCCTCCCGCATCGTGCGCCGAGACGGTCGGCCGACCCTTGCGCGAGTGGGCGACACGGCCCTGCGTAGGGTGGTGACATGCACATATGGGGGCGCAGGCTCAGATTCACCGCGGTGTCGGCACTGGTCGTGCTGGCCTTGACCGGGTTCTCGTCGGGTCGTCACGGGAGCCGCAGCCATCACAGCGGGGGCGGTTGCAGCAGTTCCAGCCAGGACCACGACAGTTCGTCCACGTCGGGCGGCGGCTCGTCCAGCGGCGGTTCGTCCGGCAGCGGCGACGACTCCGGTACGAGTACGGGTGACAGCGGCGGAGCCACGTACCGCTCCCGCCCCACCCACCGTTCGACCACCGCCGCGCCCTCCCCCAGCCGTGCCGCCGAGCCCCTGAAGGACGGCACTGCCGTGCTCATCCACTGCGCGAGCGCGGACGACCCGTACGCGACCGTCGAGATCAGGAATCCGAACGGACGCGACGGCGTCTTCGCCCTGAAGATCAGCTTCAAGGACCGGAACGGCTCCGCCATCATGGACAGCGGCGATCAGGTGTCGGTGCCCGCGAAGGGCAAGACGACCTACCGGGTCCCCGCGGCCGGTGCCGGGGCCGGCGTGGAGCTGATCGATCACTGTGAGGTCGATCGACGGGCCACGGCCGTCCGATAAAACACCCCGCGGAACTCACCGCGTCCGGGGACCGCTCGGATACTCCTGCGCCCCCGCGACGACGGTGAGACCGCGGCTGTTCGTTCATGTCCGGAACGAATGAAGCAACTCGTGCCGCAAGTCTTGTCAGGTTCTGAACAGGCTCCTACGTTCCGAATGGGTGCGTGGGACCGCTCCCACGCGCCGTCTCACCCATCGAGCAACGGAGCTCCGATGACGACAACCTTCGTAAGGCCCAGGTGGTTCGCGGGCCTCGTACGGCCCAAGTGGTTCGTAGGCGCCGTGTTCGCCGCCTGCGTGATGCTCATCGCGACGCAGCAGCCCGCCCACGCCGGCACCTGGGGCGCGGCGCAGACCGTCAACTCCTGGAACGTCATCAGCGGCAGGTGGACCGCCAACAACGAGTTGGAGACGTACACGCCGGACTGTGTCTGGTACGACGGCGGCACCCTGATGATCAAGACGTACAACGCCGGTGGCGGGGTCTACCGCTCCGGCCGTGTGGAGTCGAAGGCCCTCTACGGGTACGGCACGTACAGCTTCACCGCGAACATGCCCAGCGGACGGGGACTGCTTCCCGCGGTCTGGGCGGCCTATCTCAACCCCTGGCTCCCCGAGATCGACGCGGCCGAGATCGTCGGGTCCAACCCCAACACCGTCTACCAGACCTTCCACGACACCAGCAACGCGCAGACCCAGTGGGCCGTGAACAACTCGGGTGGCTGGACCAACAGCTTCCACGTCTACGCGTTCAGCTGGTGGCCCGACCACATCGACTTCTGGGTGGACGGCGCCTTCCAGGGGACCAAGTGGTACACCACCGCTCCGGGCGTCGGCATGCACTTCATCGTCAACACCGCGGTGGGCGGCGACTGGCCGGGCAACCCGGACTCCTCGACCTGGGCCACCGCGGACGGTGCCCGCTACCTCAAGGTCTCCGCGATCACGTACACCCCGTACTACCCCTGAGCCGCCCCCTCCCGGCTGTTACCGTCGCGCCATGTCCAAGAGCGAGATAGACGCACTGACCACCGAGTTCTTCGGCGCCTTCGACAACCGGGGCGGCAAGGCCGCCGACGTGGCCCGGATCAGGCGGCTCGTTCTCCCGGACGGGGTGATCGTCAAGACCGGCCCCGAATTCACCGCCTACACGGTGGAGGAGTTCATCGAGCCCCGTCGGGAGCTGCTGGCCGACGGCCGCCTGGTCGAGTTCTCCGAGTGGGAGACCTCCGAACGGACGGAGATCGCGGGAGACATCGCTTCCCGGTTCAGCACCTACCGCAAGTCCGGGATCCTGGACGGCCGGCGGTTCGAGGGAGAAGGCACCAAGACCATCCAGTTCGTGCGCACCTCGCAGGGCTGGCGGATCACCGCGGTCGCCTGGTACGACCAGCCCTGACCACATCTGGCCGTACACGACACCTACGATGGCCCGTCGCCCTGCGCACACCAGCCAAGCGGGCCAGGGCAACTGACGTACTGCCACCTGATGATCCATCAGAACGTTTACACGGAGTCCCCTTTGTCGAAGGGGCACCGAGAGTGGCACGCTCGTCACCAAGCGCGCTTCCGCTGACTCCCGGGCGGGACCAGCGGAAGCGTGCCCCTCGTGGCACACTGCGGCCATGTCTGACGGCCACGCCTCCGCCCCGCCACGGTTCCGGCCGGATCCGCCCCGTGTGGCCTGGCGCAAGGACATGCGCGAGCGTGTGATCACCGAGGCCAGGGCGCTCGCGGCCGAGAACGGCTGGGACCGTGTCCGGGTCGCCGACCTCGCCCTGCGGGCCGACGTGTCGCGCCCCTCGATCTACAAGGAGTTCGGGGACCGGGCGGGAATCGGCCGCGCCCTGGTGGAGCGCGAGACGGACGCGTTCCTCGTCGGCCTCGCCGCCGTCCTGGACGGCCACCGCGGTCGCCCCGCCCCGGCGCTCGAAGCGGCCGTGGCCCACGCCTTGGAACAGGCGGCGGTCAACCCGTTCGTCGGCGCCGTACTGACCGCCACGCGCGGCGGCACCGACGCCCTGCTGCCCTTCCTGACCAGCAGGCCCGAGCCCGTCTTCTCCAGCACGCGACGGCTGCTCAGCGCATGGCTGGGCGAAGCGGTCCCGCAAGCCGCTGGGGACCGCCGTGAGGCCGCCGCCGATCTGGCCGTACGCCTCACCGTCAGCCACATGCTCCTGCCCGCCCAGGACCCGGGGGCGACCCCGCTCCACATAGCGCGGACCGTGTGCACGATCCTCGGGGTGCCCGAGCAGGATGGAGCGGCGCATCCGGCCGTCCATCGAGGCTGACACCGGACGGAAGGATCCTCCACTCCCCCGAGCCCTCCGAGGTGGCACACGGCGGCGATGCCCTGACCTCGGCGCGCGGGGTCGTCGCGTGCGCGGGCGGGGCCGGCCGGGACCGGCGGACGCCGGGTGAGAAGACGATCACTCCTCGGGAAGGACGCGCCGGACGGACGGAACGACGCTCGGATTCCGAAGACTGACGGGCCGACCCCGCCACGGACCATGTTGCTGCATAACTCTTGTTGTTGCAACTCTCTCGCAATAAAGGCGGAGGGTGTCCGGCCCCTGAAAACCCGGTTGCGTCGCGGCGCGCCGATCGGCTTGGGTTCGTGCCCGTGACCGCCCTCAGTGCTCTCTTACGCCCCGACCGCTATCCGCGCTCCTCCCGCTACGACCCCGGCTGGGTGCTCGACCTCGACATGGGGCCCCATCCCTTGTGGCTGCTGGAGGACCTGGCGGAAAACCTTGATCTGCGCCCCGGGATCCGGGTTCTCGACCTCGGCTCCGGGAAGGGCGCCACGTCGGTGTTCCTGGCCCGCGAGTACGGGGTCCAGGTCGTCGCGGCCGACTGGTGGATCGCTCCCGAGGACGCGGCGGCCGTCTTCACGGAAGCGGGTGTCGGCGACCGGGTGACGGCCGTACGGGCCGAGGCGCACGCCCTGCCGTTCGAGGAGGCGAGCTTCGACGCCGTCGTGAGCGTGGACGCGTTCGAGTACTTCGGCACCGCGGACAGCTATCTGCCCTACCTGGTGCGATTCCTGCGGCCCGGCGGTCAACTGGCCATGGCGACGCCCGCCTTGACACGGGAGGTCCGTGAACTCGGCGCGATCCCGCCCCACATCAAGGAAGTGGTCGGCTGGGAGGCGATCGCCTGGCACACCGCGGACTGGTGGCGCTTCCAGTGGGAGATCACCGAACTGGTGGAGGTCACGTCCGCGAAGCTGCAGCAAGACGCCTGGCGGGACTGGCTGTTGTGGGCGCGGGCGGGGGCCGAGCACCATCAGGACGGCCGGAGCGCGAACCAACCCGTCATCGACATGCTGATCGCGGACGGCGGGGAGTTGCTTTCGTTCGCCCTCGTGACCGCCCGAAAGTACTGAGCGGGCTCCACACCCTTGCGGAGGGGCCCGGACCGTCCGGGCCCCAGGTCCGTGGCCTGGGGCTTCGGTCGGTTCGGCCCCGGGTGCGGTCAGGCGGTCGCCTCCGCGCGGGCCGGGTCCTGGGTCTCCTGTCGTACGACGCGCCGGCGCCGGGACGGCAGGCCCACCGTCGGGTTGGCGACGCCCCAGGCCGCGCCCTTGCAGATCAGTTCCTTGTAGCGGGCGGCCGTGCGGCCGGTCAGGGCGCGGTCGACCGCCTGGTCGTCCGCGGTGACGAACTGGATGAGGCCTTCCTTGCGGCCGAGGGAGATGCACTGCTGGAAGTAGCGGATCGAGACATGGGGGATCTTGGTGCCGGCGAGCCGGGCGGCGATAGCGTCGGCGGCCTGCCAGGCCATGGGGACGCCCGAGGCGCAGGACATGCGGAGGGGCTTGTCCTGGGGACCGATGGCGATCGCGGCGTCGCCGACGGCGTAGACGTCCGGGTGGGAGACCGAGCGCATGGTGCTGTCGACCACGATCCGGCCGCGCTCGGTGACCTCCAGGGTGGTGGCCCGGGCGATCGGGTGGACGGCGAAGCCGGTGGTCCAGACGGTGATCGCGGCGGGGACGGTCCGGCCGTCGGCGGTCGTCACGTCATCCGCGCTCACGGACGTGACCGCCGCATGTTCGTGGACCTCGATGCCGAGCCGTTCGGTCACCTTGCGCAGGTGGGCTCGGCCCTTCGTGGAGAGCCAGTCGCCGAGAGCGCCACTGGCGACCAGGGAGACGCTGAGGTCCGGGCGGGCCTCGGCGATCTCGGTCGCGGCCTCGATGCCGGTGAGGCCGCCGCCGACGACGACCACGGGCTCGCCCGCGTCGAGGGCGGCGAGGCGTTCGCGGAGACGGTGGGCGCCCGGTCGGCTCGCCACCTGGTCGGCGTGTTCGGCGACACCGGGGACGCCGCCGTCGTTCCAGCCGCTGCCGAGCGCGTAGACGAGGGTGTCGTACGAGAGCTCGGCCGGGCCGTCGGCGCCGGTGAGGGAGACCGTCCTGCGGTCCACGTCCACGGCGGTCACGCTCGCGAGCCTCAGCTCCACACCCGTACCGGCGAACATCGCGCCGAACGGGCGGGGCTTGAGGTCCTGGCCCGTGGCGAGCTGGTGCATCCGGACGCGCTCGACGAAGTCGGGCTCGGGGTTGACGAGGGTGATGGTGACGTCCTCGCGGTGCAGCCTCTTGGCGAGGCGGCCGGCGGCGATGGCTCCGGTGTATCCGGCTCCGAGGACGACGATGCGGTGCAGCATGTCCGTGCTCCTGTCTGGGCGGGTGCGCCGTTGTCCGGCGTGGTCTCGCCCCTTGAACCGGGTAGCCCGGCGTTTCCTGACAGGATCCGAATGTGACCTGCGCCACATCGCCTCAGAGGGTGTGGAGCGGCCCCTCCGTGTGGTCCATGGCCGCCCACTGGAGGGTCGCGCGGACGAGTTTGTCGGGGTTGACCTGGCTCCGGACGGCCACGATGCCGTCCGCGGTGACCTCCAGGCAGCTGATCCCGACGACCCTGCCGTCCACGACGGCGACGACCGCGGGCCCGCCGTTGGCGGTCGCGGCGTACATGTCCGGTGCACCGCCGATGTACTTCCGCTTGGCGTCGCTGGGCTTGAACAGGCCGCGCAGGAAGGTGGCAACGGCTTGCGCGCCCTCGAACGCCTTCGCGCGGGCCGGGATCTTGCCGCCGCCGTCGCCGACCGACACGGCGTCCTGGGTGAGCAGGCGGACGAGGGGTTCGGTGCGGCCGCTGGTCGCCGCGGCCAGGAATTCCTCCACGATCCGCCGGGCGGCGGCCTCGTCGACCTCGGTGCGCGACCTGCCCTCGGCGACGTGCTTCTTGGCCCGGTGGTAGATCTGCTGGCCGGCCGCCTCGGTGATGTCCAGGATCTCGGCGATCTCCCGGTGCGGGTAGTCGAAGGCCTCCCGCAGCACGTACACCGCCCGTTCCTTGGGCGACAGGCGCTCCAGCAGGACGAGGACGGCGTACGAGACGGACTCGCGCTGCTCGGCGGTGTCGGCCGGGCCGAGCATCGCGTCGCCGGCGAGCAGCGGCTCGGGGAGCCACCGCCCCACGTACGTCTCGCGGCGCGCGCGGGCCGAAGTCAGCTGGTTGAGGGAGTAGTTGGTGAGGACCTTGGTCAGCCAGGCCTCGGGCACCTCGATGCGGTCGATGTCGGCCGCCTGCCAGCGCAGGAACGTCTCCTGCACGGCGTCCTCCGCCTCGCCCGCCGAACCGAGCAACCGGTAGGCGATGGCCTCCAGCCGGGGCCTGGCTGCCTCGAACCGGTCCACGTCACTCATGCTCAGGGCCATGCACGCGATCTTAGGCGCCCTCACGCCGGATCGGCAGGCGGCCCTCGGTGCGGGTGAGGGAACGAAGGCCGGCGTCCAGCATGCGCGTCAGTTCACCGACCCGTCCACCGCGCTCCGGTGCCGCCGGGAAGCGTTCGAGCACCTCCACGACGACAGGTGTCGCACGGCGCAGCGCCTGCCTGACGCTTTCGGCACCCGTGCCCGGCTCGTCGCCGGCGGCGAGTTCGGCCGCCCTGGCGGCGTGCGCGGCCGCTCCGAGAATGTGCTTGACCTGGGTCGCCTCGGCCAGCGGATGCAGATAGGCGGCGCCCGCTGCGGCCATCGCCGCCCGCGCGGCCTCGCACGCGGCCGGGGTGCCCGCGCAGCCCGCGGCTTTGAGGGCCGCCCACGCAGTGTCGCGCAGCCGTTTCCCCCGCTCACCTCCCCGGGCGAAGTCCCACGCGGCACCGATGGCGTCTCGAGGCCGCGCGTCGTCCGGACGATCGGTCTCGAACACCTCCAGCACCACGTCCGCGCACGCGGCGGCGAAGGCGGTGACCTCACGCAGTTCCTGTTTGCTCAGTGCGATCTCGCTCGCGTCCCCTGCCACGCCTCCATCCTCGCCCATCGCTCCGGACCGGCACGGAGCAGGGTTTCCCGGGGCCCGCGAGGCGCCGAGCCATCCGTGTGAACCTGGACCGTGCGCCGGGAGCTGCGGCGTGCCGCGGAGCGCCCCGCAGCGGCTTCCCCCTTAGCTGGAAGCCGTCTCGCGGCCCGGCACCTGCCGACGGGCCGCCCGATCGACGCGACCGGAGGAGCAGACCTTGGGCACCCCACCATCCGCCGTGATCTCCCGTGCCGCGACCGTGCGCCGTATCGACGCACTGTTCCGCGCCATGGAGACCGACTTCCTCCTGCGAGAGCAGTTCATCACCGGTCCGTCCCAGATCCTCACGGACTACCTCGCGGGCCCCACCGTCCCGGAGGAGGAGGCGGCCCTCACCGACCGGCTCATCTACTCGGTGTTCGCCAGCCCGAAGCTGCTCCAGTGGTTCGAGGAGTACGTGCACCGCCACCGGGACGAGGTGCCCACCGGCGGGCAGTTCCTCGCCGACTTCTGCGAGGCGACCGTCAGCAGCGGTTCCCGGGACGTCGTGGCCACCCTGCTGCACGGCTGCTCGGCGGAGGCCGGGATCTACGGGCTCACCGAGGACCTGCTGCACTACTTCGTCAACCTCCATGTCGCGCAGACCATCGCCGAGGAACGGGACGGCCGGCAGGACGAGGAACCGGCGGCGGACCAGGAGAACGTCGGCATCCAGGCACGGGGCACCACCCCGTTCGTCACGAACATCACCTGGACCACGTACGTCCACGTCCAGCAGGAGGACAGCGCCCAGGCGTTCAGCGCGCGGTTCGTGCCCTCGTACGCCGCGGTGACCCTCAACGGTCTGGCGCGCTACGCGGTGGAGCTCCAGGCGCGCGACGTCTTCCGGCTCGGGTGAACCGCGTGGACGCTCCATGGGACGCGGCTTCGGTGGTCGCCCGTACGCGGGCGACCGTCGAAGCCGGCCGTACGGACGAGACGGCGCGCGTTCTCGGCGACGCTCTCCTGGGCGACCCGCAGAACCACCCGGCCCGACGCGAGTTGGCTCTGCTGCTGGTCGCCTCGGGACGCCGGGACGAGGCCCTGACGTTGCTGCGCGACGAACTGCGACAGGGTGACCGCGAGTTGGCGTGGGCGCCGGACGTGCTCAAGGCGGCTCTGGAACACGGCGACTTCCCGCTCGCCGAAGCGTGCGCGTCGCTGTTCGCCCATCTGCGCTGGGGCGCCGGCTCCGACCCGGCCGCGCGCTCGACCATTCCCCTGAGCGTCCCCAAGTTGCGGCACGACATCGACCAGATGCACCACCTCCGACGCCTCGGGCTGCTGGGCCCGGAGTACGGCCCGGTCATCGACAGCTACCAGGCGGTGCGCGACCGGCTGGCGGCCCAGGGCCCCGACGCCCGGGAGCCTCTGGACTCCGATGCCAACCGGTGCATCACCGACACCTACAACCGTCTGCTGCACGTGCGCGACTCGCCACGCGTGGAGCGCGCCCTGTCCCGGCGCTGGGATCCCGCGTGCGTGGAGGAGAGGTACCTCGCGAACGCGCCCGGCGTGGTGTACGTGGACGACTTCCTGACCGAGGAGGCGCTGGACGAGCTGTACCGGTTCTGTCTGGAGTCGACGGTGTGGTTCGGCAACCGCTACGCGCACGGCCGGCTGGGCGCGCTCATGCAGGACGGGTTCATGTCCCCCCTGCTGATGCAGATCGCCGAGGAACTGCGGGCGGCCCTGCCCCGGCTCATCGGTGACCGGTACCCGCTGCGCCAGATGTGGGGCTTCAAGTGCGGCCCCGAGGTGCCCGCCGATGTCACCACGCACGCGGACTTCGCCGCGGTCAACGTCAACTTCTGGGTCACCCCCGACGAGGCCAACGCCGACGACAGCTCCGGCGGCCTGGTCGTGCACGACGTCGACGCACCCATGTCCTGGGGCTTCGACACGTACAACGGCCGCCAGGACGTGATCGGGCCGTTCCTGCGCGGCCGACGGGCCCGCAGCATGATCATCCCCTACCGCCGGAACCGGGCCGTGATCTTCAACTCCGACCTGTTCCACGCCTCGGACGCGGTCCGTTTCCGCCCCGGCTACGAGAACCTCCGCATCAACGTGACCATGCTGTACGGCGATCGCGAGGCGGAAGTCGATCATCCCCGCCTGTCGGGAACCGGGACGTCCGGGCTCAGACCGGCGTGGCGGTCGGCGGCGTTCACACGGACAGGCGCGAGAAGGGCCCGTTCACGGGTCTCGCGCGGAGGGTAGTCAGGGCAGCGCCTGGTCAGGGCGGCGGGTAGTCAGGGCGGCGGGACGGGCGGTCGGAGTCAGTGCGTCACGTGGAACTCGTTCCCACCCGCGTCGAGGAACTCGCCCGATTCCCAGTCGTTCTGGGTGACTTCCAGGCGCAGCCTGTTCCGCCCGGACTTCGGCGCCGCCGGCGGTCCCATCACCAGCGAGACGGTGCTGGAGGGTCTCCGGCGCAGCCGGACGCCCCACTCGTGGTACTCGACGGAGTGCCAGCCCGCCTCGGACTGCCAGAAGGCCGACTGCGCGTAGCGGTCCTTCGCGGCGACGTCGAGGCAGATCCCGACGAGGCCGGAGTCGGCGAGGACACCGGGGTGCCCCGGACGCAGGACGCAGAACTCGTTGCCCTCCGGGTCGGCGAGCACGTCCCAGGGGACGTCTCCCTGGCCGATGTCGATCCGCCGCGCGCCGAGTGCGACCAGGCGTTCCACCTCGGCCTTCCAGTCGGGGCCTCCGGCCAGATCGAGGTGGAGCCGGTTCTTGTGCGACGGCGGCTTGGGCTTCGCGGTCGGCACGAAGCGCAGTTCCAGACCGCCCGTGCGGCCGTTTGTCGCGTCCCGCCAGAAGCGCTCCACGCGTGCGACGTCCAGTGCGTCGATCACGATCCCCGTCAGCATCCCGCTCTCCCCAACCCTCACACCAAGCTGTCGAAACCACGCAGCCGAACCCACGCCGTCGAACCCACATCGTCCAGGAAATGCCGTCGGGATCGCGAAGGAAATACTGTCGGTCCGATTTCCGTCGGACCGAGGACCGCGGAGCGAAGCCCACAGCCCAGAGCCTTCACACCCGTCGGCCGGCAACCGATCCCCGGCTTCGGCCGACCGAACTTGTCAGGTGGTGGGGATGCGTACCGTCTCCACCCAGCTCGGGGGCTCCTGTGTGGCGGAGCCGATCAGGGCCGCGATGATGCGGCAGGGCGGGTTCTCGCCGGGCCAGGGAGTGAGACCGTCGGTGAGGACCACGACGATGTTCGGGCGGTCCGGTGTCGCGAGCGCGGCCTCGATGCCGACGCGCATGTCCGTGCCGCCACCGCCGCCCAGGGTGATCTGTTCGGTGGCCACCACCCGGGACACGGCCTGCACATCGGCGTCGCATGCCAGGACGGTCACGCGATTGCCCCGCACCCCCACCTCACGCAGGACGCCCGTCACCTCCGCGAGGGCGGCGGCCAGTTCGGCGTCGCCCATCGAACCGGAGGTGTCGATGACCACGGCCACTCTCGGCAGGGGCCGGCGCAGGCTCGGCATGACGACACCGCGCAGCGCCGGGGTGCGGCGCGACGGGCGGCGATAGGTGTAGTCGACGGCTCCGCCCGCCCACGCCGCGGCTTCGCGGACGGCGCCCGACAGGGCCTGCCGCCAGTCCACCGTGGGTTCGAGGAGCTCTTCGGCCCAGCGTTGCCAGCCCCCGGGCAGACTGCCCCGGCCGCGCTGGTGGGCGCGCATCGCGTCGGCGGTCTGGCGGCGCAGTGCCTGCGCCTCGATCTCCCCGATCCCCGCGGTCCCGGCCCCTCCCGGCAGTTCCCAGGGCGCGGACCGGCCGTGGGCACCCGATCCGCAGTCCGGCGTACGGACGTGCGGCGGCAGTTGGTCCAGATACACCTCGAACAGTTGGCCCTCGGGCAGGCCGAACAGCCGGGGTTCCATGCGGCCTTCGGGCAGGCGCAGACCGTCCGAGAGCAGATCGTCGTTGATCTCGCAGTCCTGGGCGACGTTGACGCGGTGCCCGTCGCGCTGGGCCGCGGCGGGGAGCCGGTCCGCTCTGCCATGGTGGTCGCGCAGCAGATGGGCCACCTCGTGCACCCACACACCCGCGAGCTCGGGCACCGGGGTCGCGTCGACGAAGGCGGGGGACACATAGCAGCGCCAGTGCCGGTCCACTCCCATCGTGGGCACCTGTGTGCTCGGCACGACCGTCAGCGAGTACAACGCGGCCGCCAGGTACGGCCGGTCGCTCGCCGCCCGGTAGCGGGCGGCGAGCAGTTTGGTCATGTCCAGGGCGCCGCGGGCGTCCCCCGTGGTCCCGGCAGGCGTCACCGGCGGCCGCCGGGCAGCGCCCCCGACATCTGGAGCAGGTCGAGGAACCCGTCGATGCCGGGCGGTACGGGCCAGTCGAGATGGCGCATCATCGCGAGGTCGGTGGCGGCCCGGGCGGCCACGTCCGGGACACCCGCGTCCACGGCCTTCGCCAGGACCACCCAGCCCGCCTCCCAGCGGGGCCGGGTGAGGTCGCTCTGGATGGCGGCGACCACCGCGATGAGGAAGGCCAGTTGGCGGTCTCCGCGGTCGGGCAGGGCGAAGGCCTCGGGGTCGGCCAGGACCCGGTCGGGGTCGGGCAGGTCGAGGTGTTCGAGGTAGGACAGCAGCTCCAGGCCCGCGCCGTCCCCCACGGCACCGGTGAGCGCGGCGGCCAGCGCCTCGCGGCCGGCTCCGGCCGCGTATCCGGTGGCGAGCAGCTTGAGTGCCATCTCCCAGGTGCGGGGAGATGGCCACGACCGGCCGCGGCTCTCGGCGTCGCCGGGGATGTGGTGCACGAGACCGGGCCGGGCCGTGAGGAAGCCGGAGATCGCGCCGCGGGCCCGTGCGACCGCGCCGGGCACCTTGGTGGCGCCGACGACGGGCACGGTGACCTCGGGCCAGGTGCCGGCCATGCCGCGGGCGACGGTCCTGGGGTCGTGGGTCCATTCGAGGTGGACGAACCGGTTGGCGAGCGGGGGGCTGAGGTGCCAGCCGTCGGCCGCGCTGGACGGCGGGTTGGCTGCGGCGACGATCCGTACGGCCTCCGGCAGGACGAGGCTGCCCACCCGCCGTTCGAGCACGACGCGCAGCAGGGCCGCCTGTACGGCGGGCGGCGCGGAGGAGAGCTCGTCGAAGAAGAGCAGGCCCTGACCGGCCTTGGCGAGGCGGACCGCCCAGTCCGGCGGGGCCATGGGGACGCCGGTCGTGGCCGGGTCGTCACCGACGATGGGCAGGCCGGCGAAGTCGGAGGGTTCGTGCACGCTGGCGATGACCGTCTCCAGCGGCAGACCGAGCCCACCGGCGAGCTGTTCCAGGGCGGCCGACTTTCCGATTCCCGGCTCTCCCCACAGCAGCACGGGCTGATTGGCCGTCACGGCCAGTGCCAGGGCTTCCAGTTGGGGGTTCGTGGCGGGTTCGGTGCGGTGCGTGCGCAGACGGCGGTTGAGGTCGTCCGCGGCCGCCAGCGGGCCGGACGGCGTGGCGGGGGCGGTCACGTCGGTGCTCAAAGGGGCAGCCTCTCCTCGTCGTCGGGCTCGAACTCGTCCGTGGGCTCGAACGCGTCGGCGGGCTCGCCCTCGTGCGTGGGCTCGAACGCCTCCAGCGGCGCGTCGGCGGTGAACTCGTCGTCAGGGCCGTCGAGTTCGAACTCGTCCTCGGGCTCGTCGGGCTCGTCGGCGTAGTTCTCCGCCTCCTCCTCCATCCATTCGTCCCACCAGTCGGCGCCGATGCCGGGGTGCTCCGTCTGGACACGCTTCTGGAGGAAGGCCAGGTCGCGCCGCTTGTAACGGCGGACGATCTGGGCGAGCGAGAGCTCGGACTCGTCGACCACGTCGAGCCGTGCCCCGGCGGCGACGAGCGCCTTGACCAGCGCCTTGGAGCCGAGGTCGTTGGCGGCCACGTACAGCGGTGTGCGTTCCCGCTGGTCGCGTGCCTCGATGTCGAGTCCGGCCGCCAGCAGACGCGGCAGCAGCGGCTCGTGGTCGAGGAGGTTCAACAGGTGCAGCAGGGTACGGCCCTTGGGGTCCCGCACGCGCGGGTCGACACCGGCGTCGAGGAGTGCGAGCACACCGGGGGTGTCTCCGTGCTGCGCGCGCAGGAAGAGTTCGTTGCGCTGGATCCGCAGTGCCTTCGGCAGGCGGCCGTCTCCGGAGGTCCAGGTCTGTTCCAGGGCGAAGCATCCCGCGACGGTCCCACCGAAGGCGCGCAGGGCGCGTTCGCGCTGCTGTTCCTCGTCGGTGTGCGGCATGGCCAGCAGGCCCCCGGGGCGGAAGGCCACCTCGTGCCACTCCCCGCGGCATCGGACGCGCACCGGTTCGGGGAGTGTCGGCTCCGGTGGGCCGGCCGGCGTCGCGGGGACGGGGAGGGCGGGGAACAAGGCCTCGCGGACGAGCGGGTGAAGACGCTCCGCCGTGATGCCCCCGGCGCGCAGGAGGTCGAGGTCGGGAAGTCTGCGCCACAGGGCCTCGGCGAGCAGCGGAACGCCCTTGGCCTCCTCCCGGTCGACGGCTCGCATCAGCAGCCCGCCGCCGGCCGCGGGCTCCAGCAGGATGTACGTCCGCCAGTGCGCGGCGATGACGAATCGGTCGCCGACGCCCGCGGCGACCTGCCGGCGGATCTCCGGCTCCAGGCGGGTGTGGTCGAGCGCGATCCCGCCGAGGAGTTCCTCCAGGTCGACCCGGTACCAGCGCGAGTTCTCGACGGGCGTCAGGTCCGCCTCGATACCTGCGGCGGCGAGGGCGGCCCGCGTCTCGCCCTTCTCGTGCAGCAGCGTGGTCCACTCGGCCCGGGACGCCGGATCGCCCGTGCCGGGATCGGCGGTCGGCAGTTCGTGGGTGCCGAGCGGGGTGGCGTCGGCGTGGAAGAACGGTGGCCGGTCCGTGCCGCCGCCGCAGCGTTCGAGCAGTTCGGCGGTGTGCCGCGCGTCCCACAGGTGCCGCGCGTGGCGCCAGTCCTCGGTTCCCGGGCCGAAGACTCCGCCGTCCTTCTCGTCCTCGACCGTGCCGAACCGCAGGGCGATGCGCTGCGGTCCCTCGACCATCGCGGGCGTGGTGATGTGCAAGTACGGTGCGGTCAGCCGGTCCTCGTCGGCCGCCTTCGGACGGTAGCGGGCCAGGACGACCGTCTTGTCCGTGGCGAGGGTGGTCCGCCCGCCGAGGATGCGCGGCAGATGCCAGCGCAGCAGGTCGGGGGCGAGGTGACGGAGGTCGTCTTCCAGGGCCGTGGCGACGTCGTGTCCGCACTGGTCGGCCACTTCGGACAGGGTGAACGCGACGTCGACGTTCGCGGCCGCGCAGGCTGCCCGCCAGTCACCGGCCAGTCGGGCCGCGGCGGCGCGTTCGATCATCCAGCGGGGTACCGCGTATCGGCGGATGCGGCGCCGGCTCGACGCCTCGTCCGCGGGGAAGCAGCGGAGTTCGCCACGGGGGCTCAACGGTAGACGCTCCCTATCGCGCGCAGGTCGGGGTGCGCCCTGCCCACGGGCCGCAGGCGCAGGGTGAAGGACCGCTTCACCCTGCGGGGCAGTCCGGGGCCCAGGCCGACGTATTCGAGGGGCGATGCGTCGGGCACGGCGGCCAGCAGGGTCTTGGCTCCGCGTCCGGTCAGGCCGGTGTGGCACAGCTCGAGGCGGCGCAGCGGGCTTCCGGGCAGGGCGGCGGCCAGCGCGTGGGCGCCTTCGTCGCCGGTGGTGTTGGCGGGGGCGCCGAGGCTGCGCTCCGACAGGGGCCGGCCGAGGTCGAGTGCCTCGATGCCGCCGAGGGAGTCGGCGAGGGCGCGGGCACCGGCGGGGCCGATGCCGTTGCCGCCGAGGCCGAGGCGGACGGGGCGGCTGGAGTGGGCGGCGGCTGCCAGGATCGCGGCGCCCTCGTCTCCGAGGTGGTTGGCGGGGAGGTACAGCTCGCGCACGCCCGCCTCGCGGATCAACGCGGCCAGGAGCGGGGCGGCTTCGGCGGTCAGGCCGTTGCCGCCGAGGAAGAGGCGTTCGACGGGGCTGGGCCGGTCGGCGAGGGTCTCGTACAGGGCGCGCAGACCGTCGGTGGTCAGTCCGGTGTTGACCAGGTCGAGGGTGCGCAGCGTGGTGTTGCGGCGGAGCATGGCGGCGAGTGCGCGGGCGCCGTGGTCGCCCACCGGGTTGCGCTTGAGCCACAGGGCGTGGACGGTGGCGTCCGTCGTCAGCGCGTCGGCGAGTGCGTCGACGCCTTCGGGGCCGATGCGGTTGCAGCCGAGGTAGAGGGTGTGCAGGCCGTGGTCGCCCGCGAGCGCGTCGGCGACCGTGCGGGCTCCCTCGTCGCCGATGGCGTTGGTGCCGAGCAGGACGTGCGCGGCGTGCGGGGAGGCGGCCGCCACGGTCATCAGCCGGGCGGCTCCGGCCGCGCCGAGTCCCTGCTTGCACAGGTCGACCCGGCCGTCCGCGCGTACGGTGCCGAGCGGGAACGTCTCGTCGGCTTCGACCGGCCGGTCGGACCGCAGTCGGGCGAGCAGCGGTTCCAGGGCGGCGGGTTCGCTGATCGGGATGTCGGGGTGCTCGATCGCGGGGCAGCGTACGGGCGTCGGCTGCGTCATCACCACTCCACCGGTTCATCGCCGGTGCCCGGCGCGCGGAGGACGGCACGGCCCTCCGCCCTCCGGGGGTGAACCGACGCCAATCGACATTCCTCCACGAAAAGGGTGGCAAGACCGGCCGGATTCGAACCGACGTCCTCCAGCTCGATGCTTGGGCGCGACGACCTCTGCGCTACAGCCTTGCCACGGTGATCATAACCACTGCCGCACCGGTGTTCGCCACCCAGTTGGCCCAACTCGGCGATCTGACGGCCGGGTGACGGTCCGAGCCGACAAGGAGCTCGGAACACGGACCGGGCCAGCCGGTCTCACCTTGGCAGGGACACCACAGTATGGTGCGGAACTGTCGTCCACCCGGGGGAACATGCCATGCCCGCCATCACCCTTCCCAGAGCTCTTCTCGCCGCCGGCCTGCTGGCCTCGGTCACCGCCTGCGGGGCGTCGGCCGTGCCGGACGCATCGGGGAGCGGCGCGACCACCTCGGCGCCGGCCGCACGCCCGTCGGCACGCCCCCAGCCCGTCGGCGCTGTCATGCCCGACCTCATGGGCGGCAATGCCGGGCGCGCGTATGAGCAGATGAACTCCAAGCTCGACATGGTGTTCAAGGACGCCAGCGGGCAGGGGCGTCCGGTGGACGACCCGGCCGAGTGGAAGATCTGTGGCTCCCAGCCGGGTCCGAACCAGCAGATCACCGATTTCCCGGTGGTCTTCGAAGTGATGCAGGTGTCGGAGAGTTGCGAGAGCGCCACGCCGAAGTGACGCCCCCGCAAGCCCCGTCGGCCACGGTTCGCCGACGGGGTCCGAGGCCACCCGGCTACACCTTCTCCGCCACGAAGCTGTCCAGCGCCGCCGTGAGTTCGGCCGGCTTCTCCACCGGGAGCTCGTGGCCGGCGTCGACGATCCGTACCACCGCGTCCGGGTAGGCCTTGGCCATGCGGAGCATCTGGGAGACGGGCAGTTGGATGTCGTGGTAGCCGTGGATCAGGAGGGTGGGGGTGCGGATCTCGCCGAGCCGGTCGAGGACGTCGAAGGAGCGCATTGCGCCGTAACAGGTCATGACCACCTCGCGGGGCGTGCCCGCCGAGGCGTCGATGTACTCGCGAATCTTCTCGCGCGGGTAGCCGGGCGCGAAGGCCCGCTGGATGTTGGCGGCCACGAACAGCTTGAACGGCACCTTGGTGGAGACCGCCATGAGCAGCCCCCTCCCCCGGCTGTACGTCATCCTGCTGATCGAGTTCACCAGCACCAGCCGCTCGACCCGCTCGGGGTGGGCGAGCGTCAGGGTCTGCGCGATCATCCCGCCCATCGAGTGGCCGACGAGGACGAACCGGTCGAGCTCCAGGTGGTCGAGGACGGCGAGCACGTCGCCGGCCAGCTCCGCCACGGTCCGGCGCCCCGACCCCTCGCTCTCCCCGTGCCCGCGCAGATCCAGTCGTACGACCCGCCGCTTCTGCGCGAAGTGGTCCACCTGGTGGTCCCAGCGGTGCCGGTTGGCCGTCCAGCCGTGGATGAACACCAAGGGCACGCCGTCGCCGTCGCGGGGGCCCTCGTCGTCGTACGTCAGCGCGGCGCCGTCGACTTCGAGCTGCGGCATGGGGCCTCCTGGGTGCGGTCTGGTTACTGGTCGGTACGGTAACGGGCGGCGGGGCCCGCCGTCACCGTCGTTCGCCGAGGAATTCGAGGATGTGGCCGAAGACATCGAGGGCGGCTCCGCGGCCCAGGAACGTGTCGAGGTGGCCGTAGCCGGGGATCTCGGTGTACGACACGTCGAGCTGGGGCTGTCGGTGTGCCAGTACCTCCTGGCAGAGCCGCTGCGAGTCCAGCCACAGTCCGTTCTCGCTTCCCGCGAGCAGCAGGACGGGGGTGTCGATGCGTGCGGCCGCGTCCAGGGCGTTGGGCGGCAGTGCCCGGTAGCGGTGGTCGGTGTCGTGCCAGCGGACGACGCTGCGGGCCAGTTCGATCCGGCGCAGATGCGGCAGGATCCACAGCGGCGCGGGACCGAGGAGTTCGGCCAGCCGGTCGTGGGTCGCCTCGGACAGGTTCTCGTGCAGGAACAGCGAAGCGCCCGAACCCCAGGCCGAGTTGTGGAGGATCTGACAGGTCGGATCAGGGCAGGCCGCGCCGCGGGAGGCCAGCGCGAACAGCGGCGTGTACCGCGAACGGAGGCCCACCCGGCGGAAGTCGACCGGGATGTGGTCGATCCGGCTCTTCAGCAGCTCCCCCGCGAGCGTCATCCGCAGCGAGGTGCGTCCCGCGAGCTTGGGCGTCAGGAACACGCCCTGGGAGACGACCCCCGCGAGCCCCGGCACCAGCCCCGCCGTCATGCTCAGGGACAGGGCGAGGGAGGCGATGCAGTGGGCGACCACGAACAGCGGCCGGTCTCCGATGCGTTCGCGGATACGGGCGACGGCGTCCGGGATGTCGTGGAGGGCGACGTCGTCGTAGGTGTACCTCTGGCCGGTCTCGTTGTAGGGCAGCCGGCAACTGCCCCGCCAGTCCAGCAGCCAGGGCTCGTAGCCGTCGTCGAGCAGGACGTCGACCAGGTTGCGGGTCTCGGGGAGCAGGAACATGTCGGCGGACGCGGTGTGGCCGTGCAGGAGCAGCACGGCGGGCCGGTCCCGCTCCCCGCTGTCGACGCGGGTGAGACCGAGACGTACGCCGTCCCCGGCGCGGAAGGGGATCTCCTCGACGCGTGACGGATCGAGGCGGTGGCGCAGCGGACGCAGGGCCGTGCCGGTCCTGACCTTGCGCATCGCGGGCCTGGTGCGGGAGTTGGCGCTTCTGAGGATCATCGGTGGCGCTCCGAGGGGGTCGGGGTGCGGCGCAGGTCGAGGAGGTCGGCGGTGGCGCGGGCGAAGGGGCCGAGCAGGCCGCGGCCCATCTCCATGCCGAACCAGGCCAGCCAGGTCAGCTTGGCGGCACGCTTCTCCCGCCCGGTCAGCCGCGGGTCGACCTTGATGCCGTCGATCTGGTCACGCACATAGGTGTCCGCGGGTACGACGAGTTCGCCCGCGAGGCACGCCGGTTCGCCCTCGCGGCCGATCTCGACGCTCAGCGCGCGGGTCTGCCGCCAGACGTCACGGCGGGCGCGGGCGTGCTTGTGTCCCTCGAGCCACCAACGGCCTCCGTCGGCGTCGCTCAACCTCATTCGGTAGCGCAGGAGTTGGTGGCGCATCCCGTGTCGCTGCGGAATGCCCTCCTCGGGGCGGACCCAGACGTCGCCGCGTTCCACGAGCAGCGGCGCGGGATGGACCGCGGGGCACACCAGCTCGCCGCTCACGTCCACCCTGCGTTCCTTGACCAGTTGGTACATGCTCGCGATGGAGAGGGTGAGCGCCATCGAGCAGGGGGTGTCGGTGGCGGCGCCGACCGGGCCCACGGCACCCTCGGTCGTCTCGGAGAACCACAGGTAGGGCTGGTCGTCCTTGTGGGGAAGCCGGGCCAGACCGTCCTGGGCGAGCTGTTCGAACGTCCTGAGTTGAGCCTGGGCGTCGTAGCGGGCGGCGGGGCTCAGCCCCAGCGCCTCGACGAGCGCGTCGGTGCGTTCGCCCGTCGCCGCCGGTCCCTTCAGGGTCGCCTCGCACAGCTTGAGGGCGGTGGGGCTTCGCAACACGCGGGTGAGGAAGTCGAGTTCGGGAACCGGGTCGGCCTCCAGGCGGGCCAGCACGTCGGTGCGCCACTCGTCCCAGTCCTGTACGCGCACATGCATCCCGCCGAACGCCATGTCCCGTACGACGTCGTCGAGGGTGTTGGGCACGCCGGTGAGGTTGTAGTCGAACCCCCAGGCGTCGGGTTCGCAGACGACGGCGGCCGCGACCCGGCTCACCCAGTCCACCGGGGCCGCGTTCAGGCGGTGGAAGGCGGGCACGGTGCGGAAGCGTCCGAAGGCCGCGATGAGACCGCTGCTGAGGTCCTGCGGGTTGTGGGCGCCCGTCCGGGTGTGGCCTCCGATGCCTCCCGGGCGCATCGCGGTGACGATCAGGCCGTGGTCGCGGGCCCGGCGCAGCGCGACCTCGGCGGCCCACTTCGTCTGGTCGTAGCCCGCGACGAGGCGGTCGGCGTGGGCGAGCGGATCGTCCTCGCCCATGGAGGTGATGCCGACCTCGTTGAAGACCGCGATCGAGGAGATGTGGTGCAGCGGTTTGGGCGGGCCGGTCGCCGCCAGTTCCGCGAGGGTCAGCGCGCCGACGACGTTGCTCTGCCGCAGCGACTGGTAGCCGCGCAGGAAGTCCACGGCCGCCGCCACACCCACGACGCTGTCCAGTTCGTGGGCGAGCCAGTCCCAGACGTCGTCGGGCAGGCCGAGGCGCGGGCGCCTGATGTCGCCGGGAAGCACGGTCACCCGGCGGCGGATCTCCGCCGACCAGGGCAGCCGGTGGCTCTTCAGCGCCGCGGCGAGGCGGGCCGTGGCGCTCTCCTCGTCGGCCGCGCGCACGAGGCAGTGGACGTGGGCGTCACTGTGCCGGAGCAGGTCGAGCAGCAGATGACTGCCGAGGAAGCCGGTGGCACCGGTGAGCAGGATCCGGCGGGGCGGCGCGGGCTCGGGCGAGCCGGTCCAGGGGAGACGGTCGGCCAGGGAGAGGTCGGCCAGGATTTGGTCGAGGTCTTCGGGCCGGGCCTTGGCGTACGTGGTGTCGCCGCCGATGGTCCGAGTCGTGACCGTGGCCCTGGGCGCGATGCCGACCGCGCTGCCCGGCGGGGCCGGGGCCGGGGTTCGTATGCCTGCCAGGGTCACCGGAGCCGGAATTCGCGCGCTCGCCGAGGCCCGGTCCGGGAGCCGTGCGCCCGCCGAAGCCCGGTCCGCGAGCCGTGGGGTCGCCGAGGCCGGGATGCGTGCGACCGCCGGGGCCGCGGCTCGCGCGATCGCATCGGGTGCCGGAACCAGGGTTCGTGCGCCCGCCGGGGTCACCGGTGGCGCGGGCATGTTCGGGCCCACGTCGGCCGTCGTGGCACCTGAGGCGGCGAGCCAGCGCCGGGCGAGACTGTGCGGCCGGGCGTCGGTGAACACCTCGTCGAGGTCGATCACCATGCCCAGCTCTTCCTCCAGCGCCGCGGCGAGCTCCACGGCGCCCACGGAGGTGCCACCGGCGTCGAAGAAGTCGGTGTCGGGTGACAGCTCCCCGCCGGGGACGAACCGAGCGGCCGCCGCGGCCACGACGAGGGCCAGGCTGTCCGCGTCGGTCCCCGCCTCCGATTCCGTGTCTGGTCCCGTCGCCGTCGGCGCGGGGGCCGGCTGCGCGATCCTGGCCAGCAGGGCCTCCACGCTCAGCCCTCCGTCACCCCGCTCGATCGCCTCGGCGGTCGCCCGCTGTCCGGCGGACGACGACGCGTCCTCGTTCACTTCACGCATGAGTGGCCTTCCCCGTGTGCACTGTCCATGTCCGCACTGCCTCCGCTCGCCGGAGCGCCCGCCCGCTCACCGCCGGCGCCACGAGCGGAAGGCCCGCAGTTGTTCCGGCGTCACCACGGCCTCCAGGTGCCGGTCGTCCTGGTCGCCGCCGCCGAGCGCGGCCAGCAGGCGCCGGGCCGGTACGTTGCGGTCGGTTCGCTCGGCCGTGAGCCGAACCTTCACGCAGCCCAGCCGGTCGGCGTGGTCCGCCAGCCGGCACAACAGCCGTTCCTCTATGCCCCGGCCGAGTGCGCGGCAGCTCAGATTCCAGGCGAGGACGTCGAGTTGATCGCCGTCCGCGCGCACGGCGATCAGGCCGATCTGGCCGTAGTCGCCGAAGCGGTCCCGTGCCGCGGCCGTCCAGACCTCGCCCCGCTCCCGCCACCGCGCCAGATCGCCACCGTCGGCGGAGCGGGGACGGAGGGTGAACTGATTGGTGCGCCGGACGAGTTGTTCGGCCCGCTCGACGTCGGCGTCGGAAAGGTCCCGGATGTCGACCTCCAGCTCCAACCGGGCCAGGAACTCCTCGAATCCGGCCTGCTCGCGTATCGCGTCCCGCTCCCGTTCCTGTGCGTAGAACCCGGCCCGCAGCTCGTCCTCGGCCGTCGCCGCGGCCGGGACGAGCGGCCACAACCGGCGCAGGAAGTCGTCCAGTTCGGCCACCGGAGGGCAGGTCACCGACAGCACCTCGGGCAGCACCGACCGCACTCCCTCGATCTCGACCGGGTTGTCGTCGAGGAACAGGAAACTG
Source organism: Streptomyces sp. NPDC056738 (assembly GCF_042790435.1). Lineage (NCBI taxonomy): Bacteria > Bacillati > Actinomycetota > Actinomycetes > Kitasatosporales > Streptomycetaceae > Streptomyces > Streptomyces sp. NPDC056738. The sequence goes on from NZ_JBHTZF010000001.1 coordinate 245,587, forward strand.
TCGAGTCCCAGGTTGAGGGTGCGCGCGGCCTCCGTGAGCCGGTCGGGCTTGGGGCCCCACCCGGCGGACAGGACACTGAAGTGTTCCGCCTTGAGCGTGCTGTCCGGACGGTCCAGAACGGCTCGTACGGTGTCCTCGTCGTTGTTGCTGACGAGGGCCAGCAGCGCGCCCGCGGAACGCCATCGCAGCAGCGTCCGAGCCAACTGGGCGCGCGGGCCCGAGAGTTCCACCGCGTCGGGGCCGATCTCCCCGGCGACGCCGCCCCACAGGGTCTCGTCCCCGTCCACCGCGATGACCTTGGGCGCCGGACGCAGGACCGCTCGTAGCACCTGGGCCAGTCGCAGGGCCACCGCCGCCTGGAACTGCGGGGTGAAGGGGAGATGAGCCATCCGCTCGGTCCGCTCGTCGAAGGGCTGGGCGACGGTGTGGTGGCGTGTCCAGTCGTCCGGGCCGAGCACCGCGATGCCAGGCGCTTCGGCCAGCTCGGCGGCGAGGTCGTACTCCCAGCGCGCGAAGCGGTCGTCGTGCCGCGCCGAGGGCAGGATGCCGACGACCAGTGGCCGGCGGGTCCGCTCGGACAGAGCCCGCAGCGCGGCCGGGTAGGCGGTGAGAAGTTCGGTCAGGACAGCGTCGGTGACCGGGCCGAACCGTTCCAGGTCCACGGCCCGCAGCAGCACCACGCCCGCCGCCGTCGCCGGATCGGCGAAGACACTCGAAGGGTCACGCAGGGCGGCGAGCACCTGGTGGTACGGCGCTTCCGCCACCGTCGGGCCCTCGTTCCGGCCCCGCTCCCCCGCCCTCTCGCGGGCGTCCTCCTCCATCGCCGCCTGGCAGAGCCCCGGGAGATGGCCGAGCGCGAAGGTGGCGGCGAGGGCGAGCGAGCGGCGCGGGCGAGCCTTGGTGTCCGGCTCGGCCGCGGTTGCCGTCGCCCGGACCGCCGCCGTCGGATCGTCGGCCGTCGTCGCCAGCAGTCGCAGGAACTCCTGCGCCAACCCGGTGGTGGTCGCCGTGTCCAGGATGTCGAGGTTGTGGTCGAGGCGGACCCGGGCCGCGTCCGGAGTCATGGTGACCATGAGGTCGAGGTCGGAGTATCCCGTGCCGGCCGGCAGCACCTCCAGCCGGTCGAGACGGGCCGCCGAGGACCGTACGTAGTTGAAGTAGACCTCCACGAGCGGGGCGTTCGCGCGGTGCAGTCCCTGTCGGGCCAGGGTCGCCAGCACGTCCGTGAACATGGCGCCCTTCGCCAGAACCCGGTCCAGGCGCGCGTCCGTGCGCCGCAGCACGTCCTCGATCCGCTCCCCCGCGCCCGCCTGCGCCGGGAACGGCACCGGTACGCCGAAGAAGCCCACCGCGTCGTACGCGTCGGCGTGGATGCGCGTGTCGACGGGCACGGCGAGCACGAAACGCTCCCGTTCCCGCATCCGGGCCAGCAGGACGGTCAGGGTACCGAGGCAGAACGCGGCGGGTGTGACGGCGAGGGCGCTCGCGGCCGCGGACACCCGTGCCATCAGTGCGTCGGGGATCGCTACGGTCACGCTCCCGGCCCGGTACGAACGACTCGCGGGGCGGGGCCGGGCGAGCGTCAGGTCGAGACGCTCGCTGCCGTGGAAGGCCTCGCGCCACTCGGTGCCGGCGCCGCCGGAGCCCCCACCGCTCTGCTGGGCCTCGACGAGCAGGTCGATGTCACGGTTGGTGACCGTGTCCCCGAGAGACGTGCCGGAGAGTTCGGCGTCGATCTCTCCCGCCACGAGCAGCAACGACTGCAGATCGCTCACCGCGTGGTGCGCGCCGAACACCAGGGTCTGTCCTCGCGGGCCGGCGTCGAGCAGTTCGAACCGCCACAAGGACGCGCTCGCCAGGTCGAACGGTGTCTCCAGCAGCCGGGACAGCCGGGCGGCGGCGTCCGGATCGGCGTCGGCGGGCACGTCCGTCCAGCGCAGCAACGCCTCGGCCGGCTCCCGTTCCACGCGGAGCTGTCGGTTCCGTCCGTCACCCCCGTCGATCGCGGTGCGCAGGGCCGCGTGACGCCCGGCAAGCCGGGTGATGATGTCGGTGAGGGTCTCGCGGGTGGTGGGTGCGGTGAGCCGGACGGCCAGGCCGACGGCGTGTGCCGCGTCCGGCATGCCGGGCTGGGCGCTGCGCAGCAGCCGTACGACGTCGCGGGTCGCGGGCCGCAGCTCGCTCTCGGGCACCTCGGAGGCGACGTCGGGCTCCGGCTCCTCCCCTCGGGGAGCGGAGTCGCGTTCGGGCAGCACCTCCGCCAGGGCCCGCGCGAGGCCCCGGATGTCGGAGGCCGAGAAGACGGCGGCGGCCGGGAGTTCGGCGCCCAGCTCCCGGGTGAAGGCGTTGCGCAGCCGGACCAGCATGAGGGAGTCCAGGCCCAGTTCCTTGAGGGCCGTGGTCGCGGAGAGCTCCGCGACACCGCCGGAGACCTGGCCGACCTTGGCCCGAACATACGCTTCGAGCCGTGCGGCTCGGTCCTGGTCCGTCGTCGCCGCGAACACCCGGGTGACGAGGTCGTCCGTGGACGCGGGGCCCGTGGCGACGGTGATCAGGTCGGCCAGGATCGGGCGGGTGCGGGCCGCGTCCGGGTCGAGCTCCAGCGCCGCAAGGTCCAGGGCGAGGGGGGCGAGCTGGCGGCGGGAGGTGGCGAGCACCCGCTCGAACAGGTCGCCGCCTTCCGCCGCGGTGAAGGCGAGCAGGCCGGAACGGCTGGTCTCGGCGGCCCGGGTGCCGGAGCCGGCGACCATGCCGACCTCCGCCCAGGCGCCCCAGTCCAGGCTCAACGCACGACGTCCAGTGCGGGAGAGGTGATGCGCCCAGGCGTCGAGGTAGGCGTTGGCCGCCGCGTACGGGCTCTGGCCGGCCGAGCCGAGGACACCGGCCGCCGAGGCGAAGAGCACGAACCGCTCGGCCTCCGGCGCCAGTTCGGTGAGCAGGGCGGTGCCCAGGACCTTGGGGGCGAGCACGCGCAGGACGCGTTCGTCGGTCAGGTTCGCCACCGTGGCGTCGTCGAGGACGCCCGCCGCGTGGACGACGGTGGCGATCGGTCCGCCCTCGCGTCGCACGGCGTCCAGGGCGGCGCTCAGCGCGGCGCGGTCGGAGACGTCGGCCCGGGGGAGGTGGACGGCGACGCCACGCGCCTGAAGCCCTTCGATCCAGCTCCGCGTGGCCGCGTCGGGTCCGCCCCGGCTCAGCAGGGCGAGCCGGCGGGCACCCCTGCGGACCAGCCGCTCGGCCACCACGCGGCCGAGGCCGCCCAGCCCGCCCGTGATCAGGTGCACGCCGTCGGCGCCGATCCCGCCGTGCGCGCCGCCGGCGCCTGCCTCGGCGTGCGGACCGTCGGCGCTCGCACCCCCGTCGGCGCTCGCACCCCCATGGGTGCCGTCGGCGCTCACGCCGTCGTGACCGCCGTCGTCCGGGCGGGTGCGGGCCAGTCGCGGCACCAGTCGGCCCGATTCCCGCAGTGCGACGAGGCGTTCGTCGTCCGCGTGCCGGAGCTGCGTCCACAGAGCGTCGTCGCCGTCCGTGGTGGGCAGGTCGACCAGCGTGGTCGACAGTTCCGGGTATTCCTGGGCCACCGAGAGTCCGAAGCCCCAGGCGAGGGCTTGCTGAGGGTGGGTCACCTGCGTGCTGTCACCGGCTGCCTGGGTGCCCCGCACGACCACGAACAGGCGTGGGGCGCGGCTGCGCGGCCGGTCGGCGAGCGCCCGTACCAGGTGCAGGGTGCTCAAGGTGCAGCACCGCGCGGCCTCCTCGGCCGTGGCGGCGTCCGCGACGGCCGGCGCGTCGAGTGCCGAGAGCTGGACCACCCGCGTCGGCGGCCCGTCCGGGAACGCCTCGTCGAACAGACGGGTCAACTGCTCGGGATCCGCGAGATCGAGGACATAGCGATCGGGGCTCTCGGCTGCGAACACTGCTCCTGGGCGCGCGATCACATGGGGCACGTCGGCTGCGGCGAGCCGCTCCGCGAGCCCGTCGGCCACTCCGGTCCCGTCGGCGAGGACGAGCCAGCGGCCGTCGGCGGGCCGTTCCCGTGCCACCGGGCGCGGCTGCCAGCGCGTCTCGAAGAGCGCGCCGTCCAGTGGTGAGAGCGCGGAGAGTTCGAACTCCGTCGCCTCCAGGACCAGTTGCTCCCTCTCGTCCCAGAGCCGGATGTCCAGGAGCGCGGTGTCGCCGTCCACGGATCGCAGTCGGCAGGTCGCCCACGCGGGCGCGGAACGCAGACCGGTGTGGCGCAGCCGTCCGACCCCGGCGGGCACGAAGGCACGGCCGGCGGGCGCGTCGGCCGGCAGGGCGGCGACGTGGAAGGCGGCGTCGAGGACGGCGGGGTGCAGCAGATGACCGCCGGCGGGCTGCCGCATGAGTCGGCCGACCGCCGCGGTGTCCGTGCGCCGCCCCTCCTCCAGGAGCCGGAACGCGGGGCCGTACTCGATGCCGAGGCCCGCGAGGCCCGCGTAGACGGCGGGCAGGTCGGCTTCCTCCGCACACCGGTCGCGCAGCACCGCCAGATCCTCGTCGGAGTCGAGCGCGGTGGCCGTCGGCTCGGCGCCGTCGTCGACGACTCGGCCGGTGACGTGCCGCTCCCAGGTCGCGCGCGGCCGACCGGTGGCCGTGGAGGAGATGGTGAACTCCCGCGAGCCGTCGTCCCGGGCGGGCCGCAGGACCAGTTGCAGCCGTACGGGCTGCTGCGCGTCGAGTGCCAGCGGCCGTACGAACCTCACGTCGGCCAGTCGGATCGGTCCACCGTCGCCCAGTTCGGTCGCGGCCTCGAGCGCCAGGTCGAGGAAGGCTGCGCCGGGCATCCAGACCTCGCCGGTGACCCGGTGATCGGTGAGGTAGGCGAAGCGGCTGTCGCGCAGGTCGACGTCGCTCTGGAAGATGTGCCGGCCGGGTGTGTCGCTGGCCTCGACGTGCGTGCCGAGGAGCGGTGATCCAACAGTCGTCCGGGAGGCCAGGACAGGTGCGCGCCAGTGCCGTTCGCGGGTGAAGGCGTACGTGGGCAGGTCGACCCGGCGCCCCTGGGGGAACAGCGCCGGCCAGTCGGGGCTGTGCCCTGCCTCGTACAACTCGCCCAGTCGGCCCAGCAGTACGCCTCGTCCCTCCCGCTCACGGCTCAGGGAGCCGACCGTGACCGCGTCGATCCCCGCCTCGGCCGCCACCGCCTCGATCGACGCGGTGAGCGAGGGGTGCGGGCTGAGCTCGACGAAGGAGCGGAAGCCGTCGTCCAGCATCCGCCGGATCGTGTCGGCGAAACGGACCGGCCGTGCCAGGTTCGCGTACCAGTGATCGGCGTCCAACCGGTCGCCGGAAACCGGTTCGGCCGTCACCGTCGAGTAGAGCGGGGTCGGCGCCGCTGTCCCCCGGATCCCGGCCAGGCGGTCGAGCAGTTCCGCGCGCGCCGGTTCCATCAAGGGGGTGTGGGAGGCGAACGGGGTCGACAACCGTCGGACGGAGATGTCCCGCGCCTCGAGGTGCGCGCGCAGTTCGGCCAGTGCCTCGGTGTCGCCGGAGACGGCCGTGGAACGGGCGCTGTTCACCGCCGCCACGAACAGCCGGCCTGAGTAGGGCGCGAGCACCTTCTCGACGTCCGCGCACGGCAGTTCGAGGGACAGCATGCCGCCCTGTCCGACGAGCGGGGCGACCGCTCGGGCCCGCCCGGTCACCACCGACACGGCGTCGTCGAGGCTCAGGGAGCCCGCGCTGTACGCGGCGGCGATCTCGCCGAGGCTGTGCCCGGTCACGGCGTCCGGGCGGACGCCGAGCGCACGCCAGGCGGCGGACAGGGCCGCGTTGACCGCGAACAGGACGGGTTGCAGGTACTCGGTGCGGTCCAGAGGGGCGAACTCCTCCGGAGCGCGCAGCACGTCGAGGACCGACCAGCCGACCTGACGGCGCACCGCGTCGTCGATCCGGGCCAGCTCCTCGCGGAACGCCGGTGATCCGGCGGCCAACTCCATTCCCATGCCGGGCCGTTGCCCACCGTGTCCGGCGTAGACGAAGGCGACCTTGCCCGACTGCTCCGGGCGGGGCGGGGTCAGCGGTGTCCGACCTGTCGCCAACGCGTCGAGCCGGGCGCGCAGTTCGTCCTGGTCTCCGGCCACGATCGCCGCCCGGTCTTCGAAGTGACTGCGGTGACGGGCCAGGGTGTGGGCGATGTCGGTCAGGTCGACGGGCTCGTCCAGGTGCCGGGCGAGTCGTGCGGCCTGTCCTCGCACGGCGGCCTCGCCGCGCCCGGACAGGACGAACAGCCGTGGACCCGGGGCGTTTTCCCTCTCCGCCCGTACGACGGCGGGCCCGGCCTCCTCCACGATCAGGTGCGCGTTGGTTCCGCTGATCCCGAAGGCGCTCACGCCCGCCCGCCGCACGTGTCCGTCCGATGCGGGCCAGGTGACCGTCTCCCGCAGCAGGTGCAACCCGCTGTCGTCCCAGTCGACATGGCGACTGGGCGTGCCGGCGTGCAAGGTGCGCGGCAGGGACTCGTGGCGCAGGGATTGCACGACCTTGATGAGACCGGCCACACCCGAGGCGGCCTGCGCGTGGCCGATGTTGGACTTGAGCGAGCCGAGATGGAGCGGGCGCCCGTCGGGGCGGGTCGCGCCGAAGACCTCGGCGAGGGCGTTCGCCTCGATCGGGTCGCCGAGGGTGGTGCCGGTCCCGTGCGCCTCGACGTAGTCGATGTCGGCGGGGTCGAGACCGGACAGCTCCAGGGCCCGGCGGATCACCTGTTCCTGGGCCGGGCCGTTCGGCGCCGAGAGGCCCTGGCTGCGGCCGTCCTGGTTCACGGCCGTACCGCGCAGCACGGCCAGGACCTCGTCGCCGTCGCGCCGGGCGTCGGAGAGGCGTTTGAGTACGACGATGCCGGCGCCCTCGGCCCAGATGGCACCGTCGGCGTCGTCGGAGAAGGAGCGGCACCGCCCGGTCGGGGACAGCCCCCGCAGCCGGCTGAACTCGACGAAGGTCCCCGGCGTCACCATCAGCGTCACCCCGCCGGCGAGCGCCAGGTCGCATTCGCCCGACCGCAGCGCCTGCGCGGCGAGATGGACGGCGACCAAGGAGGACGAGCACGCGGTGTCCACCGTGAGCGCCGGTCCGTTCAGGCCCAGCGTGTACGCGAGCCTGCCCGAGGCCACGCTCGCCGCCGACCCCGTGCCGACGTAGCCGTCGAGTTCGTCGAGCCGGGTGCCCGCGAGGTAGTCGCTGCCGAACATGCCCACGTACACACCGGTGCTGGTGCCGGCGAGCTCGGCCGGAACGATTCCGGCGCGCTCCAGTGCCTCCCACGCGGTCTCCAGCAGCATGCGCTGCTGCGGGTCCATCGCCGCCGCCTCCTTCGGCGTGATGCCGAAGAATCCCGCGTCGAACGACTCCAGGTCGTCGAGGAAGCCGCCCTCCCGAGCGTAGGACGTGCCCAGGGCGTCCGGGTCGGGGTCGTACAACGACTGCGTGTCCCAGCGGTCCGCCGGGAACGGACCCACCGCGTCGCGGCCCTCGGCGACGAGGCGCCAGAGTCCCTCGGGGTCGTTCACGCCGCCGGGCAGACGGCAGGCCATGGCCACCAGGGCCAGGGGCTCGTCCGACGTCGCCGACGTGGTGCGGTGGGACCGCGGCTCGGGGGCCCCGGGTCGCGTGGTGCCGCCGTCCGTGTGGAGTGCGGTGGTCAGCAGGTGGGCGGAGAGGCGGGCCGCGGTCGGGTGGTCGAAGAGGAGGGTCGCGGGGAGCCGGGCACCGATCCTGGTGCCGATGCGGTTGCGGAGCTCGACCGCCGTCACCGAGTCCATGCCGAGTTCGCGCAGGGGCTGATCGGGGCGGACCGACTCCGGCGAGGGCAGGCCGAGCGCCCGGGACGCCTCCTCACGGACGAGGGCCAGGACGCGTGCGGCGCGGTCGGCCTCCGGGAGGCGGGAGAGGCGTTCCGCCAGACCGACGCCGCCCTCCTGACCGGTGCGGCGCGCGGGCAGCAGGGAGCGCCACAGGGCGACCGAAGCGTCGTCCATGGCGGCGGTGGTCGTGCGCAGGCGGGGCAGATCCAGGGCCGAGGCGATGAGATGCGGTGCGCCCCGGCGCAGCGCGAGTTCGACGAGTTCGCGGCCCTGGTCGGGGGTGAGGGCGCGGTGGCCCAGCCGGGCCATGCGGTCGAGGTCGGCGTTCTCCGCGGCGAGTCCTTCGCCGGCCCAGGCGCCGAAGGAGACCGAGACGGCGGGGAGGCCCAACCCCCGCCGGTGGTATGCCAGTTGGTCGAGGAAGACGTTGGCGGCCGCGTAGTTCCCCTGGCCCGGGTTGCCGAGTACGCCGGCGGCGGAGGAGACCAGCAGGAACAGGTCGAGCGGGGTGTCCGCGATGAGCCGGTGGAGGTGGGCGGCGCCGTCCACCTTGGGACGCATTACTCGTGCGAGGCGTTCGGGTGTCAGGTCGGCGATCACTCCGTCGTCGAGGATTCCGGCGCAGTGCACGACACCGCGCAGCGCCGACGCGTCACCGATCCGGGCGAGTACCCCGGCCAGGGCGTCCGCGTCCGCGACGTCGCACTCCTCGATCTCGACGTCGGCTCCGAGCGAGGCCAGTTCGGCGGTGATCTCGGCGGCGCGGGGGTCCGACGGTCCTCGACGCGAGGTCAGGACCAGCCTCTGCACGCCTCGTTCGGCGAGGAGCCGGGCGATGTGCAGGCCGACGGCCCCCAGTCCGCCGGTGATCAGCACGGTTCCGTCGGTGGGCGTCAGGACGTCCCGGCCGTCGTGGGCGCCGCTCCGCGGGGCGACGGACGGGCGTGCCCGCACGAGCCTCGGGGCCAGCAAGGAGCCTTCCCTGAAGGCGAGTTCCGGCTCGCCGATGTGGCTGACGGCTGCCGTCACGGCGTCCGCGGCGTCGGCGTCGCCGAGGCCGGGGTCCAGGTCGAGGAGGGTCAGCCCGAGATGGGGGTGTTCGGCGCGGGCGCTGCGGGCGAGGCCCCACAGCACCGACTGGGCCAGTCCCGGCACGGTGTCCCCGGCACCGGCCGCGACCGCGCCCCGGGTCACCCAGAAGGTCCGGGCGGGCAGCCGGTCCTCCGGGAGAGCGATCAGGTCACGCAGTTCGGCCAACGCGTCGGCCGCCAACTCGCGCGCGGCGAGAGCCGGTTCGGCTTCCTCCCCCGGGCGCGGCCAGAATCGTACGACGATGTCCGCGCCCGTTTCGCGCACCTGGGCGCCTGCCGCCGCCAGGCCTCTCAAGGTGGCCTCGACGTCCGGGTCCGAGGAGTCGCCCTGGACGGACCAGGCCGTGCTCTGTTCCGTCCGGGACGGTTCGGTGGGGGCCGTCCACGCCACTTCGTACAGGTGACGGCCGTTCTCGGAGGCGCCGTCGAGGTCCGCCCGGTCGGCGGCCCGCAGTCGTACGTCCTCCAGGCGGCCGGCCGGAAGGCCGTCGGCGTCCCACAGGGTCACGTCGAGGGTGCGGTCCGTCGCCGAGCCACCCCTCCGCCGTACCAGCGCCGTGAGGTCGCTCGCGCCGCCGGGCGGCAGGACGCAGCGGCCCACTGCGACCGGCAGCAGCACCCGCTCGTCGGACGTGTCCAGCGCGGCGGCCACGTGCAGTGCGGCATCGAGCAGCGCCGGGTGGACGGGGTAGGGATCGGAGGTCCCACGGGCCACGGCGGGCAGCGACAGCCGGGCCAGCACTTCGCCGTCGGCGGTGGTCGTGACCGCCGACCGCACGCCCTGGAAGGCGGGGCCGTAAGCGAGACCGAGTGCGGCCAGCCGGTCGTACGTCCCCTCGCTCCAGACGGACTCGGCGTCCTCCGGCCACACCGGTGGCCCCTCCCCCGTCACCGGCGCGGGGGCGGAGGCCGAGGCGGTGGCGTGCAGAGTCCAGCCCGGGGCGTCCCCGCCGCGCGGGCGGCTGTACACGGTGACCTCCGGTGCGGCGCCCGCGGTGCCCGCGGTGACGACTTCGACGGAGACCTCGACCGTGCCGGTCCGGGGCAGTACGAGGGGCGCGAGCAGGAGCAGATCCGTGACGTCGCCGGGCTCGTCGGGGCGGGCCACGGCGAGCGCGGCGCGGCACAGTTCCATCATGGTCGTGCCCGACACCACGGTCCGGCCGAAGACGGTGTGGTCGGGCAGCCAGTCGGCCGTGGCCGGGCACCATTCGTTGCGGAAGGTCCAGCGGGTCTCGTCCGCCGACTGGAGGTGGACGCCCAGCAACGGGTGCGCGGCCCGGTCGAGCAGGCCGGAGGACGCGGCGCCGGACCCGGGTGCGGACTCGCTCCAATACGACTGGAGATCCCAGGCGTACGTGGGCAGTTCGACCAGGTTGGCGTCGGGGGTGACCCGGCGCCAGTCGATGTGCCGTCCGTGGACGTGGAGTTCGGCGGCGGCCCGGTCCAGGCAGGCGGGCCCGTCCTCGTCACGGCGCAGTGAGCCGACGACGACCAGGTCCTCGTGGCCGAGTTCCTCGGCGACCGTGCGTACGGCGGTGACGAGGGCGGGGTGGGGGCTGAGTTCGACGAAGTGGCGGTAACCGTCGGCCGCCATGCGTTCCACGGTGGGCGCGAAGCGCACGGGTTCCCGCAGGTTCGTGAACCAGTAGTCGGCCTCCAGCTCCTGGGTGACCGGCTCGCCGGTGACCGTGGAATACCAGGCGACGGTGGTCGGGGAGGTGGTCACTCCGTCGAGTTCGTCGAGGATCGTCGCGCGCAGCGGCTCGACCCGCGGGCTGTGGGAGGCGTAGTCGACGTCGAGGCGGCGGACGAACACCTGCTCCCGGTCGAGGTCGGCGAGCAGGGCGTCGAGGGGTTCCACGTCACCGGCGATCACCGTCGAGCGGCCGCTGTTCACGGCGGCCACGGTGACCCGGCCACCGAGCTCGGCGAGGCGGGCCTCGACCTCGCCGTGCGGCAGGGCGACGACGGCCATGGTGCCGGTGCCGGACACCTCCCGCAGTGCTTGGCTGCGCAGGGCGACCACCGCGGCGGCGTCGTTGAGGCTCAGCGCCCCGGCGACGCAGGCCGCGGCGACCTCGCCCTGGCTGTGTCCGATCACCGCGTCCGGGCGGACGCCGCGGGCCCGCCACACCGCGGCCAGGGAGACCATCACCGCGAAGAGGACGGGCTGGACGACGTCCACGCGTTCCAGGGAGGGAGCGCCCGCGTCGCCGCGCAGGACGGCGGCCGCCGACCAGGTGGTGAACGGGCGCAGTGCGGCGTCGCAGCGGTCGAGTTCGTCGGCGAACACCAGTGAGCGGTCGAGGAGTTCGCGGGCCATGCCGGGCCATTGGGCACCCTGGCCCGGGAAGACGAACGCCAGCTTGCCCGGTGGCAGGGTCTCTTGCGGGCCGACGACGAGGTCGGGGTCCGGAGTCCCCTCGGCGAGGCCCCGAAGCGCCCTGAGCAGTTCGTCGTGGTCGCCCGCCTGGAGGACGGCACGGTGCTCGAAGTGGGTGCGGTGGTGGGTCAGGGTTGCGGCCACGTCGGGCAGCGCGGGCCGCGGTTGCGCGGCGAGCGCGTCGAGCAGGCGGGCCGCCTGACCCCTGAGGGCCGGAAGAGTGCGGGCGGACAGAGGGAAGAGGGTGGGGTCTATGGCCGGGGCCTGGGTGTTGGTCGACGTTGGGGCCTGTGTGACCGTGGGCATCGGCTCCACGGTCGGCGTCGGTGCCTGTGTGACGGCGGGCGTCGATGCCTGTGTGACCGACGGAGTCGGCTCCATGGCCGGTGTCGATGCCGGAGTGACGGTCGGCACCGGGGCCTCAGGGGCGGTCGGCGTCGGCTCCACGGCGGGTGTCGATGCCGGAGTGACGGTCGGCACCGGGGTCTCAGTGGCGGTCGGCGTCGGCTCCACGGCGGGCGTCGGGCCGGTGGCCGGGGTCGGCTGCGGCGTCGGTCGGGCCAGGTCCTCCGGGGATTCCTCCAGCACCACATGGGCGTTGGTGCCGCTGATCCCGAACGCGCTCACCCCGGCCCGCCGTACGCGGTCGGTGCGCCGCGGCCATGCCTCGGCACGGCTGTGCACACGCAGCCCGCTGCCCGCCCAGTCGACGTACTCGGTCGGGGTCTCCGCGTTCAGTGACGCCGGTATGCGGTCGTGGCCGAGGGCCAGGACCGTCTTGATGACGCCGCCGATACCCGCGGCGGCCTGAGTGTGACCGATGTTGGACTTCAGGGAGCCGACCGTCAGCGGCCGGTCGGCAGCGCGTCCCGGTCCGAAGACCGCTGCCAGCGCCTGTCCTTCGATGGGATCGCCGAGCCGCGTGCCCGTGCCGTGCGCCTCGACGTAGTCCAGGTCCTCCGGCCGGAGCCCGGCGTCGTCGAGGGCGGCGCGCAGCACCCGTTCCTGCGCGGGACCGCTGGGCGCGCTCAGGCCCTGGCTGCGGCCGTCCTGGTTGATCGCCGAGCCCTTGACGATCGCGAGGACCCGGTCGCCGTCCCGGCGCGCGTCCGCGAGGCGCTTCAGGAGCACCAGCCCGCAGCCTTCGGCCCACACCACACCGTCCGCGTCGGCGGAGAAGGGGCTGCACGTCCCGGACGGCGACAGCCCGCGCAGCCTGCTGAACTCGACGTGCCCGCGCGGTGTCACGAGAAGCGTCGCGCCGCCGGCCAGCGCGAGGTCGCACTCGCCGCGGGCCAGTGCACGGGCCGCGAGGTGAAGGGACACGAGAGAGGAGGAGCAGGCGGTGTCGACCGTGACGGCCGGACCCTGGAGTCCGAGGCTGTACGCGATGCGCCCGGACGCCACGCTGGCCGCCGAGCCCGTGCCGACGTGCCCGTCGAGGCGGTCCAGCGGGGCCGAGGCGAGGTATCCGCTGTCGTACAGGCCGACGTAGACGCCCGTGCGGCTGCCGTTCAGTGTCTCCGGGACGATTCCGGCGCGCTCGATCGCCTCCCAGCCGGTCTGCAGCAGCAGTCGTTGCTGCGGGTCCATGGCCGCGGCCTCGCGCGGCGAGATCCCGAAGAAGGCCGCGTCGAAACGGTCGATGCCGGTCAGGAAGCCGCCGCGCAGGGTGTACGCCTTGCCGGCGGCGTCCGGGTCGGGGTCGTGGAGCCCATGGGTGTCCCAACGGCCGGCGGGCACCTCCTCGATGGTGTCCTCGCCCGCCTCGAGGAGCCGCCACAGGGCCTCCGGGTCGTCGGCTCCGCCGGGGAACCGGCAGGCCATGGAGATGATCGCGATGTCGTCGCCGCTCCGCACGGACGCCTCGGCCGACACCGCCAGCACGGAGGCCGACGCCGGACCCGGCTCGGCCGTACCCGGGGGCCGTTCGTCGAGGACGGCCTCGGCGATCCCCGCGATCGTCGGGTGGTTGAAGACGACGGACGGATCGAGGGGCCGCCCGGTCCACTCGGACAGACCGGCGACCAGCCTCACCAACTGGACGGACCCCAGACCGAATTCGGCGATCGGGCGCTCCGGTGCGACGGCCGCCGGGGCGAGCCCGGCCGCCTCCGCGACAGCGGACGTCAACCAGGCTCGCACGTCCTCGGAGGTCGTCGGGGACATCTCGGGGTGGCGGTTCGGGGACTCGTTCGCAGGCATCTGGGCTGGTGTCCTCGTGAACTTGGGCACAGGTGGATTCGGTACGGCTGACACGGCGGGCGCGCGGACAGCCACGTACGACTGATGGCGCCGACGCACGGCACGCGGCGTACGGCGGAGACGTGGGCGGACGGCAGGCCCGGTGGGCATCGAGCGGACGGCGGATGACGGATGTCCGGGGAACTGACCGGCCGATCGCTCCTCGGGCCTCCGGCGGCGTGCGGGCACGCCGCCGGAGGGGGAGGTCAACTCGCCGCGGGCTCGCCGACCAGGGAGAGCGTGCCGTCGAGATACGCCGCCCGGGAGGCGTGGCGCTGGATCTTCCCGCTCGACGTCTTGGGGATGGTGCCGGGGTGGACGAGCACGACGTCGTGCACCGGCAGGCCGTGTGCCTCGCTGATCGCGCCGCGGATCAGATCGATGATCTTCTCGGACTCGCCCACCGCCTCCGGCGCCGTCTCGGCGACCACGACCGGCCGCTCGCCTTCTCCCCCGGTGTCGACGGAGAAGGCGGCGGTACAGCCGGGCCGGAGCCCCCAGTGGGACATCTCGGCGGAGAGTTCCAAGTCCTGCGGGTAGTGGTTGCGTCCCTCGACGACGATCAGATCCTTGAGCCGACCGGTGACGAAGAGTTCGCCGTCGCGCAGGAATCCGAGGTCGCCGGTGCGCAGGAACCGGCCCTCCCGGCCTTCGAGCGTGGCCCGGAAGGTCTGCCGGGTGGCGAGCGCGTTGCGCCAGTAGCCCTTGGCGACACTCGCGCCCGACACCCAGATCTCGCCGACCTCGCCCTCGGGCAGTTCCTCCTGCCGTTCGGGATCGGCGATCACCAGGGTGGTGCCGGGCCCGGGACGGCCCGAGCCGACCGCGGCCGCGTCCGTCGACCTGGATTCCGGGGCTGCGCCGCCTGGCCCGGACTCGTCGATGGCGGTGGCGGTGGCGAGGGTGGGAGGCGCCTGCACCGAGCTGCCGGTGACGATCAGCGTGGCCTCGGCAAGGCCGTAGCACGGGTACAGGGCCTCACGGCGGAAGCCCGCGGCGCCGAAGGTCTCGGTGAACCGTCGCAGGGTCGCGGCCCGCACCGGTTCCGCGCCGTTGAACGCGACCCTCCACCGGCTCAGGTCGAGGCCCTCGACGAGATCCGGCGTGGCGTGCTTCAGGCACAGCTCGTAGGCGAAGTTGGGGCCGCCGCTGGTGTGCGGACGGTACCGGCTGACGGCGGTCAGCCAGCGCTCGGGCCGCTGCAGGAAGTGCAGCGGGGAGAACAGTGTGGCGGTCACGCCGAGGTAGGCCGCGTTCAGGACCGGGCCGATGAGGCCCATGTCGTGGTAGACGGGGAGCCAGCTCACGAAGAGTTCATGGTCGTACTCCTCGATCACGTCGGGAGTGTGGCCCATGCGCTCGGTGATGACGCGCTCGTTGTCGAGGAGATTCCCGTGGGTCACCATCACCCCGCGCGGGGCGGAGGTGGATCCGGAGGTGTACTGGAGGAAGGCGACCGAATCGGCGGTGAGGTCGGGTTCACGCCAGGAGCCGGCCGCCTCGTCGGGGATGTCCTCGGTGGCGACGCAGGTGATCTCGGCGAGTTCGGGCAGGTGTTCCGCCATGGTGGCGAGGGCCGCGATGACTTCGCGGCCGCCCAGGATCACCTTGGCGTCCGCGTCGGCGATCAGGCGCTTCATCCGGAGCAGGGCGCGGTGGTTCTGCGAACGCCCGTGCGGCGGCAGGCCGGGTACCGCGACGACCCCGGCCGAAAGGCAGCCGAGATAGCCGGAGATGAACTCGATGCCGGGCGGATACAGCAGCATGGCGCGGGAACCGGCCAGGCCGCGCTCCTGGAGCCAGGCGCCGATGGCGCGGGACCGTTCGGCGAGCCGCCCATAGGAGATGTCCTGGATCTCTCCGTCGCAGTCGCCCGTGACGAGGTAGCGGTACGCGGTCCGGTCGGGTTGGCGGGAAGCGTGCAGGGTTAACAGATCGACCAGGGAACGAGCCATAAGAGGAGTCTCACCTGTTCGGATGAGTGAGCGAGAAGACTGGAGTTCGAAGGCCGCGTGATACCTACGCGCAGATGCCGCGTCCGCCTGGCCCCCTTGCCAGAACGTCCGTCTCGGCCGAATCCGCCCGGGAAAAGCCGGCGAAACGCGCCGATTCCCCGAAGCCCCCTACGGATTGCTACCAACGAGTAACACCCTAGCAAGCTCGACCGGTCCCCCAGATGTAACTCCCGGTACTAATTACGCAATTGCACGATCTGACGGTCGGTCACCGGACATGAACCGAGCGAAGTGGCTGGTACGCGGGATACGCCGCCGGACCATGTGTGCCGCATCACGCGCTCCGAACACCGTTCGGGGACCTCTCCGTTCGGGGCCCTCACCGTTCCGGGGCCTCAACGACTCTCCGGATGAGCAGGGGAGCCCGCCACCACCTTTCATGGCCGTCGCGTGGGAATCCGCGACGGCGTCGGGCTCGTCGGCGCACGACCGCCTCGATTCACCCGGCCATCGAAACCGGCGCGCAAATCACCCGCCTATACACCGATACCCCACCCGAACAGACCGGCATTCACCGTACCTTCACCAGGGCGTCATACTCTGCCCATGAGCACACCAGCCAGACCGCAGGTCTCCACGCAGCCGTCCACCCCACCGTCGCCGTACGCGACCGCATCCCTCCCCGCCGAACCGGCGAAGCCCCGGGGGAAGTGGTGGATCGCTCCCCTGACCGGTGCGCTGGTGGCGCTGCCGCTTCAGCTCGTCGCCGCGTTCCTGCTGCTCATGTCGCCGATGGCCTTGGACTCGTGCACGGCCGCCAACCCCTGCGGACGCACGGAGGCCGCGATCGGCGCGACTGCGGTGCTGCTCCTGCTGGCGCTGCTCTCCTTGGGCGTGCCCTGGTACCTCGCGAAGCGGAAGAGCGTCGGCGTGGGCATCGGGGTCAGCCTGATCCCGCTGGGCCTGACGCTGGCGTCCATCGGCACACTTCTCCTCGGAATCGGCCTCGGCTGACACGAAGGGCTGACGAAAAGGCCGGTTGAAGGAGCCGACGAAAACGGAACGGCTCCGCCCGTGGGCCGACGCCGGTGAGCGTCGACGCCGTACGGGCGGAGCCGTCGGAGTGTCCTAGGGTGCGCAGGTCACCCGGGACACCTGCGTCAGGAGCGACGTGCGCGGCGGGACATGACCACGGCACCGGCTCCGGCGACGATCACCAGGGCCGCACCTCCCGCGATCGGGCCGATCGGACCGCTCGCACCGGTCTCGGCCAGCGGCGGCGTGCTGTCACTGGGCGAGGGAGCCGGGGTGGCCGGCGGCGTCGACGTCAGCGGCGGCACGTCCGGCGTGGTGGAGGGCGTGCTGGACGGCTTGGGGGTGGTCGCGGGCTCCGTCGTCTCGTCGGCGGGCGGCTCACTGGACGAGGGGGTCGCGGGCGTGGCCGGCGTGGACGGCGACGGGCTGGGCGAGTCCGGCGTCGCGGGGGTGCAGGCCTTGTCGCCGCCGTTCCAGGCGGCTATGAGGTGGAACGGGGTCGCGACGTTGTCGGGCTGGTACGGCAGGGGGCCGTGGCCCTCGCCGGTCTTGCCGTCGTATGAGACGTCGTCGCCGTACAGGTCGATCTGGCCGAAGCAGTCGGGCGTACGCACCTCGAGCTTCTGCCAGGTCTGCTTCGCGTCGGCCGAGTCGGCGACGTCCGCGGAGGTGAGGTAGACGGTGGCCTTGTCGACCAGGCTCTGGTGGCCGGAGGTGAACCAGTTCGGTCCCTCGGTGGTGTATTCGGCGAGGGAGACGGGGTACTTGCAGCCGTCGCCGACGCTCTGGCCCGGGGCCAGCCGGACCTCAACGGTTCCGGGGACGCTGTCCCACTGGTGGAACCCGCCCTGGGACGACCAGTCCGCGCCCACGGGCTTTCCGTCCGCGTCGACGATGCGGTACTGGACCGTGGCGGACTGGCAGTCGCCGGACGTGGCGGCGCTCGCGGTTCCCGCGCCGACGAGCGGAACCACGGCAGCGGCGAAGGCGGTCGCGGCGAGGGCCGTGAGCATTCTTGTTTGTTGCGAACGCGACAAGATGAGCCTCTGTGAAGGTCAGGGTGTGGGAGGTGGCGGGGGTGCGAGGGGTCGACTCGGGCGGGTGCCATGAGACATGGCCGACGAAAGACATGGCCGCCTGCGTCACTCGCGTCGCTTCGCTCTCGTGGGACACGGCGAAGCGAGCCGTATTCTTGTCGCCTTTCACAACTCCCGTCAATTCTGCACGGGTTGAGCACAGGGACTATCTCAACAGGCAGCTTCACCTCGGCGTTCGAATGGGCAAGGCCGCCCCGATTCCACCCGGAATGGCGCCTTCCCCCGCCGCCGTTCGCGGGTCCTTCGCGGCGCCGGCCTCGGGTCGGCCCGGGTGGTCGCGGGTGCACGTACCCATCACGACCCGATCCCGTCGGCGCACACCGGCGGGATCGGGTCGTAGGTGCGAACTCCGGCGAAGTCGGGTCGTAGGAGCGGACGCGAGCGTGTCAGGACGCGTCAGAGATCAGGGCGTGTCGGAGATGTCGAGTCTGTTCGTCTTGATGCGGGTGGTGTCGAATTCCCAGACGACCCAGAACTTGCCCGGGGCGTACTCGTCGGCCATCGGGTAGTTGTCCCAGCCCTTGCCGTCCGGTTGGTCGGTGTTGTCGCTCGCCGGGCCGTTGGCGAAGAGCTTGGGGGTGCTCCAGGACCCGCCGGGACGCCTCGTTCTGTAGTTGAGGATGTCGCGATTGCTCGCGTCCGTACCGGCGTTGTAGACGTACAGGTACTGGCCGGTGCTGTCCGAGGTGAAGAAGGCCCGGGCGATGTTGTAGCTCGGCAGACTGGTGTCCGTCTCGAAGGCCGTCCAGGTCTCGCCGCCGTCGGTGCTCATGGACGTGGCCGCACCGGCCGACTTGTCGCGGGCGACCATGAACAGCGAGTTCCTCGGGTGGGCCTGGTCCGCGGGCACCTGCGCGTAGGCGATCTGGTTCTCCCCCGCCGTCAGCGCGTTCCCGTCGACGTGGCCGCCCAGCGTCCAGGTCTGCAGGTCGCGGGAGATCAGTGTGCCGTTCTCCCGCCCGGACGACCAGTACGGCATGACGTACGCGCCGTCGTCGCGCTGGAGCGGGTGACCGGACAGGACGAGGTTGGCCTTGTCCGGCACGGTGAGGGGGGCGTCCTGCCAGGTGTGGCCCTGGTCGGTGCTGCGCTTGAGGAAAGTGCCGTCGATCGGGAGGCCGTTGTTGTTGATCCCGTCACCGTCGGCCTCGGTCGAGTCCGCGATGGTCGTGCGCCCCAGGTAGGCGTAGAGGGTGCTGCCGGACCGGTAGAGGATGACGTAGTGCCAGGCGTATCTGTCGGTCTCCTGGGCCAGCGTCTGGGGGCGGCTCCAGGTGGTTCCGCCGTCGGTCGTGTACGCGTACCGCATGTAGCCCATGTCCACGTTCCCGGGCCGGAGTCCCTCCCGCCACACCACGACCGCGTTGTTCGCGCTGGTGCTGACGATGTCGGGCGTACGGGTGCCGTCGCCCTTGCTCGCGAGGTTCGTGTAGACGATCGACTCGCCCGAGGTGCCCGTGGCGGAGGCGGGGCGGGGCATCAGCAGGCCGATCAGTACGGCCAGGACCACCGCGGTCAGCAGAACGGGCCATGCCCGTCGGTGCGTCACCACAGCCACTGCTCGTTCGGATTGTCCGTGCAGGTCCACTGGATCGCCTCCGTACCGGTGTTCGGGCTGCTGCTGGGGATGGCGAGGCAGTAGTCGCTCTGCACGTTCCGCAGCCGGTCCCAACTGTCGTGGATCCAGACCTGGTCGCCGCCGTCGCCGCACGGCTGCTGGAGTACCTTCGCGCCGAGGGCCGTACCGGTCGCGGGGGTGAGACATTTGCCGCTCGCCTTGTTGATCACCCGGTAACCGCCGGTCACGGCCTGAAGGGTCCAGTAGTTGCTGTCGCTGTTGCTGCACGACCACTGGATCATCGCGGCGCCGTTGGCCGTGTCCGCGTTGGCGTCGGCGAGGCAGAAGCCGGTGGCCATGTTGTAGAGGCGGGCGGAGACCGCCTCGTGGTCGTACCAGGTCCACCGCTGGTCGAAGCTGTCCGAGCAGGTCCATTGGACGGCTTCGGCGCCGTTGTCGGTACTGGAGCCGGGGATCCCGAGACACCTGTCACTGTGCAGGTTGCGCAGGCGGTTCCAACTGTCGTAGATCCAGACCTGTTCGTCGCCGGTGCCGCAGGGCCACTGAACGGCCTGGGTGCCGTTGGCCACGCTGGCGCCGGGCATGGCGAGGCACAACAGGCTGTGGCGGTTGCGGATCTGGTAGCGGTCTCCGTTGCCGCCCGCCACCTTGACCAGCGTCCAGTCCTGGTCCGCGTTGTCGCTGCAGGTCCACTGGATCAGACCCGTGCCGTTGGCCGTACTGGAGCCCGGTACGGCGAGGCAGCGGCCGGAGTTGAGGTTGTCGAGGTTCCGCCAGTCGTCCTCCGCGCTCGCGGGCGTGGAGAACACGAGCGTCCACACCACCGTCGCGGCGAGGACGCACATCGCCATGGCGGCGGCCATGAACAGATTCCTCGGTTTCTTCAGGGGCATGACATCAGGCACCCTCTCTGTGTCCGTCGACTGACCCCTCGCCGGCCGCTTGCTCGCGGGACACCGCGCCAAGTTGGCGAGCGGGAGGTCCGGTGCTTGCGCCACGGCCGCACGGGCGCCAAGGGGAAAGATCATGTGGGCGGGATGACGACACCGGAAATGAGTGGCCACGGACATGTGGCACGGCGGCGAACCTTTGCCGCCCCGTCCCAAGGCCACAACGGCGGCGGGTGGGTCACAGATTGAACACTGTGATCCGAGGCGGGCGAAGCACCCACGATGATGCCTTCCTCGGCTCGCACGACCAGGGGGGACCATGCGCAGGAGCACCCGTACCGCCGCTGTCGCCGTCGCACTACTGCTGACCGCGGCCACGGGATGCGCCGGAGGCGATGAGGCCGCGAAGCCGACGACGAGATCCGGCACGCCACGGGCTGCCGAGAGGAGCACGCCGACGACGCCCAGCCCGGACCGGGACCCGGACGCGAAGGGGCCTCGCGTGTTCGGCCGCCCCTTCACCTATACGACGGACGGAGCGACGATGGCGATGACCGTACTCCGTTACGAGCAGGGGAAGTTCGACTTCCGACGGTCCGCCGACGAGGAGTCCGGAGCGACTGGATACACGTGGGCCGCCGTCGAGATCAAAGCGTGCCTGAAGAACGGCTTCGCCGTCGTTACCCGCAACTCATGGGTTCTCGCATACGCGGACGGAGAACGCATCAAGCCGGTCGGCGTGACGTACGACGACTTCCCGAGGCCGGAGTATCCCCGCATGGCGACCGTGAAGGCCGGCACGTGCGTTCGCGGGACGACGGTGTTCGCGGTGCCGGCAAAACGACGGCCGCTACGGGTGCTGTACACCTCGAAGACCCCGGAGACACCGGCGGAGTGGACGGTGCCGAAGGCCCGGCCGGTGACGTGATGGGCGGAGGCTCGTCGCTTCCGGTTCGCGTTGATGGTCAGTTCCGGTCCGCTTTGGTGGCCGCTTTCCGGTCCGCGTTGTTGGTCGCACCCGGTCCGCGTTGTTGGTCGCATCCGGTCCGCCTTGATGGGGAAAGGAATCCGGACGGCTCGTGGACTTCAATGCCGCGCGCGTGCCCCACTCACCTGCTGTGACAATGGCCCGATGAGCGAAGCCCCCACCGCGTCGACACCCGTCATCCTCGGGATAGACGACCTACGACCGCTCCCCCGGTGCACGAGGATCGCCCGCACCAGCGGTGAAGGCGTCCGGCTTCTGGAAGAGCATCGCGACAGCTACGTCGACGAGCTGTGGCTCGACCACGATCTGGGCGGCGACGACACCATCATGCCGGTGGTCACCCTCCTGGAAGAAGCCGCCTTCAACGGACGGCCCTTCGCGATCGGAACGATCTTCGTCCACAGCGCCAACCCCATCGGGGCCGAAACCGTCATCCGGTCACTCGCACACTGGAGCTACCGCGTGCAGCGGGCCACGGCGTAGGCGGCTCCCGCACTCCGCCGGAGAAGGCTGCCCGGCAGCCGGGTGACCGTGCCGAACAGTGGAAAGGCGGCGGCGAGGGCCGCCGTGAACGCGCTGTGCACCTCGAAAGATCCACTCACGTTCGGGCGAGTCGTACGCACGCACGACCCTCACCGCCCCGTTCCGGAACCGATTCCTGCCTGCGGACCTCAGCCCCAGACGTCGTACCACTGGAAGCCGTTGCCGACCGAGACCCGGGTGGCGAAGATCTCGCTGGTGGCCTTCGCGGTGCCCTTGTAGAGGTAGAGCGTGCCGCCGGGGGTACGGGCCAGGAAGTCGGCGATGCCGTCGCCGGTGATGTCACCGACCGCGTCGAAGGCGTTGTAGCCGGTCCAGGCACTGCGCACCTTGATCCGGGAGGAGAACGCCTCGGAACCGGTCTTGCCGGTGCCCTTGTACAGGTACAGGTCGTCGCTGCCCGACTGGCGGGCGAGCAGGTCGGCCTTGCCGTCGCCGGTGAAGTCACCGTGACCGCGTACCGATTTGTACTGGTTCCAGCCGGTGCGGACCGAGTAGCGGGTGCCGAAGGTGCCGTTGCCCTTGCCCGGGTAGACCCACATGGTGCCGCCGGAGTCGACGGACAGGAGG
This sequence comes from Streptomyces sp. NPDC056738, assembly GCF_042790435.1. NCBI lineage: Bacteria > Bacillati > Actinomycetota > Actinomycetes > Kitasatosporales > Streptomycetaceae > Streptomyces > Streptomyces sp. NPDC056738. The sequence continues at coordinate 267,785 of NZ_JBHTZF010000001.1, forward strand.
TCGGGCAGGTAGTCGCCGTTGACGTCGCCCGGCGTGATGATCCGGGTGCGGGTCTTCCAGTTGGTGGCGATCTTCGTGTCGGTCCAGGAGCCGTTCGTACGAGCGCTGTTGAGCACGAAGTGCTCCCAGTACACGTCACCGCTGGAGCTGACCCGGTAGATCAGGTCCTGGAAGCCGTCCCGGTTCAGGTCCGTCTGGGCGACCATGTTGACGCCGCCCCAGTTGCCCCAGGAGGCGCGGGCGCCGAAGCCGGTACCGGTGCCGTTGGAGTCCTTCTCGTAGCCCGTCTTCGTGGAGGCTTCGCGGACGAAGAGGTCGGCCTTGCCGTCGGGCTTCTTGTTGAAGATGCTCAGGCTCACGTCGTCGACATGGGCGTAGGCGGAACCGACGTAGTAAACGGCAAGCTTCGTGAAGACGCTGGAGTAGCCCTTCGCCACGCAGTCCTTGACGCCCCAGGAGACGATTCCGGCGAGCCGGCCGCCCACCACGAGCGGGCCACCGGAGTCGCCGTTGCACGCCGCGGTGGTACCGGTGTCGCTGCCACTCTGGGTGCCGGCGCAGACCATCTGCTTCGGGGCGAACAACGTGTCGTAGAGGCCCGAGCAGGTGCTGTCGGCGTGGAGGGTCAGCGAAGCCGTCCGCAGGGTCTGGGAGAGGTCCTGGATGGTGGAGCTGGTACGGCCCCACCCGTAGACCTTGGCCTTCGTGCCGACGGCGTACGAGGCGGTGTCGCCGGCCTCGACCATGCGGATCGGTGTGGCCTTGACCGGCGCGTCAAGAGTGAGCACACCGAGGTCACCGGCGTTCTCCGCCACCTCCTTGTCCATGGGGGCGTACTCGGAGTGCTTCCACTGGCGCAGCACGGCCGTGACCTGGCCACCGTGCAGGTCCGTGGTGCCGGCGGAGGTGGTCGGCAGTTGGTCGGTACCGGTGACGACGGCACCGTGGGCCGGCCAGTCGTACATCTGGTTGTCTTCGTTCATGAGGCAGTGGGCTGCCGTCAGGATCTTCGTCGGTGCCACCACGCTGCCACCGCAGAAGAAGCTCACGTCGTCGGCACTGGTGTCGGTGGTGCCCCGGTCGTCGTGGTACCAGAGCTGCGCCATCCAAGGAGCGGTGGTGATGGTCGTCGTGGTTCCGCCGATGACCTTGGGGTCGACGCCCGAGGTGACAGTGCCGCCGCTCAGCGACGACTTCGCGGTCGCACGGTCCTTGGCGCCGTCGTCGGCCATGGCGCCCGCGACGCGCTTCTCCAAGGTGGAGTGCGAGGTCGAACCGATGGCCGGCGCGACCGTCGGGGTGGGCAGGGCGGTGGCCGCGCCAGCGGACGAGGTCATCACCGCGGCGGCGAGTGCCGTGGCGACGCCTACGGCGGCGACGGGCAGGGCAAGGCGTATCCGACGACGGTGACTACCGCCGGACCGTTTCGTGATCAAGAGAATTCCCTGGGACATGGTTCGGAGGGGGCACGAGCTGTGCCCCCTCCACTCAGCGCCGAGGGGCGATTTTGCGTCACCGGAAGTTCACCGGCCATCCACAGGATGGACACCTCGACCTCGATCCCCGCCCCTCCCGGGCCACCACGGCGCCCTGAATCTTGACGCGTCTTTCAACACCGTCTTGAGGCAGTGGCAAAGGACACCGGGCGGATGCACCAGGGCCCGCGTCGCGGCAGCACCGACCAGCGCCGCGCTCGAACCGCCTCACGCGGAACTTGCGAGGCTTGCCATACTTCCCCGATGGAGATGCAAGCCGTGGAGGCTGCGCGGCGTTGGCTGGCTGATCAGGGCGTCAGCGAAGTGCGCGACGGGTGGGTGAGCGACGAGGAGCCTGACGTGCTGCTCACAGCCAACCAGGTGGCGCATTCCTGGGCTGCCGACGTGTTCTCCGAAGACCTGACTGCGGGCGACCAGGTGCGGCTGGCCTTGGGGCTGCTGGACCTCCTCGACGACTACTGGGTGACGTGCGAAATCCGGTTCGCGAACGACAGTGCGGAGGGTCCCCTGCCGGCCGACGTCCTGTGGGACGGCTACCGACGGCGTTTGGAGGCTGACAGGGACGCCGAGGCCGTCACCTACTCGCTGTGGGTGGACTGGTTCGAGGACCACACCACGTCCGCGACGGCGTTCGCCGAGGTCCTCGGCGACGACATCGACCGCGTGGTGGCCGAGCGATCGGAAGCCCTGCTTCGCCGGGCCCGTCGGGTGCTGGAGTGCTCGGGCCCTGTGCCCTGGACGGCGAAGGAATCGACGTACAGCACCGCCCTGAGGCTTCCCACCCTGCACTCAGCCGTCTTTCTCGGTCTTCGGGCGAGCTTCCACGACGTCTACGGCGACCTGGAACCGGCCGCCGCGCTGGACCTGCTCGACCAACTCGATCTCCCCTCGAACACCCGACACCTGGCCGAGCTGCGCCACGTACTCGCCGCGGGACACAAGAACCACTACCGCAGTCCCTACGCCTGGGAGGACGCGGTCCGCTCGTCCTCATGAGTCGTGGGCCCGGCAGACCGCGCACGCTCGTGGGGTCCATCGACGCGATCCAGGTCGAGGTGTCGGGCCAGGGCCGTCCTGGAGCGGACTCCGAGCTGGGTGAAGATGTTGCGCAGGTGGTACTCGACCGTGCGGGTGCTGATCGACAACTGGCGTGCCACCTCGCGGTTGGTGGCGCCCTGGGCCACCGACCGGGCGATGCGCCGCTGCTGCGGGGTGAGCTCGGTCAGCGGGCCCGTCTCGGATCGGGGCGAGGTCACGGCGGTGGGCGTCTCGCCGGCCGCCCTGAGCTCGGCGTCGGCCTGCTCGGTCCATACAGCGGCACCGCACTGGTCGAACCCCATGACGGCGCTGCGTAGTTGGGTACGTGCCTCCACCGGACGGCGTCGTCGTCGCAGCCACATCCCGTACGCGAGGTGCGTCCGGGCGTGCTCGTAGGGGCTGTCGACCGTCCCGTGTCGGGCCAGGGCCGCGATGAAGAGGTCTTCGGTCCGCTCGTCGTCGGCCACCAGCGCCCGGCAGCGCAGCACCACCGCCGGGGCCTGCGGGTCCGCTCCCCGCGCGGCCCACTGGGCGTACTGGTCGATCAGGCGCTCCACGTCCGCGTCCATGTCGTGGCCTGCGAGGACCGCGGACTCGACGTAGCAGGGGACCGCCATCATCCACAGACCGAAATGCCCCTGGCGCGGTCCCGCGTGAACGAGCGGCGCCAGTCGCGCGGCGGCGTGTTCGGCGTTGCCGTGGCCCAGGTCCGCGCGGGCCCGGGCCCACTCGGCGAGCGTCCTGGTCTGACCGAGCCCGTGGGCGTGGGCGATGCGCAGAGCCGACTGCGCGTGCGCGGCGACCACGGCCGGGTCGCCCGCGATGGAGGCGGCCAGGGCCAGAACCGCGGAGAGCCCCGCCGTCACATTGCTCTGCGGGTGCTCGGCAGCGGCCTCCAGCCCGGCCTCCGCGTGCACACGGGCCTGGTGGTGTCTGCCCTCACGCAGTTCGGCGTAGGCGAGGTGCTCCAGGATGCGGGGAAGGAACGTCGGCGTCGTCTCGGAGCGGGCGGTGGCCAGTGCGAGGCCGAGGACCTGTCGCGCCGTCGCGAGGTCACCCAGCATGAGCGCGATCGTGCCCGCGGAGAGGAGCCGAGAAGCCTCCTGTTGTGCCTTCAGTACGTTCAATACGGGGCCGAGCAGCGCATGGGCGCCTTCGAAGTCGCCGTGGAGGGCACGGTGCATGCCGTCGCGGTACGCACGCCAGAACACCTCGACCGGATCGCGGCCGGCAGCCTCGGCGAGAGGTTCCCCGTCGGGAGGCCCGGCTGGAGGGCCGTCCGGAGGGCACAGCTCATCGAGCGCCGCGAGGTATCCGTCGCGATCGCCAGCGGACCAGGCTGCCAGAGAGGCCTGGACACCCGCCTCGCGTGAGCGGGCCGCGTCGGTCGTTCGCAGGGTTCTGGCGGCCAGGAGCAGAAGGTTGTGGGCGTCGGAGACGGGACCGTCGCGCAAGAGACGAAGACCGAGTGTCATCTCCGCGTGTTCGGACGGCAGTTGCTCGGCTCGCGCAGGATGAGCGTCCGGTCGGTCGGGATCCGTGCCAGTCGTCCCATGGCCCACGCGCACCACCGTTCTCTGCGGTCTTGCTGTGCCCGATGGTAACGAGCTGCCGACAGCCGCGGGCCCGGTTCCCCGGCATTGCGGACCGTCCACCCGACAGGGGTGCACCGGTGGTCGACTGGTGATTCCACCGATACGTACGAGGCGTAGGGCTTCCTACGGTGCTTGTGTGCTCGGAGAACGACCCATGTCTCGAGCACTCGTACCACCGCTCGAGAAAGAGGAACCCCATGTCCCGTCATGCGTCACGGCGTCGTCTCACTCTCGTATCCCTCGCCGGCGTCGGCGCTCTCAGCGCGGCCGGCCTCACCCTGCTGCCCTCCATGGCGTCCGCCGCCCCGTGCTCCGACGTCGAGGTCGTCTTCGCCCGGGGCACCGGAGAAGCCCCCGGGCTCGGCATCACCGGAACCCCCCTGGTGAGGAACATCAAGAACGCCCTGCCGGGCCGGACCGTGTCGTCGTACGCCGTCGACTACGCGGCGAACTTCTCCCAGACGAGTGCGGGGCCCGGCGCCACCGACATGACGAACCGGGTCAAGGCCACGGCGGCCAACTGCCCCAACACGTCGTTCGTGCTGGGCGGTTACTCCCAGGGCGCCAGCGTCACCGACATCGCCCTGGGAATCTCCACACGGCTGGGCAGCGGCCGCACCATTCCCGCGGGACTCGCCGGTCGCGTCAAGGCCGTCGTCGTCTTCGGCAACCCCCTGCGTCTCTCGGGCCGCACCATCGCCTCGGCCAGCGACGTGTTCGGCGCCAGGGCCAAGGAGTTCTGCAACACCGGCGACCCGGTCTGCGGCAACGGCCGCAACAGCGCCGCGCACCTGACGTACCACCTCAACGGCAGCGTCGAGCAGGGCGCGCGGTTCGCCGCCGAGCGGGTCGGGCTGGGTTGAGTGGTCAGCTACTGGTTGCTGAGCTGGATCCGGTCTCCGAACCTTTCCGTGCCCAGGATGGCGGAGCGCCCCGGGAGCACGCCCCATACGTAGAGCTCCAGGTCCGGCAGCCTCTGCAAGTCCGTCAGATCGAGTACCTCGGGACCACCACCGTCCAGCCCCAGGTCCAGAGTCGTCAGGTGGGGAAAGGCCCTACGTAACTCTGGAATGCGGGTGTGGTTGCGCAGACCGCTGATCTTCAGGCTCTGGACACGAGGATTCGGGTCGAGGGAGGTCAAGTCGTCGAGGGAGCCGACTCTCAGCTCGATCCGCGTGAGCCTGGCCGCGCCGAGCGCGGCCCGGAGAATCTCCGGTACGTTCCGGTCGCCCCAGAGGGTCAGGTGTTCCAGGTACGTCCAGGACTTCAGGTCCGTGAGCCCATGGCCGTATTCGGCCCCGAGTATCAGTTCGCGGACACCTGGATGCGGCGGGAGGACCGCCGCGCCCGAACTCAGCCTGAGATAGGACAGATTGAGTTCAAGCAGGGCCGAGAGGTCGCTGAGTGACTGGCAGTCCCAAACCTCGAGCCGTGTCAGGCCCACGCGGCCTCGGAGGAAGTCGAGGTTTCTGACCAGGCCGTTTCCCCGCAGCGCGAGGGACTTCAGGTCCACCGGCAGACAAGCGTCCAGATCGACCCCCGGATACGAACCGCTCACCGAGATTTCGGCGATGGCCTCGAAGACGCTCAGCCGCTTGAGCTTCTCCGGCTGGTCGACAGCCAGAAAGGGCACGCGCATCCCTACCAGTACCTCATTCGCGTACGCCTCCAGAGGATGGGCATCCCACACCCTGGCGACTTCATTGCGAATCTGCGGATCGGGATGGGTCGCGTATCTCCGAAGCTTCTGTCTCGCCTTGTCGCTGCGCACGAGTGCGAGCAGCCGCACCGTGGACCGGGTCACCGAACCAACGGGACCGTCCGAGTCCGGCTGCACCTCCACGGCCCAGTCGCCCAGCGCCGCCATGTCCTCAACTTCCGTGTCCAGGGGCGGCATCAGCGCTCCCACACGGCTCTTCAACGCCCATGTCAGTCCGGAGCTCAGCTGTCGCAGACTGACAGCGCAGCGGGCCGCCAGGACGTACAAAGAGCACCGCTGCTCCCGGCTCACTGCTTGGTCACCGAAAGCGATGAGGTGCTCGATGAGCCTTTCGGCGTCCCAGCGTGAGGCGTGGCCGACGCCCAGCACCAGCACGTCCTGCCAGGCTTCGTCGAGGGCGTGGTGCAGGAGTTCGGGGAGATATCCGCTTTCGTGGAACTCCTTGGCCGCCAGGAAGTCCTGGAACGTGCGGTGGATGAACTGGATCGCGTTGTCCCCGCGTTCCTGGAGCAGTCCGCTGCGGTCGAGAAGGAAGCGGAGGATGCGCTCGGGGGTGCCCTGTTCCTGTACCTGCGGCATGTCACCCACCAGCAGGCCGAGTTGGTGAACGGCATCGCCCTGAGTCATCTGCTGCTGTCCGGTCCGCACCAGCCAGATGGCGAGCCGCTGCAGAAGCGTGTGCTGGTCGTCCGGTTCCAGGGCGATGTGATCGATGTGCCGAACGCCCCGCCCTGCGTCGCGCCCGCCGAGAAGCATGGACAGGGCAGCCCGGTACAGCGACCAGCGGGTGGTGGGCATCAGTCCCCGACGGCGGCGGTGCAGGGCACAGATCACGGCACACAACAAGGGGGTTCGGGCGAGGTCACCCAGCGCGGTGTTCCGCTTCAACTGGTGCAGCAGATCTCCTTCGAGGAAGGTGAGGAGCTGCTGTTCCTCCCCGCGGCGCCCGGCGTCGTAGAAGTGATCGCATTCGAGGCGGGCCGCGTTGTGCCAAGCCCGGACGAAGGCACGGATGTCGTCGTCGCTCATGGGCAGCAGCGTCAGCTCGGCGAAGCGGTCCTGCTCAAGCCACTGTTCTTCGACCGCGTTGGGTCGGACGGTCGCCACACATCGGGTATTGGGGTAACGATCGAGGAGGTCCGAAAGCCAGCGTCGGGCCTCCTCCCGCTGCGGCGCGGACACCTCGTCCAGGCCGTCCACCAGGAGCAGTGCCCGGCCCGCCGTGAGAACCCGGGCGGCCCAGCCGTCCGGCGGGCCGCCCGTGATCGTCTGACTCGGGGAGAGAAGTTGCGCCACCGAGGGGAAACCGCCGCGCGCGTGTACTTCACGCAAGGGGATCACGAACGGAACAAGCCCGTTCAGCTCGGTCAGCTGCTCGCCGAGAGTGCCGCTCGCGGCATGGGCGGCGAGCCACCACACGAGCGTCGTCTTCCCGGCCCCCGCTTCGCCCCGGAGCAGCACGCGGGGCCGCCTGGCGAGCAGTTCCTCGATGCGCCTCGTGACGCCCCAGTCCGGTTCGGCCCACGGCCTCTCCGCGTGCGAGCTGGATTCGGCCCGCAGGCTCAAGTAGGCGGTGTCCAGGTCCCAGCGGGCCTCGCTCCGGCCGAGTTCTTCGATGCCGAAGATCTCCGTCCGGCGGTACTGAGAGCTCAGATCCCTGGCGTACTCCGCCTCGAAGTGCTCGTCCTGGGGGTGGACCTGGGTGACCTTCTCCGGGCGCGAGTTGCGCGAGAACGGTCCGTCGCTCACGTCAGCGGCGGACCTGATCGGTGCCCCTTCGATCCTGAGGTGGTCGCGGCCCTGCGGCACCTGGGTCACCACACCGAGCAGCACAGGACCCGCGAAGACCGGGGCTCCAGACAGCCCGGCAAGAGGGGTGGTTCCGTCCCCTCGGTCCTCGGCCGCCGACCGGTCCAGTTCGCAGACGAGCCTTCCCCTCATCCGTCCGGCCATCGGCAGCACCGTCGCCCTGTACTGGTCGTACTCCAGATCCTCACACCGATCCCCGTAGCGCTGAACCTCAGGGAAGCCGACGATCTGGCAGTTCGGCAGAGGGGAGTCGGTGGCGGCTTCGCCGTACCTCAGACGGCCCATCGGCGCGGCGCGTGCGGCACTGATCACATCCCTGTCGGCGAGCAGCACCGCGATGTCGTGTTCCTTGTCCGCCCAGCCGACCGTGCACATCACCGGTACGCTCGACGTGGGATGAAACACCTCGACGCGCCGGCTGTCCGCGACGACGTGCCACGCGGTGAGCACCTGCCTCCGGTCGAGCAGCACCCCACTCCCCTGGCCGTCGCCCCACACCACGACGACGCGGTCCAGGACGCTCCCCCCGTTCACCGCCCGTCCTCAGCACCGCCGAACTTCCCTACGCTTCCCCGTTTCTCGTTCCGCACCTTCCACGGGCGCCCGGTCCGCGAGTCCAGCGCCTTGAGTGTGACCGCGACACGATGAGTACGCGTGCGGCTGCCGCCCCCATCCACCCCCGCTTCGACGACCCACGCCTTCACCTTGACGCCGCCCTGTATCTGCTTCTGCAGTTCGACATTGAACTCCAGCTCGATGTCGCCCACTTCGAAGACAACGTCCTGCCCAGACGCCCGTGACGCCGCGAGGATCAGTTGATCCCGTACGACTTGAACGGCGTCGGCCAACTCGATGCGACTGTCGGTGTGTTCATCAGCCATGCGTCCCCCTTGACGGCCGTTCGGCAGAGCCACGCTAATGGTGCGCCCGACGGCTCGTCAGGACTTCACCGGAACGGGGGCCGGAGAAGACATACAGTCAAGTGTCCGGACTTGACCTTGACGGAATTGACCGAATCCAAGTCGAGAAAGCCACCACGGCCAGCCGACGTGCGGATGTTCACAACCCCTTCGCCCTGGTGGCGATCACACCGAAAATGGCGATGCCATGAGGACTACTCCTGGTCCGAGGAGGCCAAGCCGTATACGAACCGCAGGGCTCCGAACGAGGCAGCAACCAGCTCTTCGACGGAGACCTCTGCAGGGCCGCGGCGGGTGCCGAGCGAGAGTCCCTCTCGGACCTTGGAACGCACGTACTCGGATAGCTCGTCTTGGATCAGCGAGCGGACCAAATGAAGCCCCCTCACGCGTACCGTCGGTCGCGCAGGTCCGCCGTCGCGTACGGGCGGCGCCATTCCTTGAGCCGTACTCGACGACCGGGGCCCCCGCTGTTACCCGGTCCGGACCTTCCACACGGTCGGGGCGATCGCGTGGCGATGATTCCTCCGCCGCCGACCCGTCTCGGCGTCCGCCCCGGCACGACGGCTCCCCTCGCGGCCTCTGCACGTCGGTCGACGGCACGGCGGAACCACGATCTGATGATCGGCAGACATCGGTCTAGCCGGCCGCCGCCAGTCGGTTGAGGACCTCCTGCGGGGTGAAGTCCCAGCCGGTCAGGCGTGACCCGCTCCAGTTGATGCCGATCTTGAGGCCATCCCTGGCGTAGTCGGGCATTTCGCGATCGCGCCAGGTGTCCAGCGACAGGGATTCGACGCGTAGGCCGTTCCCCCAGATCTTCGCTGCCCTCTCGGCGCGGGCCGAGGTCGACCAGAAGGGAAGACTGCGTGTGCCGTCCGCGGCGAGGTGAGTCGGCATTCCGTCGTCGTCCCGGACGAACCAGACCACCCCGCTTCGGCTGACGTCTCGGAAGAATGCCGCCGCTTGCGAACCGCTGTGACTCATGACCGGAGAGCCTATGGGTTCGCCTCCGCTCATTCGCTGTGAGGTCCCGAACGACCCCGGTTCGCGGTGTCGAGCACGTACGCGTGGACGACCCGACGAATGGGGTTCACGTGGCCACCCCTGGTCAGAGATCGAGGATCACGTCCTGGTGGGGCCGCGAGCAGCAGATGAGAACGTTGCCGTCGGCCGGGGCGTCGATGGGGTCGGGTGAATAGTCGACCCGGCCGGAGACGAGGGCGGTCTCACAGGTGTGGCAGACCCCGCTGCGGCAGGACCACCGGACGGGAACGTCGCAGGCTTCGGCCAGATCGAGGAGAGTGCCGTAGCCGGCGTCCCAGGGCACGGTGAGGCCGCTGCGGGCGAACGAGACGGAGGGCCCGGTGCCCGGCCCGGGCGGGGAGGCGGGCGCGTGGGGTGCGCGGGCGTCGGTGGGCAGCACGCCGGGCGTGATCGCGGAGACCGTCCCGAACATCTCGGTATGGATCCGCGACGGCTCCAGCCCGCAGCCCACCAGAGCCGCGGTCATGTCATCCATGAACGCGGTCGGCCCACAGACGTACGCGCGCGCCTCCGGCGGCAGGTCCAGGCCGGTCAGGACCGCGCCGGACAGCCTGCCGACACCGTCGTAGTCCTCGCCGAGGCGGTCGTCGTCACGTGGACGGCTGTAGGCGACGTAGCGATGCCCGGCGGGCAGGCGCGACAGCAAGCCGCCGACCTCCGGAGCAAACGCATGTTCGACTCCGTCGCGTGCGCCGTGGATCCACCACACCTGGCGAGGGTGCTTCATGGCGACCAGGCTGTGCAGCATGGCCAGGACGGGAGTGGCCCCTACCCCCGCCGAGATCAGCACCACGGGCGCCGAGGTCTCACCGAGGACGAAGGTCCCTCGGGGCGCCGCCACGTCCAGGGTGTCGTGCACGGCGACGTGCCGCCGCAGGTAGACGCTGCCGACGCCGTGCGGTTCCTGCTTGACGCTGATCCGGTACGACGGGTCACCGGGCTGCCCCGACAGGGAGTAGCTACGGATGACGGAAGGACCCTGCGGGTCCGGCTGCATGCGGACCGTGACGAACTGGCCGGGCAGGGCGGAGGGGAGCGGTTCATCGTCCGGGGCGCCGAGGAGGAGCGAGAAGACGTCGGAGCTCTCCGGGACGATCGCGGTGACCGTGAGAGGCCTGAATCCCTGCCAGGCGGGTGGTGGAACCGCCGCCGCGCCGGTCAGCCCGGCGTTGCCGGTGGACGCCCCGGTGCCGTGCGCCTCGTCGAGGAGCGACTGCATGGATGTCCGCCAGCCGGGGCTCAACGCGGGGATGCGCAGGGCCCGTTCGAGATGCTCCTGGGGGTGGTCGGCCTTGTACAGGAGGGCGTCGATGTCCGCCACGGTCATGCCCTCCGGACCGTCGGCGATCTTGACGATGTCGTCGCCCGCCCGCACGAGTCCTTCGGCCAGCACCTTCAGATAGAAGCCGGGACGGCCATGGGCCACGAGCAGAGCGGGCATCCGGGGTTCGTTCATGCGCAGGCCCACGCGGTAGCACGTCACACGGGGCTGTGTGACCTCGAACAGGGCGTCCCCGATGCGGTACCGGTCCCCGATGCAGACCTCGTCGTCCGGCAGGCCGTCGACCGTGAAGTTCTCCCCGAACTGACCGTGGACGAAGTCGTCCCGCCCCAGATGCTCCTGCCAGTATCGGTAGGAGTCCAGTTGGTAGACCAGGACGGCACGGAAGGGGCCGCCGTGACCGCCCAGGTCACCCTGCCCGTCGCCGTCGATGTTGAGCCGCCGGACCATGCGCGGTCCTTCGACCGGTCGCTTCCAGATGCCCGTGCGGGTGGTGCGGCCCTTCCAGGGCACATCCTGGGGCAGCCCCACGTTCACCGCGATGAGTGTCGCCATGCGCGGCCGTCTCCCGTCGAGTGGTGTTCCTTCTCGCGCCGGTACCCCGAGTCTCCACGGCAACGCGGCGCCGCGCATCCTCGGCCGACAGCGGGGCACGGGTCCGCCTTGTCCTGAACAGCCTGGGGGCGGCAGCAGGGGCTCTATGCGCTGCCCTCCCAGGGCGTGTCCGTCGAATCGACTCGACCTGCCACAAGATCAATTAACAGAGCAGGTCGCCGCGACTAAGGTTCCGGGCCGGGACAGTAGTGTGCGTCGCCCCGGCATGGCACGGGGATCACCAGAACGACGGGGGCGCGGGATGTTGCGGGGCGCGGTGGCAGTCTTCAAGGAGGAGCACCGGGATGCACCGTTGCTGCTCGATTCGGAGCACGCGATCGACGCGATGGTGGACGCGTTGATCGTCGCCGGCCCGCTTCACAAAGGGGCCCAATTGGAGTCCCTGGACCGCCAAATGCTGTCGTCGGGCCTGCCGGACCACATCTTCCTGGTCGGGGTCAGCGCCGATGGGCGTTTCGGCATCCTCTCCTACAGCACGGGTGAGGAGGGCGCGTTGATCCCCGCCGGCAAGGCCACCGTGCCCGTCGCGACCTACATGTTCAACACCTACCCCCGAGAGTTCCTGGAGCCGCCGGAAGTCCCTGTCGACGTCGTGCGCCGGGCCGTGAAGGAGTTCGTCCTGTCCGGCGGTCAAAGGCCCACGTGCCTCGAGTGGCGGGAAGAACCGTACTGACCCCCGGCACAGAGCCGAGGCAGCAGGTGGCGAGCGGGGTGTGCGCAATGCAGCCCAGCAGGTCGTTCGCGGCGGCCGGACCTGCTGCTCCCCCGCTTTGGGATTCGGGTTTCGGCTGCTGGCAGGATGGCCGGATGGACGACGACACCGCCCCCACCCGGGTCGACGAGGTCAGCCTTCGTGCCACCAGTTCGCCGGCGGTGAGCGAGGCGCTCATGCGGCTCGCCGCAGCAACCCGTCACGACACCGCAGAGTTCGAGCAGGCTCTCTTCGGCCTGGCGCTGGTGTGCGCGGAGGCACCTGTTGAGGCCCTGGAACTCCTCGTCGCGGCTACGGCGGCACAAGATGCGCTCGTTCGGCGCGCAGGGATCGAGGGTCTCGGCATCTTCGGCCCCGACGCCGTGACGCACGCGCCGATCATCGCGGCCGCGCTCCGTGACCCGGATCCCGATGTACGGGCGGCAGCGCATGTTTCTCTCAAGTCCGTACTCAGGCGGAACGAGCCTGACGAGGAACTTCGCACTGCCGTTCGCCGGGCAGTCGAGCAGGTCGAGCAACGGCCGCCGGGAGACGATAGGTGATCATCGGGCTGGTTCGCGGAGCCGGAGATAGTGGTCCCCAAAGTAGTAGCTCTGGGCTTAAATCCGTTGCTCCGGGTCACTCACCAACAGCCTCTATCTTGCCCCCAGTCAGTGGGAGTGCCCGGCCCTCCACAACCACCACTACCCAAGGGAATGGGCAGACGGTCCAAGACGGCCGACCGGCATCGGAGGTGTCCGCGTACGACGCGTGGGAGCGAGTCCTACGCGCGTGTCCGGCCCGCTCCTGATATCAGCCACCGAGGTGGCGCCCTCGGGTGGACTTGCGTTCCGTCCCCGCCCTCAACTGCGTGGTTGTCGCGAGAGGATGGAGTCGTGATCCGCCACGACTCTGAGATACGGGACCTGTTCCAGCGCTATTGCGCCCCCGAGCGACGCTATATGAAGCTCGGCGGAGCGGTCCTTCGTATGCCGCCCGAGAAGTACGAGCCGTTCGTTCATGCCCTGGCCGCTGATGCGAAGGCTGTTTCCGACGCCGAGCTCACCATTCTCCTCGAAGGCAGTTGGCGGGAGCGGCGCACCGCGGCATGGCTCGCCGCCGTCTCGCGTCGTGACCACTTCCGCGAGCGTCTGGGAGCGCTGCTGCTGGAGAGCGAGCTCTGCTGCGCGGGTGGGGCCTACTGCCTTGCGCTGGCGAGTTTCGGCACCGCGCGCGACGCCGACCTGCTCGCCGCATACCTGGATCGGTACCTGCGTCGGCCCGACCTCGCCTACGACCAGCCAACGGCCATGGGCGCCCTGGCGTACACCGACTCCGTCCTGCAAGGCGACCGGGCCGGCCGCCTCCTCCAGAAAGGCGGCCTGTGGAGCCAGTGGTTCCAGGACGCGCCCCACGTGCGCGGCGATGCCGACATCTCCGACTACGTGGGTGGTATCCGCCGCGCCTGTGCCGTCGTCGACGAGTGCGCCGACGCCTGACCCATTGGCGTTACTAGCTGATCATTTCAGAAACCGTATGCGGGGTTGCCGAAGGCAGATGATGGTGTGGGCGAGTTCGAGAAGTCCCTGGTGGACGTCGGCTCGTTGCTCACGGCGGGCACCGAGTCGTTTGAACTGATGGAGCCAGGCGGAGGCCCGCTCGGCGACACAGCGGGTGCGGCCGAGGCCGGAGCCGTGGGCGACGCCGCGTCGGGTGATCAGGGGTCTGATGCCGCGTTTCCGTAGCAGATAGCGGTACTTGTCGTAGTCATACCGTCGGTCGACGAAGAGCCGCTTGGGTCGGTTGCCCGGTTCCGATGCCCACCGGTGCAGCCCGGTCCGGCACCGGCAGTTGTCCGGGCTGGCGGTGACGTCGAGGCGGCCGCTCTGGCAGCAGTGGAGCGATTCACTCCCACAGGTCGTCGGAGACAAGATCGATAGACCCCAGCCGGACCCTGCCCAGAAGGACTTTCAGCCGCCAGCCGATACGCCACTCTCGCCCGAAGTGCTCATCGGCCCTCTTCCGGCGCTGACCGCCGGTCGGCGAGGCGCTCCTGGTCGGGGGCGACACCGGCACGAGCCTCGGTTCGGTGACCCCGTGCCAGGTAGTCCCGGACGATCAACTCGACAGCGTCCTGCGGGCTCCTGGTGCCGGCCAGCAGCATGACTTCGATGGCCAAATCGCTGTCCAGGCTGATGGTGACCTTCGACATGACACCTCCTGAAGGGTTCCCGCGGAGCCTATCCAAGCGGCTGACGGTCGGCGATGGGGAGGTTGCCGTACCTGGAAGGGAGGGGCGGATCGGGAAGCCCGGCCGGTCACGGGCGTCTCATTCTGCGACGAGCACTTACCGATCGCTTCAGAATGAGTTGAGCTCAATTCTTGCACTCGGCGATCTTGATCGGCAGGGTGGGCGGGTGCGCGCTGATCTTGTTCCTGACGACTTGTAGGAGCGAGTGGCTCCGCTGCAGCCACCCGCCCCCGAACGACGCCACTGCTACCCCCGGCGACTTCGCGTTCCGGACTGGGCCGCCCCCGCTGGCATTCTGTACGTGCTTCGGACCGGCTTTGCCTGGCGCGACGTCCCGGTCGAGACCGTAGGCTGCTCCGGAGTTACGGCCTGGCGTCGACTGCGGGACTGGACGGCGGCCGGCATCTGGCCGCGCCTGCATTCCGCCCTGCTGACCGAACTCCGCCACGCGAACGCGCTGGAACTGGACAACTGCGCCGTGGACGGCTCGCACGTCCGGGCTCTCAAAGCGGAGATCACGTCGGCCCCTCGCCCGTCGACCGTGCTCGTCCAGGCTCCAAGCACCATCTGATCGTCGATTGTCACGAAACCCCGATCGCCGTCACGCTCACCAGCGGCAACCGTCACGACGTCACCCAGCTACTGCCCCTGCTCGACGCCGTCCCGCCAACCCGAGGTCTGCGGGACGGCCCCGCCGCAAGCCTCGCCGCGTGCACGCCGACCGTGGCTACGAACGACTTCGACAAATACCGCCGCCTGGCTGCGGAAGCGCGGTATCAAGCCGACGATCGCCAGCGTGGCATCGCCCACGGATCTGGGCTGGGCAAGGTGCGCTGGGTCGTCGAGCGCGCGTTCGCCTGGCTGCACCAATTCAAACGTCTCCGCGTCCGCTACGAGCGCCGCGCCGACCTTCATCAAGGCCTGCTCGAACTGGCCTGCTCAGTCATCTGCCTGCGGCGTCTTCGCAAGGCTGTCCGACCCCGGCAGTAGGCTCCTGGGGCATGACCTCCGCTGGGCGAACCGGTTCCTCCCTCCAGACTGCAACAGATCATGCCGTTCCGGACGAGCATCATGGGCCCGACGACGCGCTGATCGAGAAGCTGCGTGTCCGAGCCTGGGATCCGGGCCTGCGGTTCGACACCGCCGAGGTCCCACTCGCCTGGATCAGAAAGCACTTTGGTGGAGAAGAGTTTGAGCACCTCAGGGGTCCGCGCAGTCCCAGGACGGTCACACTCGACGCGCAGGCCCCGGAAGTAGCAGGCTACTTTGCAGATGCCCCGCGCGGGCCACTGTTCCCGCCGATCACGCAGCAGGAGATCGAGGCTGCGGAAAGCGCCATCGGGTACCCCTTGCCGGAACTGCTCCGCCGGATCTACACGGAGGTCGGCAACGGTGGCTTCGGACCCGAAGCCGGCATCGCATCGCTGACCCCAGGCCAGCGCGCCCCGGGGCACATGACCGACTGGCCCTCCTCAGTCCGCGAGCACGAGCGCAGCCGCACTTTCGGCATGCCGACTTCCTGGCTGTTTCTTGCGCCAGGCGGCTGCTCGATGGAGTGGTACGTCTCGTTGCTCGCAGCCGACAACCCCGTGCTCTTCTTCGACGCGGACGAGTGGGACCCAGACGAAGGCCAAAACCCCCACGACGGTCTCTGCCACACAACCGCGTCACTCAGACAGTGGCTGCGGACCTGGGCAGATGGCGGCGGTGTCCAGGCTGAGGTACTCCGTCGCCCATAAGTCACCGCCCTACCCTGCCCACGTCCATCAGGCCTTTCATTCTGCAACGAGCCCTTAGTAGATCCCCGCGCGCATGTGCTGCGTGCGATCGTCAAGGATCTCGCGCAGCCATCGGCCGCGGACGGCCAGCAGCCGGACCAGGGTGTGCTCGAAGATGCTCGGGTCGAAGCGGAACAGGCGATGAGGGCGCGGCGCGGGCGGATCGTCGCGTAGAACGCCGTCTGGCATGGTGCCCGCGGCGGGGAGTGGGAGGTGCGGCTCGGGGGATGCCAGCCACTTCCACACCCCGAACGGCAGCGGCACGGGGTAGGCCGATGCCACTGGGCCGGTCGGGCCCCAGAGCTCTCCTGTCTGGGGGTGGGTGGGTAGGAGGAGTATGTCGGCGTCCGTGTCGGGGGCGGGCAGTCCTGGTCCGGCGAGGACGGCTCGGCGTGGCTGCGGGCCCGCAGGCAGCAATACGTCGAGGGCACGTTGGAAGACTTCCGCGATGAGGCCCTGCGGGACCGTCACGGGCCGACCGTCCGAGGCCGCCAGCAGGTGTGCGAGCGCCCGACTGGCCGCTGCCTCCCACTGCGGGTTCCATGACCACCAGTGGTCCAGCTCGTGCAGCGAACCCCATCGGGCGAGCGGTGCGACCGGGAGCGTGCCCTTCTCCCTCGCCAGCGCTTCCGCCCAGGAGAGCGGCGCGGTTTCGGCGTCGCCGACGTGGACACGGCGCACGGCGTCCGGCACGAGCCAGACCGCCTGCCAGAGTGAGCAGTCGTCGATTCGGTTCGCCACCGGCAGGCCGCACGCCTCGCAGGCCAGGTTGGGGCTGTCTCCCCAGTCGAGGCCGCAGCAGTAGCCGCCCGCGTTCTCCGGGACGAGTACTGTGCCTCGGACCTCCCCAGGTGCGATGACTATCGCGCCGGGCGCGCCTTCGGACAGGGCGTGGACCGGTGCGTAGACGCCGCGGTCCGCCGCCTCGTCCGGATCGAGGTTCTCCCAGCTTCGCCACGGCGGCCCCCAGGGCTCCGGGTCCACGGCGAACGTGCCCGACTCCATGAGCACCGGGAGCTGAATTCCGTTCCCGTACTTCTGACGGGCGTGGGTCGGCAGTGCGACCTGGGACAGCGGGACGGTCAGACTGGCGCCACACCCCGCACACGAAAACGAACAAATGTCCTCCGCTAGAGAATCAGCGGGCATCGTCGCAGCCGAGCAGCGGACCAGCCAACGGGTTTTCGCGGACCGGCCAGCAGGCTTTCGTTCCCCGCCAACGGGCTTTCGTGCCCCGGCCAACAGGTTTTCGTGCCCCGGCCAACAGGTTTTCGTGCCCCGGCCAACAGGTTTTCGTGCGCCGGAACGCCAGGGCAGCGCGCAGCGCTTGGCAGCCGTGCGTTCGCCGACACCGATCCGCGTCTTGCTCCCGCGCTGTGTCCCCCGGCCCCGCTCCACCTCACACAACACCACACCCCACCCACGCTCTGTCCCGCCCCGCCCAGAAAGGGTCCGCGACCCACCTCCCTCGCACCGACTACAACCCTGGACGAACCTCGGGTGTCTTCTGGGTGGGCGGATGAAGGCGTCGGTCTCAACACGTCCTCCGACGGGGGGACTTGCATGACCGCAGCCGCCGTCCGGCGAGCCTGGAGTCATGCCGGTCCCCCGGCCCCATCAGCACTGTCCACCCCATGGGCACCGTCCACCCCGTCCGTCTCGGCCGAGCCGGACGCCGCAGGCAGTTCAGGAACCCAAGGAGGTTCGCTCCTGTGCGTCACATCAACAGTGCGGTCCTGACGGCCGTGGCGCTGTTCGCCCTCGGGGGCGGAGCGGTGATCGCGGCCCCCGCGGCACAGGCCGCGACGCCCTTCCCGTCCATCGGCTGGCAGCAGCACAACTGCGACTTCGACGGCAACGGATTCGACGACGTGCTCATCGGCGCCCCGGGTGCCACGGTGAACGGCGCCAAGTCCGCCGGTTACGTCTCCGTGCAGTACAGCTCGTCGAGCGGTCTCAGCACTACCAAGAAGAGCGTCCTGCATCAGAACACCTCGGGCGTTCCGGGCGCCGCCGAGGCCGGTGACGGGTTCGGCGGCGCCGTGGCCTCCGGCGACCTGAACAACGACGGTTACGACGACGCGATCGTCGGCATCCCAGGCGAAGACCTCGCCGGGCTGTCCGACGCGGGCGGTGCCGTCGTCTTCTGGGGTTCGCGGAGCGGCCTGCACGGGTCCGACAGCAGCTGGCTGGAGGACACCGACCACCTACGGGCCGGCGCGAACTTCGGTCTGGCCATCGAAGCCGCCCGGTACTTCGCCCCGGACCCGGCGAACCCGGACGCCAACCCGCGCGACAGCATCGCCTTCCTGGAGAACGACACGCTGCTGTTCTTCACTTCCGCGCCGACCACGGCGGCCCGGCAACTGAAGACCGTGGAAACACGGGTGCACGCTCGGGACCTGAGCCCGTCGGACACCGGCTTCGCGTTCCGAAGCCTCAGCCACGGCAACTACAACGAGGACTCCTGGGCCGACCTGGCGATCTCCGGTGTCACCACCGGCGACCAGCCCGGCGTCGGTGCCACCCAGGTGCTCCACGGCGCGCCCGGCGTCGACGCACTCGGTGACGGCGGCGCGTTCGAAGGCGGCCCCGCGATCGTCTCCAGCGACTTCAACCACGACGGCCAGGACGACCTGGCCATCGGTGACACAGGCGCCGGGTCGGCCGTCGGCGGATCCGTCTCCGTGTACCTGGGCAAGGGCGACCTCTCCGGTCTCGACCCGACCCCGGCGCAGACATGGACGCAGGACTCCCCCGGCGTCCCCGGCACGGCCGAGCCCGGCGACCGGTGGGGTGCCGAGCTGTCCTCAGGTGACACCGACGGCGACGGCCGCCCGGACCTCGCCATCGGGGCGCCAGGGGAGGACGTGGGTTCCGTGTCCGACGCGGGTGCGGTCTGGACGCTGCGTGGCGCGCCGGGCGGGCTGACGGCATCCGGCGTGCGCAGCTTCGACCAGAACTCCTCCGGGGTTCCCGGCACGGCGGAAGCCTCGGACCGCTGGGGCGCCCAGGTGCGGCTGATCGACGCCAACCACGACGGCCGCTTCGGCCTGCTGGCGGCGGCACCGGGCGAGAACACCGACGACGGCTTCGTATGGGTGATCCCCGCGTCGTCATCGGGCCTCACCGCCAAGGATTCCTGGACGTACGACGGGGCTCGTCTCGGGGCGCCGACGGCCAACGCACGCTTCGGATCGGCGATCGACGAGTAGCGGAAGCCGCCTGAAGGCCTGCGAGTTCGGCCCCTTCGTCTCGGAACTCACCGGCCTGGACGCGGCTTACGGGCCGGTGGGGAGTGCGCACCGGCCCGCGTTGGTCAAGGAGCGGGCGTGGGCGCGGATTTCGGACCCGACAGCCGGAACATACTCGCCACCAACGCCGCACAGCCCAGGACGAAGAACCACGAGCCAGACTGGAGGAAGCCCAGACCCCGCTCCCCCACGATGCCCAGTGTGATGTAGAGGGCGAGGAGTCCTCCCACGAACGTGGCGGTCAGGTAGTGCAGGCGCCGGACAGTACGAGGTACCGGGCCCGTCGGGAAGCGACGAAGCTGGGCGAACACGGCAACGCAACTGGTGATCGCGAGGCCGGCCGCGGGCACAAAGGGCCACGTGCCGCCGAACGGCCAACCGGGCCACCACAACCACCAGTCGCTGAAGAGATATGCGAATACGGACGCATGGCCGCCGAACGGCAGGTATAGCGCCAGCCCGAACGCCATACAGGCGACCGACAGGAAGAGGGCGCGGCGCACTGCCCAGGGGTGGGGCGCGCGGAATGGTGTGACGGACGTCGCCGAGGCCTCGACCGCACTGCCGGACGCGGGACGGGCGCCGGGCGCCTTCGTCGCCCTCGGCGGCCGAGTCGGCGATGCTGCCGCCGCGGCGCTGCGCGGTGGCTCGGAGGAGCCCGTGGAGGGTGCGGGCCCCGGAGCAGCGGGCGACGGCTTCGGGCGCGCCGGCTTCTTGCGGGTCGGCGTGTTGCCAGCCGGCTTGCTACGGGACGCGGATGCCGCCGCCTTTTTGGGCTTCCTACGCGCAACCTCTCCCGGAACAGCCGGCTTTGACGTCAGAGGCGTCGATGCGGCCACCGCCGGCACGGCAGCCCCGGTGACCGTGACCGCAACAGCCGCCGCCACCTTCTCCGGCAACCACACCAAGGCGTCGCTGACAATCTCGGTAGGCGTGTAGCCCAAGTCGCCCGCCATGTCAGCAAGTTCGCCGATGAGCGCGGCCACGTCCGGCCGCTGCTCCGGATCCTTCACCAGACAGCGGGCCACGATCCCCAGGCCCTCGGGCAGCCCGTCCAGCCGCGGTTCCTCGTACGCGATACGGAAGTTGAGCGACTGCGCGGACCCCGTGCCGAACGGGCCGACGCCGGTTGAGGCGTAGGTCAGGACGGCGCCGAGGGCGAACACGTCGGTGGCGGGCGTCACCGGATCCCCGGTGAGTTGCTCGGGCGACATGAATCCGGGCGTGCCCACAGCGGTGCCGGTGCGCGTCAGCACCGTGGCCTCGGCCGCCACGGAGATCCCGAAATCGACGACCCGGGGTCCGTCGGAAGCGATGAGCACGTTCGACGGTTTGAGGTCGCGGTGGATCAGACCGGCCGCGTGGATGGCCTCGAGCGCTTCGGCCAGTCCCGCTCCGAGCGCACGTACCGAGGCCACGGGCCACGGGCCGTGCGCGGCGACCGCCTGGTCCAGTGCCATCCCCGGCACGTAGGCGGTGGCCAGCCACGGGGGCGACCCGTCGGGATCGGCGTCCACGAGGGCGGCCGTGAAGAACCCGGTGACCTTCCGGGCGGCCGCCACCTCCCGGGCGAACCTGCGCCGGAACCCGGGATCGTCGGCGAGCTCCGGCCGCACCACCTTGACCGCGACCAGCCGCCCACTGGGCGAACGCCCCATGTACACGCGGCCCATCCCGCCCGCCCCGAGCAATCCCACGATGCGGTACCGGCCCACCTGCCGCGGGTCGGTCGGCTTCAGCCCCTCCATCGGGTTCCCCCTGACTCCCCTGGATCACCGTGCGTGCGTCATTACACACCACGGGATCACCGGGATCGGCAGACATCACCGTCCGTGGGATCACTCCGAGCGAGCGGGCACCTCTCGCCCGGCCGGTTCGAGATCTCAGATCCGAGATCTCAGACCCGAAATCTCATGCCCGTCCGTCACGCAGTACGGCTCGCGCCGGGAGGGTGACGGCGAGGAGGCCGAGGCCGATCGCCGTCGTGGCGAAAGCCCCGTACAGCAGCGGGGGTATGTACGGGGACTCCCCCGTCAGGCCGCGCGTCATCGGGATCAGAGTGGTCACCGCGATGGTCGTGCCCAGGAGCACGCCCGTCGTCGCCACCAGCAGGCCCTCCCAGCGGAGCATCCGCATCACCTGGAGCCGGGTGGCGCCGACCAGGCGGAGCATGCCGAGTTCACGGCGTCGGTCGAGGACGGTCATCACGAGGGTGTTGGCAGCGGCGACGGCCGCGAAGCCGCCGAGGACCGCGGCCATCGTGTAGTTCGCCCAGGCGTTGAGTTCGCTGTCGGTGTTGCGCGCGGCGGCGTAGCCGGAGGCGTCGGTGACCTTGCCCAGGGGCGTCAGGGCCTTGGCGTCTCCGCCCCGTACCAGCAGCGTGCTGTCGAAGCCCGACGTGACGTGGGTGGCCAGCGAGGACCGGTCCATGGTCACCGCCGGGAGGCCGAGGCCGCGCCCGTACACGGCGACGACCTCGGGCCTGGCCTTGGTGCCATCGGGGAGGTAGAGCGGCAGCCTGTCGCCGATCCCGACGTGCGCCGAGGTGGCGAGCGTCTTGTCGATGGCGATACGGCCCCGGCCGACCCGGTCGAGGCTGCCACCCCGTACGTCGAGGTCCTGCACCTTCGCGAGCCGCGCGCCGGAGCCGGAGATGCCCTGGGTCGCGGCGCCTTGGAGCCATCGGTCTCCGCCGGAGCCGACGGGCACCAGTACCTGCGTCTCGAGGAGGCCGACGGCCGCGTCGACTCCCGGAAGGCGAGCGGCCCGGGCGACCATGTCGGCAGGCAGTCCCGCCGGATCCGTGACGACGTGGTCCGCGATGACGCCCGCGCGCAACTGCCGCGCGGCTACGCGAGTTTCGCTCGTGTGCAGGAAGACGAGCGTCGAGGCGAACGCCATGGCCAGCACGATCGGGGTGATCGCGGACGCCATCCGTCGTGCGTTCGTACGGGAGTTGGCGGCCGCCAGTGACACCGCGGCGCTGCCGTCGCGCAGCGCCAGCCCGAACAGCGTGGCGCACAGCCGCGCCACCAGGGGGCCGAGGAGCGCGACGGCGAGCATGAAGAGCATCACGACGCCGAGCGCGGCGTTGGCGGCGTCGTCCCCAGCCGAGCGGGCAGCCAGGCCGGTGAGGAACCCTCCGCCGACGACGGCTCCGATGCCCAGTCCGGTACGGATCACGCCCGGCCGCAGCCGCTCCACCGACGCGTCGGTGAGGGCCTGGCCCGGCTTGGTCCTCGCGGGCCTTCGGCCGGCCGCCCACCCAGCCACCAGCGCCGTCAGCAGTCCCAGGGCGACGGCGACCAGGAGCGGGATGAAGGACACGTGCAGGTAGACGGCTTCCGGAATGGCTCCGCGGTCCTTCAACTGCCCGAACCACCAGTGTGCGAGGCCGATCCCGGGCAGGCAGCCGGCCAACCCGGCGAGGGGTGCGACGAGCAGTGCCTCCGCGGCGACCGCGCGGCGGATCTGCCGCGGGGTGGCTCCGATGGCGCGCAGCAGCGCGAATTCCCGGGCGCGCTGGGACACGGACAGGGCGACCGTGCCGGCCGCCGTGAAGACGGCGACCACGGTGGCGATCCCGCCGAAGGACCCTCCGATGCCGGTGAGCGTCTCCTTGGCGTATCCGAGCCCGTGCTCCTCGACGGCTCCGCGATCGTCGCCCGTGTAAACGTGGGCCCGGGTGCCGGTGAGCGCCTTCTCCACTGCGTCGGCGACGTCGTCGGTGTCCGCACCGGTCCTGGCGAGTACGGCGATCGCGTCGGCCTTCCCCGGGTGCCCGGCGAGCACGGGCGCCTGGGCGTCGGAGAACCAGCCCGTCGCGGCCCTGGGCACGTCACCGGTTCCGGCCTTCGCCAGCCCGGAGACACGGAACTCCGCACGCCCGGTGGCGGTTTCGAGGGCGATGGTGTCGCCGACGGCGGCTTTCGCGGCGGTCGCGTCGAGTACGACCTCGCCGGTACGGGGCGCGGTCCCGGAGACGAGCACGGCACCGGTGAAGGCGTGCGAACCCCAGCCGTGGCCGGTCAGCGCTCGGCCATCCTGACGCACGGGGAACGTGAAGTCCGGTACCGCCGAATTCACTTGGGGTACGCGGGCCGCTCTGCGCGCAAGTACGGCATCCACGCGCGCGACGTCCGGCAGCAGTCCCGGGGAGTCCGACCGGCCGTCGCCGCTGCCCGTGACGAGATGGGCGTACTGGTCGGCGGCCACGACAACCGCGGCCCTCCCATACCGCTCCGCCGGTACCGAGGCTCGCGCACCCGTCTCCAGGAGGATGCCGCAAGCGGAGACGATCAGCGCCGACATCATCAACGCCACGAACGTGCCCGCGAACGAAGCGGGTTTGAAGCGCACGGCCGCCCGGGCGAGGCCGTTGGGGGCGAGCCTGCTCACGCCGCGACCCTCGCCGTCGCGCCCGCTCCGGAGGTGAGGGCGGCCATCCGCGCCGCGATCTGTTCCGGCGAGCCGCGGTCGAGACCGCCGGCGAAGACACCGTCCGCGAGGAACAGCACTCGGTCGGCCCAGGTGGCGGCAGCCGGGTCGTGGGTGACCATGACGACCGTGGCGCCGAGGGAGTCCACCGCGTGCCGCAGCAGACCGAGGATGTCGGCCGCGGTGGTGGTGTCGAGAGCGCCCGTGGGCTCGTCGGCGAAAATGACGTCCGGGCTGGTGACGAGTGCCCGGGCGATGGCGACACGTTGTTGCTGGCCGCCGGAGAGCTCACCGGGCCGACGTCCGGCCTTGTCGGCGAGTCCGACCCGCGTCAGCACTTCGGCGGCGCGGCGGCGGTCCCGGCGCTGTCCGGCCAGCCGCATCGGGAGCAGCACGTTCTGCTCGACGGTGAGGGACGGCAGCAGGTTGAAGGCCTGGAAGACGAAGCCGAGGCGACTGCGGCGCAGCTCGGTGAGCTGGTTCTCCCGCATTCCCGTGATCTCCGTACCACCGAGCCGTACGGAGCCTGCCGAGGGCCGGTCGAGCCCTGCCGCGCACTGCAGGAAGGTGGACTTGCCGGAGCCGGACGGGCCCATGACGGCCGTGAAGGTGCCTCGGGAGAGGGCGAGGTCGATGCCGGCGAGGGCGTGTACGGCGCCGTTGCCGCGGCCGTACTGCCGTCGTACGCCGCGCAGTTCGACGGCGAAGGCGGAGGTACCGCCCTGGACCCCCGTCGGGCCGTCCGTCGTCCGCCGCTTGTTCCCGCGCAGCCTCAATGTTCCGCCCTCTCACGATCTTGTCGTAGCGATACCTCGACGCTACGGATCGCGGTCACCGCGGACCATGGCGGCTACCGGCGGATCGGGGGTGGGGATAACCCGAGGCCGACCACTTCGCGGCGCACACAGACGACGCGATCGGGCTCCGCGCCGCGACTCGGTCTCTCCGCGGGGGCACGGAGACGACGAAGCCGGACTCTTCGCGAAGCACGAAAACACGGCAGCACGGCAGCACGAACCCACGAGTTCGACCTCCTCGCCGAGCACGGACGCGACGGGACCGGCGCCGGGGCGCACGCGTCACCGTCCGATCCGCACCGGGGCCGGGGCCAGGGCCAGGGGGCTGACGTTAGCCGCCGTTGGGGCGGTCGGCGGTCCGCCACTCCGGAATCCGACCACGTCGCCCGCACGGTCCGGGCAGTTCAAGCCATCTCGCCGACCGCTCAACTCCGGGGTCGGGCCGACCGGTTCGAGAATCCTTTCTCCTGATTCCCTCCCAGGCCGTTCGGCCGTCTCGAGGACCGGTGCCCGACGCCGGATCGGCCGCTCGGATTGTCCGGATCCCGGCATCGCACCCGCCCGGTTGTCAGTGGCGTGACCCAGGGTTCCGTTCCTCGGCCCATCCACGTCCCACCGAGGAGACCGGTGCTTTCGACGCCCTCCCGCAATCCCCCGTTCGGGTCACGCCTTCGCCGCTGTCCCCTGGCCGAGTGAATCGAACGGGCGTCAGCGCAGCGCCCACTTGCCCGCGGCGCCGAATATCGAACCTGCGCTCGGACCATCGCCCGGTCCGCCCCGTATCGACCCCGTGACCAGCCGCGTTGTCCGGGGTGCTCCACCCGATCCCTACCGAGGAGAAATCCGTGAATCCCGTACGCTCCCTTCCCGCCGCCCACCCCGCGTTCGAAAATCCTCCCGCCGTCTGCGTCAAGCGCGTGGTGCACCAGCGCCCGGCGGACGCGCGCCGCGCCCCGTTCGCATCGGCATCACGACCGTCACCGAGGTGGGGGGCATGAGCGACGCGAAGGCACTCCCCACGGCTCTGCGCGGCTGGGCCGAGTGCGAGATCGGGGCCGTCGCCGAGGCCCGGGACGCTTCCCACCCGCGGCGGACATCCCGCGTGTGGGAGCTCGTACGCCGCGACGGCTGCCGGTTCTACCTGAAGCTCTCCCGCACGGCGCGGACGTATGAGAGGGAGACGTTCGCCCTGCGGCACGCTGTGCCCGCGCTGGGGGCCGGACGAGCGCCTCAGCTCCGGGCGTCCAGCGCCGAGCACTTGGCGCTGCTGACGACCGCCGTACCCGGCCGCCCGGTGCACGAACTCGCGCTCACGGCGGCCGAGGAGTACGAGGCGCACCGGCAGGCCGGTCTGCTCCTGGCCCGGCTGCACGTGGCCGGTGAACTGACCGGTCCCTGGCGTGCCGAGGCCGAAGGAGCACTGCGTTCGGCGGCGCAGGGCGTGGAGCGACGCCTGGAGGATGCCGGCGATCGACTGACGGAGGCGGAGTGCACTCTCGTACGTGCTCTGACCGAACAGCTCCGCTGGGTGGGGCCGTTGCCGCTCGGCTTCATCCACGGTGACGCCTGGCCCACGAATCTGGTCTGGTCGGGGCGGGTGGCCTGGGTCGACTTCGACCGGTCCCGATTCGCGCCCGTCGTCCAGGAGTTCGTCGCGTCGGCCTGCGGGGTGTGGGCCGACAGACCCAGGCTGCGCACCGCCTGCCTGAGCGGGTACGGACGTGAGCTGACACCGCAGGAGCTCCATGTGCTGAAGTTCCTGGCCGCCGTGGACGCGGTGAGCGCCCTGGACCGGAGCCGGAAGCACGACGATCCATGCCTCGCCGCACGCGGGCGTCGCACCCTTCACCGACTCATGACGGGAGTGTTCGCGTGAAGCGGCTCCGCGGAACCGACCGACAGCCCACGGCCACCGAGCCACAGGCCCTGTCAGCCCCCGGAACCGGGGCGGCGGCCGTTCCCGGCGCCCGTTCGGCGGCCCCTCAGCCCTCGGCTCCTCCCGAGCTGGACTACAACGGGCGCAAGCACCGCCGGGCCATGGACGACGCCACCTTGTGGGAGATGGCCCGCCGCATCCCGATGGCCCTCGCCCAGTCGGCCCGGCTGGCCTGGTCCGTCGACCGACGCATGACGATCACGATCCTCGTGTGCCAGGTGTTGTCCGGCCTCGGCACAGCGGTCATGCTCACCGCGGTCTCCAGGGCGCTGCCCCACCTCGCCACGGCCGACCCTCGCACCGGGCTCCGGCAGGCCTGGCCGGCCCTGACCGTCGCGGTCGTCGCGATGGCCGCCGGAGCGGGGATGTGGATCCTCGCGGACTGGGCGACCCGCCGTCTCAATCCGAAGATCGCCTCGGCCGCCGATCTCACCCTCGTCGATCTCCACATGAGAGCCGAGCTCTCGGCGTACGACACCGAAGGGTTCACCGACCGCAGCCAAGCCGCGGAGATCGGCGCGTTGCGCGCGGTCGACCTCGCCGACGACGCCAAGACGCTCACCAACGGCTTCGTCCAACTGGTGTCCGCCGCGACCGTCCTCACGTCCCTCCACCCTTTGCTCCTGGGCGTGTTGCTGCTGTCGGTCGTCCCGAGGGGCCTGGGCGGAGTCATCGCCGCGCGCATCGACTACCGCGTCCACGACCGCACCCTCTCCGCCCGCAACGTGCGCGGCATGATGCGCTGGTGGCTCACCACCTCCGAGCTCGCCGACGAACTGCGCGCCAACACGATGCGCCCGTACCTGCACTCCTGGTACCGGGCGATGTGCGACCGGGTCGAGGGACGCGAACTCCAGGGAGCTCGCCCGTACTTGCTGGTGACGCTCCTCGCGGCCTCCTTGGCGGGTCTGTTCACGCTCGGCATGTGGGCCTCCTTGGCGGCGCTCGCCATCTCGGGAGCCATGTCGACGGCGATCGCCGGGACCGCCGTCGTCGCCTCCCAGACGGCGGGCCGCGCCCTCAACTCGATCGTGCGCTACGGCGCGGTGATGTTCCACCACGGCCTCTACCTCAGCGACTACTACACCTTCGTCGACGAAGTCCGCTCCATGACCACCGCCCGCGGCAGCGCCCAGGCGAAGGCGCCGCGGCAGATCCGTCTGTGCGAGGCGGAGTTCACCTATCCGAACAAGGAGGCCCCTGCCCTGCACCCGGTCACCCTCACCCTCAACCGAGGCGAGGTCGTCGCGCTGGTCGGCGAGAACGGCGCCGGCAAGTCGACGTTGATCCGCCTGCTCACCGGACTGACCGTGCCGACCGGCGGAACCGTCCGGTGGGACGACACCGATCTCGCCACCGCCGACGCCGAGTCCGTCTGGCGGCACGTCGGCCTCGTCCCGCAGAAGAACGGGCACTGGCCGCTGCGTGCCCGGGAGAACATCACTCTGGGCCAGCCCCGTGAGCACGGCGACGAACGCGTCTGGGACGCCGCGGAACGCGTGGGGATGGCCAAGGCCCTGCAAGGGCTCCCGGATCGGCTCGACACCCTGCTGGCCCGCTCGGTATGGGGCGGACACGAACTGTCCGGCGGGCAGTGGCAACGTCTGGCCTGCGCGCGGGCGATGTACCGCGAGCCGGCCGTGCTCGTCCTGGACGAGCCGACCAGCGAGATGGACGCCCGCGGTGAGCACCTGATCTTCCGCGAGCTCCGCGCGATGGCCCCGGACCGGATCACGGTGGTCGTCACCCACCGTCTGGACAACGTGAGGATGGCCGACCGCGTCATCGTGCTCGACCGAGGACGCATCCGCGAGGAGGGCACGTTCGACGCCCTCGTCGCCACCGAGGGAAGCCTGTTGGGCGAGCTGTATGCGCTCGCCCAGGACCGCTGACTTCCCTCAGCCTCAGTCGGCGGGGCCGCGTGCGGACGCGGCCCCGCTCTTGACCCGCCGCGGGGGGCTGAGTCGGAGCCGTCGGTGCTGCTGTGTCCGGAGACAGTCCGGCACGGCGGCACCCGGCGCACGGACAGCGTGCTGTCGCCTGCTGTGTCTGCTGGCGTCAGGGCTTGCGGGCCATTCCCGCGGCGATGAGGTGCTCCCAGACGGTGAGTTCCCTTTCGCCGCCGTCGCTCCACGGGTTGTCGACCGCGGTGGGCCGCCACAGCGAGGCGGCCACGACTCCGGGGTCGAGGATCTCCAGGCCGTCCAGGAGGGACGCGATCTCCTCGTCGGTGCGCCAGCGGCCACGGCCGAACGTCTGCTGGAGGACTTTCTCCGCCTCGGCCGTCTCCGGGTTGTTGCCGGAACGGAAGTGGCTGACGAAGAAGTAGCTTCCGGAGGGGACGCGGTCGCGCCAGAAGCGGACGATCGCGGCGGGGTCCTCCTCGTCGTTGACGTGATGGAGGATGGCGCTGAACACGACGGCAACCGGGCGGTCGAAGTCGATCATCTCCCGGGTCTCGGGGTGGTTGTAGACGGCTTCGGGGTCACGGACGTCCGCTTCGATGACCCGGGTCCGGTCGTTCTCCTCCAGCAAGGCGCGTCCGTGGACGAGCACTTGGGGGTCTATGTCGACGTACACCACGCGGGACTCGGGCGTATGACGCTGCGCGACCTGGTGCACGTTGTCGGCGGTCGGCAGACCGCTGCCCAGGTCGATGAACTGGGTCACCTCGGTGGTCGTGGCGATCTCCGCGACCGCCCGGGTCAACGCGGACCGGTTCGCGAAGGCGATCGCCACGGAGCCGGGGAGGTCGCGTTTGAACACGTCGCCGATCTCCCGGTCCACGGCGTAGTTGTCCTTGCCGCCCAGCAGGTAGTCGTAAACACGCGCAATGCTGGGCTTGGTCGCGTCGATCGAGGTGCCTTCGCTCGTCATGAAGACCATTTTTCCCTGCGAAGGAACCCGCTGCCCAGCACTTTGGACCATCGAACTGGCAAGATCTGCCCTTTCGTTCGGCCCGTCGGCCGCGATTCAGTCGTCGGCCGCGACGAGGAGCGTGATCTGCCCGGCCGAGCGGTCGATGAGCACGAACTCGTGAAACTCGGTGTGCACACCGCCCCAGTCGTGGAACGACTCTTCACCGAGCTCACGCAGATGGTAAATGCGCTCGGCTGCCGCCAGCCGCTCGAATACCGCGCGCTCCAGATCCGCCGCCAGGGCAGCGGGAGCGTCCCCGAACTGGTTCGCCCACTCCCGCAGGATGCGGTCACTCGTCTCACGGCCGACGGATTCGTACACCTCGGGGGCCATCGCGCTCAGCCAGTACGGGCCGTGCCGGAGCCCCTCCGGCTGTACTCCACCGCCGGCGTAGTCGTCCCGAAACTGTTCATGCGCGATGAGTGTGGCAAGGAGCGCCCGGTCCTCGACGGACTCCGCAGGAAGCCGCAGACGCTTGATATCGACCCACCTGAAGGCATGGGACCCCGAGTCCGCGAACTTGTAGTGACGAAAGTTGATGAAGGTACTGTCCTCGTGGGTGAGCTCGTTCTGCACGTCTCACAGCCTAGGCATCCATGCACGTGACCCAGGACCCGGGACCTGTCAGTCACATCCTGGTCACCCGGGTACATCGCGCCTGGTCACCGGGGGCGGAGCAGCGCCCACTGCCGATCTCTGGATGATCTAGAGTTTCGGCGGCGGGCAGCAGGCCCGCCGCTCAGGTATTCGATTTCAGGGGTGGGGATTGATCACTGCAAAGTCTGCTGCTGTGCAGCGGAAGAGACCGGCGGCCGTTCGGCGCGTGGCCGCCGTGGCGGTGTCCGGGGGCATGGCGCTCGTGGGCATGGGTCTCACGGCGCCTGCCGCGCACGCGGCCGAAGGCGACATCTCGTTCTCGAACGTCGTCATCAACAACGGCAAGCCCATCGTCGTCGGTACCAGTGCCGAGGTCGAGGTCCCGTTGACGTACACGGTGAAGAGCAACGTGGCGCTCGACGACTGGTGGGTCGAGGCGTACCGCAGCAACGGCTCCACCAAGTACCTGCTCGCCATCTCCACGACCCAGTGGAGCTGCAGGACATCCTCCGCGGGGGGCTACACCTACCGCGACTGCGACGAGACGATGACGATCGACCCGGACGGCATGCCGGGCGGCAACGGCGGCCACCTCGTCAACAGCGACGCCGCCGTGTGGAAGACCCTCGGCACGGGCATCAAGAAGAACGGTGGTTACGACACCGATCTCCTGTCCGCGACGGTCCGCCTCCAGCGTGCCTCGCGCATCCAGAGCACGAACGCGTCCCCGGAACCCGTCGCCAAGGGCAAGGCGATCACCGTCACCGGCACCGTGCAGCACGCCAACTGGAGTCAGCACCGCTACGACAACTACGGCGGCCGACTGGTGAAGCTGCAGTTCAAGCCCGCCGGTTCCAGCGCCTACGCGACGGTCAAGACGGTCACCGCCGACAGCGCCGGTCACCTGAAGACCACCGTGACGGCCTCCCAGGACGGCACCTGGCGCTGGAGCTACGGCGGCAACACCACCACCGGTGCCAGCAACTCCTCCGGCGACTTCGTCGACGTGACCTGAGAGCCCGAACCACGGTCACCACGCCGAACCGCACCAGCGAAGGCCCCGCTCCGGCGGGGCCTTCCGCGTGCCGATGGGCACGTTCAGGTCGGTGTATCCGTGGGTCCGGTCGGGGCCGCCGGACGCCGGACCAGCCGCAGCGCCTCGGCTGTGACCTCGGCGTCGATCTGCGCCAGCGTTCGGTCGCCGTACTCGAGGGTGTCGTAGTCGTCGTCCAGTCCGGCGAGCGTCTCGACAAGGGGCAGCTCGTGTCCGAAGCGCGAGTGGATCCGGAACGCCAGCTCGCGCGGAGTCATCTCCCCGGCCAGCATCCGGGCGGCGAGGGCCCGTACTGCGGCCTCCTGTCCGGCGACACTGCCCGCCGAGTAGAACGTGAGCCCCAGTTCATCGAGTGCCGGGGGCAGGAGATCGGGGACGTCGTAGTCCGCCTCCCCGCGCGTGCAAGCGGCCAAGATCCGCAGGGCGGGAGTGTCGAGGCCGGCGACGAGCGCTTCACAGGCGGCGGCGACGACATCGGCTGCGCGGATCTCGCCCATGCTCCAAAGAACGGCACGATCCTGAAGCTCGCGGGCGGCTGGTTCGGTCGACGACATCTGTGCATGGTGCCTCAACGAGAGGTGTAGGTGCCCCTGCAATATGGCCGGCACCCCAGGGTTCCGCAGTGACGAGCCTGTCACGTGTCACGGCGGCTTCGGCGGTCGCACGCGCGCACGCGTAAACCGTTCGCCTCCCACCGGCCCTTCTGGCGAGACTGTGCTGATGACAGCCAGCGCGCCCACAGGACATGTCGAGGCTCCACGCATCGTCACCGAGTTCGCAAAGGGACGCCCCACACGGGCCGTGTGGCGGAACGAGCTCGGTGGGCTGACGTTCCAGGTCGGCTCGGGGCATACGCGGCAGTTCGTGAAGTGGACGCCGGCCGGCAGCGGAATCGATCTCGCGGACGAGACGGCACGGCTGCGGTGGGCGGCGCCGTTCACCGTGGTGCCGCGCGTGCTCGGTGAGGGGGCCGACCCCTCGGGGTCCTGGATCATCACCCAGGGGCTCCCAGGGCGGATGGCGGTCGACGATCGCTGGAAGCGGGACCCCGGCACCGCCGTACGCGCGATCGGCTCCGGGCTGCGGGCCCTCCACGACGCCCTGCCCGTCGCGGACTGCCCGTTCGACTGGTCCGCCGACCTGCGGCTGGAGCGGGCGCGGTCGCGAGCGGCGGCCGGCCGGACGCACCCGGCGGACTGGCATGAAGACGTGCAGAGCTTCGGCACGGTCGAGCGCGCACTCGGCGCCCTCGCCGACATTCCGTCCGTCGACCGGCTCGTGGTGTGCCACGGGGACGCCTGCGCTCCCAACACCCTCGTCGGTGCGGACGGCACGTGCAGCGGACACGTCGACCTGGGCGCGCTCGGTCTCGCGGACCGTTGGGCCGACCTCGCGATCGCCACGTGGAGTACGCAGTGGAACTACGGTCCGGGCTGGGAAGAGCCGCTGCTCGACGCCTACGGGATCGAGCCGGACCTGGAACGGATCATGTACTACCGGCTGTTGTGGGAACTGTCGGACTGAGCAACGGGTCCGCCGCCGAATCCGGGTACGGGACGATCCGGGGCCGGGTCACTCCCGGGTCGGGACATTCCGGGATCGGGACGTGCTGGGATCGGGACGCTATGGGATCGGGACACTCCAGGCCGTCGCCCGCCACCTGCCCGGGCCCCCGGCCACCAACCGCCTCCCCGCCCACACCGACGGCCAAGCCCGGTCGTCAGCACACGTCGTGCCGGAAGACGTTCTCCGGGCAGTGCGTGACCCGGTCGCCGTCACCGTCCGCGAACCGCGCCCCATAGGTGAAGGAGAGCACCAGGAGGCCGAGCAGGCCCAGGACCATGACGCTACGAGGGATCCGACCACCCGGGCGGGGCCGCGACGAGTGGCCCCTGCGCCGCAGGCGGTCTTCCAGCCACCGACCGCGCTCCGATGACGTCGGCCTCCGCGCATCAGCCGGGACGGCGGCCGACGCGCCAGACGGCGCTCCGGATGTCCGGCCGCATGAATGCGTGCTCGCGGACTGGGTCTCGCGACCCGGCACGTCCACCACTTCCTCATGGCAGACCGTGCAGACGTACGAAGTCATGCGCCCCCCTGATGTCCGGCCCAGGGTACCCAACGGCCCCCGCCGGGGCCGGTGTTGCCGCATCCGCCCGGTCGGCGATGGCCAGGACCGGACACAGCTAGAGCAGACGCAGAACCCCGACCACCTTGCCGAGGATGCGGGCGCCGTCGCCGGGGATCGGGGCGAAGGACGAGTTGCGTGGCATCAGCCAGACCTGGCCGTCCTGGCGGTGCAGGACCTTGACGGTGGCCTCGTCCTCCAGCAGTGCGGCGACGATGTCTCCGTGTTCGGCGCTGTCCTGCTTGCGCACGGTCACGATGTCGCCGTCGCAGATGGCCGCGTCGATCATGCTGTCGCCGGACACGGTCAAAGCGAACAGTTCACCCTCGCCGACCACCTGGCGGGGCAGGGAGTAGACGTCCTCGACCATCTCGTCGGCGAGCAGCGGCGCACCGGCGGCGATCCGTCCGACCAGCGGCACCTGGGCCGGCTCCGAGCTGCGGGTGGCGAGGTCGGGTGCCCAGGAAGGGCGTACCCGGTAGGCGCGCGGGCGGTGGGGGTCGCGGTAGAGGACTCCCTTGTTCTCCAGCGCGCCCAGTTGGTGCGAGACCGAGCTGGTGCTGGACAGCTCCACGGCCTGACCGATCTCCCGCATCGACGGCGGGTAGCCCTGCCGGGCGACGGCCTCGGTGATGTAGCGGACGATCGCCGCCTGGCGAGCGGTCAGCTCACCTTCGACGGCTTGCACGCCCGGGGGTCGTCCCCGGCGTACTGGCGCACTGTTCTCCATCCCCGGGCCCCTCCGTGTCAAGATCCTCGCGGAACCTGACTTTAACCCGCCATCCAGTGCATACGGAACGCCGGGAGGGGAATTCCGAGCCGCGGTGACGCGAAACAGGCTTCCCGGTCCTGTCGGCTCCCGAGGACGGGGGTCCTCACCAGTGCGGTGTCGGCACGCTCGGTGAGCCGTCGTCGCCCTCGCGCACGGGACGCGGAGGCTCGTCGAGGATCTCGCGGGCCGTGGTTCCCTCGCCGCCGGCTCGACGCTGCCGGCCCCGCACCCAGTTGCCGAGCGGGGTGAAGCGTGCGAAGAGCAGGACGAATGCGCCTTTGGCCGGTTTCACAGTGATTCCTTCCAAGTGGGTCTGGGAAACTCCGTCGCACATCTGAACAATGGACACAGCAGCGAGCCACTGTGGTCTTCTGGCTGATGAGGGGGTCGGGTGGGCGGCATCGGTGAGGACGGCGCGGTTCCGGACATTCGTACGACGGCGGGGTGGCCGTCGCACGAGACGCAGTTGTCCGAGGACGCCGTCCGGGTGTTCCGGTGGGTGAGCGACCAGGGGTCGTGCGACGCCGGGACGCTGGGCGCGGGGCTCGGGCTGCCGGAGAGCCGGGCGGCCTCGGCGGTGGCGACCCTGACCGAACTCCTGCTGCTGCGCCGGCTGCCCGGGAACCCCGACCAGTTCGTGGCGGTGGCGCCGGACGCGGCCCTGGCCGCGCTGGTCGCGCCCAGGGAGGCGGGGTTGCGCCGGCAGCTCGCCGAGATCGATCGGCTGCGGGCAGAGCTTTCCCTCCTGGCGCCGTTCTATGCGGAAGGCCGGCGGCAGTGGCAGGGGCGGGCACCGCTGACGGAGGTCACGGACCTGAAGACGGTCGTGGGAATGATCACCGAGGCGACCATGCGCTGCCGGAAGGAGGTCCGCACCTGCCATCCCGGCGGCGGCCGCTCCCCCGCGCTCCTTGAGCAGGCGTTCATACAGGACCGCGACATGCTGCGCCGGGGCATCCGCATGCGCACGCTGTACCAGCACACGGCCCGATACCACCTGCCCACCCAGGAATACGCACGGCGCATGACGGACGAGGGCGCCGAGATCAGGACACTGAGCGAACTGTTCGGCCGCATGGTCGCCTTCGACGGGGAGACCGTGTTCATTCCGCACCAGGACGACCTGGACGCGGCGATCGTCATCCAGGAGCCGTCCACGGTCTCCTATCTCTGCGCGACCTTCGATCACGCCTGGTCCCTGGCCGAGCCCTATCACCCGGCCTGGACGGAGAGTTCGGCGCGGGACGAGGTGAAGCAGGCCATCGTGCGGCTGCTCGCCGAGGGCATGAAGGACGAGATGGTGGCGCGGCGGCTGGGGATGTCGCTGCGCACCTGCCGCAAGCACATCGCCGAGATCATGGAGCAGTTGGGCGCGGCCAGCCGCTTCCAGGCCGGGTATCTCGCCCGGGTGCAGTCCTCCGGTCCGGCCTCGGCGGCCACGGGCGGGGCCTGAGCGCCCCGCCGGTGTGTGCCTCGGACGGCTGCGGGCCGGACGACTCTGAGGCGGGTACGGGACTGAGGCGTGGCCGCGAAGTCTCGCCCTCCCTGCGTCGCCCGGCACGCCTCAGCACCGCTCTCCTGACGTGGCCGCCTGTTCTCGCGCGAACAGCAGGGTCAGCCAGGGAAGTTCGTAGCGCATCTCCTCCGGAGCCGCGGCCAGGTGCGCGGTCACCTCGGGCAGGGAGGGCGGGGGCAGCACGCCGACGTCGATCAGTTCCTCCAGGGAGCGTTGCGCGGCCCGTCCGTCGGTGCCCAGGGCACGGGCGGCGGCGGGGAGGGCGAAGGACGCGTCCGGCAGTGCGGCCAGTGCGTTGAGCGAGTCGCGGGCGGGGGCGGGCAGTCGGGACCAGGCGCCGGCGAGCCGGGCGCGGACCCCGAGGCCCCCGGACGCGAGTTCGTCCAGCGCCTCCTGAGGATGTTCGAGGCGGTCCGCGTACTGGCCGAGCGGCATGTGGCGCAGCACGGACAGGCGGTTTCCGGCCGCTCGCAGGGCGAACGGGAGGTGTCCCGCGGCGGCGACGATCCGTACGGCCGCGGTGTGCTCGGCGGTCAGCCGGGTCCGTCCGACGATCGCCCCGAGCAGGTCCAGGCTTTCCTCGCACGACAGGGGCGGCAGTTCGACCCGGTGCGCGGACTCCAGACGGGGCAGGCGTTCGCGGGAGGTGACCAGTGCGGCGGCGGTGCCCGCGGGCGGCAGCAGTGGGCCGACCGCGGTGGCGTCGGGGGCGTCGTCCAGGAGGAGCAGGATGCGGCGGCCGGACAGCCAGGAGCGCCAGACGGTGGCGGCCTCCTCCCGGTCGGCGGGCAGCCGCTCGGCGCAGCCGAGGGCGCGGGCCAGCTCCGTCAGCACCGACGCCCAGGGGCGCGTCGAGCCGTCCTCGGCGCACAGCCGGGTGGCGACCACTCCGTCCGGGAAGTGCGCGGCGAGGCGATGCGCGGCGTGTACGGCGAAGGCGGTCTTGCCGGCGCCGACCGCGCCGGTGATCAGGACCGGGGGGCCGCCCTCGGTCTCCAACCGGGCGCAGACGGCGTCCAGTTCCTCGGTCCGCCCGGTGAAGTCGGCGAGGTCCGGCGGGAGGAGCAGCCGTGCCCCGGTGGTGCCGCCGCGCGGGCGGGGCGGGGCCATGTCGTCCAGGAGGGAGCGGTAGGCGCGTTGCAGCGCCGCGCCCGGTTCCAGGCCCAGTTCCCTGGACAGCCGCTGACGGCAGTCGTCGTAGGCGGCCAGTGCCTCGGTTCTGCGGCCGACGTGGTGCAGCGCGGTGAGCTGGGCGGCGCGCAGCCGTTCGCGCAGCGGGTGGCGGCTCACCATGTCGTCCACGGTGTCCGCGACCGGGCCCGGGTCGCCGATCTCGAGCTGTGCTTCCGCCCATGCCTCGTAGACGGCCAGCCGCCGGGCACGCCGGCGTTCGACGGCGGCGCGCAGGACGTCGGCACGGGGGGCCAGGTCGCTGAAGGGGTCGTGGCGCCACAGGTCGAGCGCCTGGCGGTACGTACGGGCCGCGTGGCTGGGGGCGCCCGCGCGTGCCTCGGTGTCGCCGTGCCGGGCGAGTTCGTCGAAGCGGAGGGTGTCGCATTCCTGTGCGGTGAGGTGCAGTACGTAGCCGCCGGGACCGTGGCTCAGCCGGCCGAGGTCGTCGGGGTCGAGTACGCGGCGCAGGGTCGACACGTACGCCTGGAGGTTCTTGCGGGCCGTGCGGGGCGGGTCGTCGGGCCAGACGGCGTCGGTGAGTTCCTCGACCGACACCGGGGCGTTGGGGCGGGTGAGCAGGACGGCCAGGACGAGGCGCTGCTTCAGCGGCCCGAGCGCGAGCGGCACGCCGCCGCGGGTGGCCCGCAGGGGGCCGAGGAGGGTCAGTCGTAAGAGGGGGGAGGCGGCGGATTCCCCGCCGATGCCGTCGGCCGGCTCTCGCGGAATTCCGGGATCCGACGCCACGCCGCGGCTTTCCGTGAGGGCATCAGCCATGTCGGCCTCTCAGCCCCTTCCCCAGCCGGTGTCGGGGTCTTCGGAGTTCTGACAGAGGAAAGGAATTCTGTGCACGAAAGCCTCCGAGGAGCCGCAGGGGGTGAGGGAATCCGTGAGGAGCCGTGAACCTTCGGGAATTCGCTCGAATTCCTTCGGCCTTCACAGGATGCGCACGGGCCGGTTCCGGGGCCATGGACTCGAGGATGGCTCAAGGTGCATGCAGCAACGCACCCGCCGGGACGGAAGGCGAATAAGGGAACAAAACGCACTGAATCCAGCGAGCGTGACCAGCCCGTCGCCGTGACCGCTCGAGCCCGCTCCGCGTACCGGCCTCGAACCGCCCGCGAACCGCGACCGAACCGGTGCCGCGCACGCTGGGCCCGCACGTCCCGGTGGCCTACGGAGGTGACGAGATGCGACTGGCCGAGATCATCGCGCTGCGTCCGCTGCCGGCGGCCGGGCTCCTCGCCACGCTCACCAGGCGCTGCCCGCTGAGCTGCGCGCACTGCTCCACCTCGTCGGGGCCGCGCGGCGAGGACACGCCGGCCCGGGCGCTGCGCCGTTTCGTCGGCGGTTTCACCGCCGAGGACCGTCCGGAAGTCCTCATGCTCACGGGTGGCGAGCCGCTGCTGCGGCCCGCGCTCGTGGCCGACCTCGCGGCGCTCGCGGCGGCGGCCGGTACGCGGACGTCGGTCCTCAGCGGCATGTTCTTCGCCGCCGACGGCCGGGTGCCCGCGCGCATCCTGGGCGCGCTTCGGAACGTCGACCACTTCTCGGCGAGCATCGACGTGTTCCATGAACGTGAAGTTCCGCGTGCCGGGGTCTTTCGCGCGATGCACCGCATCAGGGAAAGCGGAATCGCCGTGAGTTTCCACGTGGCGGGCACCGACCAGGACGCGGCCTATCTCGCGGACATCACCGCGTCCATTCGTTCGGAATTTGACGACCAAGCGGCCGTTCTCGTGAATCACATACGACCCGTGGGGCGGGCGGCGGGCTGGGCGGCCGCGCGGACCGTGCCGCTCCGGGGTGCCGAGCCCCCCGGTCCCCTCCGGGGCACCGGGCCCGAAGGTGCCTCCGCGACACCGACCGCACCGTGCGCGATGGCGGCCTGGCCGACCGTGGCCTTCGACGGCACCGTCGCGGCCTGCTGCAACCAGCGGGTGGTGGACGGCCGCCCCGTACCCGAGCACCTGCGCCTCGGCCACATCGCGCGGGACGACTGGGCCGCGATACGGCGCCGGTGCGTGGAGTCTCCGGTGCTGCGCACCATCCGTACCGCCGGAGTCGGGTCGTGCGCGGACTGCCGCAGCCTGGCCCGGCGTCCGGCGGCTCTGGAGGCGGCGGAACGGTCCGGAGCGCGCCCCGCCGCGGGCGCGATGGACCTGCTCGGCGCCCGCCTCCAGCACGACGCCGGAGCCGCGTCACTGCTGCGACGGTACGGAAGCGACCGGTACGCACCACTCGTCCTGCTCGGCGGTCCGGGAGACGAGGAGGAGTCCGCGTGAGCACGTACGCCGTCGCGAGTCTGCGCCTCGAACTCTCCCTCGTGGAACCGGTGTTGCGGGCAGCATCCGCCCGCATGTGGCGTTCCGACCCGAGACTCCCCGGCCGCTACCGGCGCTACCTGCGTGCCATGCACCAGGTGATCCGCGCCTCCGTTCCGCTGTTGGAGCGGGCCGCCGCCCGCTGCGAGGCGCTGTCCGGGGACCCGGTGGCACGGACCCTCGCTCCCTACCTGCGGACGCATGCCGAGGAGGAACGAGGGCACGACGACTGGCTGCTCGCCGACGCGGCGGCGACCGGGGCGTCGCCGGACGAGCTGACCGGCACCGCGCCGCCGCCCCAGGTGGCCGCCCTGGTCGGCGCTCAGTACTACTGGCTCGAGCACAGCCATCCGGTCGCCCTGCTCGGCTACATCGCGGTACTGGAGGGCAACGCGCCCGCGCCCGGACTGGCCGACCGCCTGGCCCGCGAGACCGGACTGCCGGACGACGCGTTCGAGACCGTACGCCTCCACGCGGACCTCGACGACGGGCACAGCGCCGACCTGGACCGGCTGTTGGGGCGGCTGCCCCTGGACGCCGCGCAGCGTTCCCTGGTCGCCGTCAGCGCGCTGCACACGGTCGCCTCCCTCGCCGAGCTGTTCGACCGCATCACCGCGGCACCAACCGAATGGGAGAGCACCGATGACTGACTCCGCACCCGATCACGACCGTCTCCGCGCGCTGGAGGACGCCGGGTTCCCGCTGCACAGCCTCTCCCCCGAACAGCGAGAGGTGCTCCAGGACCTCAGCGCGCAGGAGTTGACCCTGCTGCTGGACCTGAAGCATCGGCTGGACGCGGCCGAGCCGGAGGTGCAGGCACACAGCGAGATCGCCGGCGGAGCGCTGTTCTGATGACCGAGGCGACGACCGGAGCGACCGCCGGCCAGGTGACCGGCGGTACGCGCATGAAGTGCCCGCGGTGTCCCGAACCCCCGCCGGACGGCGCGGCGTTCTGCCCCCGGTGCGGAACGGCGTGCGTGGCCGCGGGCGACACCGCCGCGGCCGAGGAACGCCGGGTCGTGACCGTCCTCTTCTGCGACCTCGTCGGCTCGACGGCCCTGTCCGGCCGGCTCGACCCGGAGACCTTGCGCACGGTCACCCTGCGCTACTTCGCGCTGATGCGGGCGCGGATCGAGGAACACGGCGGCACGGTGGAGAAGTTCATCGGCGACGCCGTGATGGCGGTCTTCGGTGTGCCCGTACGCCACGAGGACGACGCCCACCGGGCACTCGCCGCCGCGCGCGGCATGGTCGGCGGCCTCCACGGGCTCAACGCCGAACTGGAGCGGGCCCACGGCGTACGCCTCGCCGTCCGCATCGGCGTGAACACCGGTGAGGTGGTGGTCAGCGCCGATCCCGCCGCCCGGCAGGCCCTGGTCTCCGGCGAGGTCGTCAACATCGCGGCCCGGCTCGAACAGCACGCGGGCGCGGGGGACATCCTCATCGGCCCGGCCACGCTGCGTGCCGCCGGTCCCACGGCGGTCACCGAGTCTGCCGGATCCCTCTCCCTCAAGGGAGTCGGGGCCCCCTTCCCGGCCCACCGCCTGGTCGCCCTGCACGAGGACGACCCGGAACGGGCCCGCCGGTTCGACACCCCCTTCATCGGACGCGAGCAGGAGCTGGCCGAACTCCGGCTCCTGTCAAGCAAGTTGGAGACCGACCCGCGTTCGTACCTGGTGACCGTCTACGGCGAGGCGGGCCTCGGCAAGACCCGCCTGCTGCGCGAATGGCTGCGGGACTCCCCCGCGTACGGCGAGGGCCGGTGCCGCCCCTACGGCGAGACGGGCTCCCTGTCGCCGCTCGCCGAAGCCGTACGCCAGGTCCTCGCGGCCGTGGGCGAGGACACCGCCCTCGCCCAACTCCCGTCCCCCGAGCGGACGGAGGCCGAAGAGGCCCTGCGTCTGCTGCGGACCGGCCTGTTCGCGGACGGCACGCCCAGCCCGTCGGCGGACGACACCCTCATGGCCCTGGCCTGCCTCCTGGACGTGCTGTCCCGTGAACGGCCCGTGGTGCTCGTCCTCGACGACTGCCACTGGGCGTCCGAACCCCTCCTCGACATGGCGGACCGGCTGCTGGACGAGCTCGACCGCTCCCCCGTGGCCCTGGTGTGCGTCGCGCGTCCGGAACTGCTCGAGACCCGTCCCGGCTGGGGCAGCGGGCGCATGCGGTCCGCGTCGCTGATGCTCACCCCGCTCAGCCGGGAGGAGGCCGCCGCTCTCGTCGGCGAACTCGTCGAGGTGGCGGCCCACCGGCAGGGCGTCCTGGAGGGCGCGCTCGAGCGCGCGGAGGGCAATCCGCTCTACCTCGAACACCTGACGGCCATGTCCGCCGAGTCCGACGACCTGCCGCTGACCGTGCACGCCCTGCTCGGCGCCCGCATCGACGCGCTGCCGCCGGAGGAGCGCACGCTGTTGCAGGTGGCCGCCGTCCTGGGACGGGAGTTCCAGCGCGCCGACCTGACCGAACTGGCCACCGCCGAGGAGCCCGCCGGGCCGACGGAGCCTCCCGGCGGTCTGCTGCGCGGCCTCGTACGACGCCGCCTCATCGAGTCCGGCGGCCGCTCCCGGTCCGCCGGCTCCCTCCTCCGGTTCGGCAGCGCCCTGGTGCAGGAGACGGCGTACCGCGGCATGGCCAAGAAGGTACGGGCCCGGCGCCACGAACACGCCGCCGGCGTCCTCGTCCGCCACGACGCGGGTGACGCCGCCGTCGGCTCCCACCTGGCGCGCGCCCACCGTCTGCTCACCGAACTGGGCATCAACGACGACGACACCGACACCCTGCGCGCTCGCGCCGCGGATCTGCTCACCCGGGCCGGAGCCGCCGCCCTGGCCCGCTCCGACCTCCCCTGGGCGGAAGACCTGCTCACCCAGGCCTCGGACCTGGCCACCCCGGGCGAGCCCGTCGCCCGCGAGGCCGCCCGCCGGCTCGGCGAGACGAAGGTCGCCCGCGGTGAGCCCGAACGCGGCCGGGAACTGCTGGCGGACGCGCTCGACGCGGCGGACCGGGCCGGTGATCCGCTCGGCGCCGCCCACGCCCGGCTCGCCCTCACCGCGCTCGACCCGCGCCACGGGTCCGCGGCCGAGGTGGCCGAGGCCGCGCTCCCCCTGTTCACCCGGGCGGGCGACGACCAGGGCATCGCCGGCGCCTGTGTCCGGATCGCCCAGGACCGTCAGCGGCGCGGACTGCACGGGGAGGCCGAGGAACTGCTCCACCGGGCCCTGGACCACGCCGACCGCGCCGACGCCGAACCCGAACGCGCGCTGGCGCTCGGCGCGGTCGGCATCTCCCTGTGGCGCGGACCCACCCCGGTCGCGCGAGCCGTGGCCCGCTGCGAGGAACTGCTGACGGCCCACGGGTCCGGCCGGCCGACCGTCCGGGCCACGCTCGGCTGCCCGCTCGCCGTACTCCTGGCCCTGCAAGGCCGGCCCGAGGAGGCGCACGAACGGCTGGCCGAAGCGGCACGCCTGGCCCGCGGCCTCGGCTACGCGGAGAGCGCCCTGTTCATCCCGCTGTTCGCCGCGGAGGTCGAGGCGCTGACCGGTACACCGGCCCGGGGTCTGACCCTGCTCGACGAGGCGGCCCGCGCGGGACGCGAACTCGGCGCCACGGGCGCTCTTCCCGGCATCGCCCGGGAGCGGGCGCGGATCCTGCTGGACCAGGGTGAACCGGCGGAGGCGGCGGCGCTGCCTGACCCCGAGGCGTCCGGCCTGCCTCCCGCCGAGTCCGCCGACGCGTACGGACTGCGAGCCCGCGCCCTGGCCCTCGCCGGTGAACCGGACCTCGCGCGCGCCTGCGCGGACCGGGCCGTCGCGGCGGCCGGCGAGACGGACTCCCCGCTCGTACGCGGCACGGCCGCCCTCGACCGGGCTCAGGTGGTGCGCGTGCTCGGTCCGACCGGCGAGGCGGCGCGGGAGGCGCACACGGCGCGGGAGTACTTCGCCGCCAAGGGACACCGGCCGGGCACGGACCGCGCGTCCGCGCTCGCCGACGAGATGACGGCCACGGTCCGGGACGCGGAACGCCCGGCCCGACGGGAAGGCGGGACCGCATGACCACAGGAACGGCGGCAGGGCTCACCTGGAGCCTGCGTGACCGCTCCCCCGAGGACCTCACGATGCTCGCCGACACGGTGCCCGATGTGCCCGCCGACCCCTCGGAGTGGTCGGACGGCGCCGGGGTGCGAGTGTGCGTGGTCGATACGGGAGTCGAGTGCGGCCATCCCTCGGTCGGCACCGTCCAGGGCTCCTACGAGGTGGCGCCCGCCCCCGACGGAGGCCTGCACGTCGTCGACAGCGGACGGCTGCCCGACGGCGCGGGCGACGGCTGCGGGCACGGAACCGCCTGCGCCGGCATCGTCCGGCGTGTGGCGCCCGCCTGCGAGCTGCACAGCGTGCGGGTGCTGGGCGAGGGCTTCACCGGCACGGGCGAGGCCCTGCTCACCGGGTTGCGGTGGGCCGTCGACCAGGGCTTCGACGTGGTCAACCTCAGTCTGTCCACGACCCGTCCGAAGTTCCTGGAAACGCTACGGGCCCTGGCCGACCAGGCGTTCTTCACCGGGACCACGCTGGTGGCCTCCGCCCACAACACCCCGGTGGAGAGCTTCCCCTGGCGGTTCTCCTCCGTCATCTCGGTCGGCACGCACCGCGAGGACGACTCCGGGCTCTTCCTCTACAACCCGGCGCCACCCGTCGAGTTCTTCGCCCCCGGCCAGAACGTGCAGGTGGCCTGGACGGGCGGCAAGACCATCCGCACCACGGGCAACAGTTTCGCCACCCCCTTCATCAGCGGGATGTGCGCACGCCTGCTCGGCACCCGCCCGAAGCTGACACCGTTCCAGATCAAGCACGCGCTCTACCTCTCGGCCGCGAACGTGCGCATCGGCGAACCAGGAACCCGAGGTGAATCATGACCCAGTCCCCCGGACTCGTCCCCGCCACCGGCGTGGACCCAGCGACGCGCGTCGGCAGCGCGGAGCACGATCTGCTGCAGTCCGTCGTCGACACCGCGCGGGCCATCTTCGGCGCCGCGGCCAGTTCCGTCCTGCTGCACGACCGGGAGACCGACGAACTGGTCTTCCAGGCCGTGGCCGGGGAGGGAGAGGAGTCCCTCGTGGGCTCGCGGTTCCCGGCAGGCCGGGGTCTGGCGGGCTGGGTGCTCGTCTCGGGTGAACCCATGATCGCGGACGACCTGCGGGAACAGAGCATGTTCGCCAAGGACGTCGCGAAGTCGACGGGGTACGTGCCCGACGCCCTCATGGCGGCACCCCTCGCCCACCGCGACCGGGTGCTCGGCGTGCTCGAAGTGCTCGACCCCGCCGAGCAGTCCCGGTCCAGCCTCTCCGAACTCGACCTTCTCGCGCTCTTCGCCCGTCAGGCCGCGGCGGCCCTCGCGGTCATCGACGACCGGCGCCACGAGGAGACTCCGTCGGCGGTCCGCGCGCGGGGCCTGGAGCTGGTGGCCGCGCTGCGGGACGTACTCCTGGAAGGGGTGCCGCCGCAGGGGGCACAGGAAGGGTGAGGCGAGGCGGGGGCTGCCGCACATCTCGTGCGGCAGCCCCTTCCTCACGTCCCGCCATGGCGCTGG
This sequence comes from Streptomyces sp. NPDC056738, assembly GCF_042790435.1. NCBI lineage: Bacteria > Bacillati > Actinomycetota > Actinomycetes > Kitasatosporales > Streptomycetaceae > Streptomyces > Streptomyces sp. NPDC056738. The sequence continues at coordinate 312,508 of NZ_JBHTZF010000001.1, forward strand.
GACGGGCGCAGTCCGGGCGGGCGAAAGTGGTTTGCGGACTCGGATCGCGCGTGGGTAGCGTCACCGACCGTGACCCCGACCCTGCGCACCGAGCGGCTCCTGCTGGAGCCTTACGTCCCCGAGGACGAGGACCACTTCGTCACCCTGTTCCAGGACTCCAGGGTGTCGCGGTGGATGGGGGACGGCCCGTCCTCCGAGGCCGAGGACCGGGCCCTGTTCGGGCGGATCTTCACGAAGGTCTATGCCCAGGACCTCTTCGACGTCTGGGCCGTCCGCCGCGACGGACTCCTCGTCGGCCATGCCGAGATCAAGCCGACCGACACCGTCGCAGGCCACGAGATCATCTACGCTCTGGCGCCGGCGACATGGGGGTCCGGTCTGGGCACCGAGCTGGCGGAGGCGATCGTCGCCCATGGCTTCGAAACGCTCCAACTGGCCGAGGTGTACGCCACCGTGGCCGCTCCGAACCAGGCCTCGCTGGCCCTGCTGCGCCGAGTCGGTTTCGAGCATGTACGGGACATCGAGGAGGAGGACGGGGGCACCACCCGCGTGCTGGCCCGCTCTCGGTCAGCGTGCCGCTGATTCCACGGCGTCGGCGGCACGGGTTTCGCTCTTGCCGTCGGTGAGTTCGGCGCCGATCTCCTCGGCGCGCGCCCGTAGTTGAACGTCGTGAGCCGTCTCCTCGACGGCGGCCCGCAGGTCCGCGGCGGCGGTCCCGGGCTCCGGAAGCCTTCGGGCGACGCCGGCGCGCAGGCAGGCGGCCGCAAGGACCTGCTGCTCCGAGCCGTTGGGGGCGACGAGCAGAGGCTTGCCGTGGAGGAGGGCGGCGAGTACGGGCGCGGAGGTCGCGTTCGTCAGGACGAGGTCGGCCCGCTCGACGAGCCGGCCCATCCAGGGGCGGCGACCGACGATCAGGTCGGCGTCCGCGGCGGCTTCGGGGGCGCCCGAGCGTCCCAGTTCCACGACGGCCCGGTAAGTGCCCCTGGTGAAGGCCGCGTTGAGTCGCGGCCACAGGGAGCCGCCGCCGAAGGTCCGGCCGAGATGGACGTAGGCCAGGGGCTTGGAGTCGGGGAGCGGTTCGGCGGACGGGGGCTCCGGTTCCCACCAGCAGGGGCCGACATGTCGTACGACCGGGGGGAGTTCGGCGTCGGCCAGCTCCAGGACGGGGTGGCCGCGCAGCAGGAAGCTCGTACCGAGCAGCGGGGTGTCGGAGTGGTGGTCGTGTCGTGGCGCGAGGCCGGCCACCTCTCGTACCGCCCGATAGTGCTTCAGCGTCTCCGTCAGCCGCCACATCCGGTCGTGCGTGTCCGCCGGCCCGGCTCCTCCGCAGCGGTAGGGCCACAGGTGTGCGGCGAGTCCGAGCACGACGACCGGCAGGCCGGCGGCCTCGGCGGCCACGAGCGCGCCGTGGTTGAGCACCGAGGTGAGCAGGACGTCGGGCCGCAGCCGCCGGACCGCCCGGGAAACCTCGGTGTACTGCTCGGAGCCGCGTACCGACCAGTGGGCCACGGACAGGGCCGCGTCGTCGGTGGCGGCGGACAGGTCCAGGCCTGCCTCGCTCACCACCGGCGCGGCTCGTGGCCCGGCGAGGACGTGCACCGTGTGGGAGCGGCGGCGCAGTTCGCGGCCCACCGCGAGTGCGGGATACAGGTAGCCCGGGTCGCCGAGCGGGCACAGGAGCACGTTCATGTCAGTGGTCTCCCGGCAGTCGAAGGCCCAGGTGGTGGGCGAAGAAGGCCATGACGTCCGCGTAGAGGCGGGCGCTGCGCGAGGAGGCGCGGGCGCCGTGTCCGACGCCGCGCTCGGTGCGCAGTACGACCGGTGCGTGACCGGTGGCGGCCCATTGCAGTGCGGCGCACATCTTGCGGGCGTGGGCGGGGTCGACTCGTGTGTCGCCTTCGAACACGGCGAGCAGGACGGCCGGGTAGGGCGCGCCCTCGCGTACCTGGTGGTAGGGCGAGTACGAGAGGAGGTGCGCGAACTGAGCGGGGTCCGCGGCGCTTCCGTACTCGTCGCGCCAACTCGGGCCCATGCCCGACCGTTCGTAGCGCACCATGTCGAGCAGGGGTGCCGCGCACACGACGGCGCCGTAGGTCTCCGGGCGGCGGGTCAGCGCCGCGGCGGCCAGCAGACCGCCGTTGGAGCTGCCGAGGACGCCGAGCCGACCGGGCGCGGCCCATCCGTCGCGGAGCAGGTGGTCCGCCGCCGCGTCGAAGTCGTCGAAGGTGTTGTGCTTGTGCTTGCGGCGTCCGGCGCGGTGCCACTCCTCGCCCTCTTCTCCCCCGCCGCGCACGCAGGCCACCGCGTACACGCCTCCCGCGCGCACCCAGGGAATGGCCTGGGGGGTGAATCCCGGGGTCATGGAGGCGCCGAAGCCGCCGTAGCCGGTGAGGACGGCGGGGCGGGGTCGGTCGGGGTGGCCCGTGGGGGACATGACGAACACGCGCACTTCGGTGCCGTCGCGGGAGCGCACTATCTCCTGGGTGACGTGCACGCCCTCGACGCGGGCCGCTTCGGGGGAGCCGCCGGGCCAGGGGCTCAGGTGTCCGGTCACGGCGTCGTAGTGGAGGACGACGGCGGGCGTCGTGTGGTCGGTGTAGGCGAACCACAGCTCGTGGCCTGGTTCTTGACGTGCGGTCAGTGACGTGACCGTTCCCCGTCCCGGCAGTGGTACGGTCCCGGTCCGGGCGCCGGTCCGGGCGTCGTGCAGCGTCAACTCGGCCACGGCGTGCCGGGTTCGTACGACGACCAGGAGCGGCCGGTCCAGTGCCGGACCGTCGAGGACCGCGAAGTCCTGCAGTACGGCGTCGGGTTGCTCGGCGACCAGGGTGCGCCAGTGGCGCGGAGCTGACTCGCGCGGGTTCGTGGCGTCGCGAGGGACCGTGACGATCCGGCCGCGCGGGGCACCGGCCGTCGTCCTCAGCATCAGCGGTCCCCCACCCGGCCTCGGACGGACGGCGGTGTGGCCGTCGGCGGCGTGCTGAAGGCGGCGCAGCTCGGGCCGGTCGGGTCCGGTCCGGGTCAGGTCGGCGGTCCACAGGTCGGTGTGCGGGGAGGTGCCCTCACTGGCACCGATGATCAAGAGCCGGCCGTCGGGGGTGGTGGCGACGGTGTAGTACTGGGTGTCGGATCGTCCGGCCCCGAAGACCTCCACGTCCTCCTCGGCCCGCGTGCCGACCTGGTGCAGATACACGCGGCGACGGGGTCCGGCCCCGGCAGGCCCGCCCCCGGGAGGCAGTCGGCGGACGTAGTAGAAGGCCCGGTCGCCCGGCAGCCAGGCCACGGGCGAACGGCGCACCCGGTCCACGGGTCCGTCGACCGTCTCTCCCGTCGCCGTGTCGAGCACACGCAGTACCGAGTGTTCCGTACCGCCCGAGGAGACCTGGACGGCCACGAGGTCGCCTTCCCAGGACGGTTCCCAGGTGTCGAGCACCGTCGTTCCGGCCGGATCGGCCACCAGCGGGTCGAACAGGATCCGTGTCCTGCCGGCTTCGCGGACGGCCAGTGCGGCGAGTTCGCGCCCGGGTTCCCTGAGCATGTGGAACTCCCGTGCCCCGCGGGCCACCGGCGGACGGCTCCCGCCTCCATCGAGCAGGGCGGTGATCTGCGCGAACAACGGGTCACGGGCCGGCCAGCGGGCCTCCTCCTCGGCGTAGAGCAGGTCCTGGACGGCGCACCACGCGGTGGTGGCGGGGTTCAGCGGGTTCTCGAGCCAGCGGTAGGGGTCGGCCACCCGCTGTCCGTGGACGATCTCGACCGGACCGCCGCGTGGGGCCGGTGGGTAGGTGTACGGGGCGGGCGCCGGCCTGGCGTCGCGGGGCGGGGACTGGGTCATCGCGGCGCTCCAGGGGGACGGATCACGTCGGTCGCGTGCGGGGGGGCGGGGCTCAGGCGTCACCGGTGCCGCGGCGTCGCGCGGGGGACGCAGGGGACGGGTCCTCGGGCTCGGGCCCGCCGGGAGGAATCGCCTCGCCGTGCGCTTCGACCGCGGGCCGGTCGGCGTTGCCCGTGCCCGTTCCCGCCCCTGCGCCTGCGCCTGCGAGGGCCGGAGTGTCCGGAGGGGAGGAGGGACGGTGGGTGTCCTCGAACTCGGGCAGGTCCGCGGGACCGGCGGCGTCGGCGGGTCCGGAGGTGTTCTTCGCCTCGGCGGTCACGGCGTCGAGGCTCGTCTCGCGCAGCAGAGGTACCGACGAAATCAGGGTGACGAACGCCGCGGTGCCGGCGAGGGCCAGCCAGGTGTGGCTCGCCCCGAGGGAGTCCACGAAGGAGCCCGCGAGGAGCGGTCCGAGGGAGGCGAGGCCGGCCATCACCAGTCCGGTCGCGGTGCTGACCCTGCCGAGCAGGTCGCGTGGGGCGAGCGCCAGCATGGCGCGGCCCACGACGATGCCGGCGGGCGGGCTGAAGAAGACGACCACGACCAGCACGGGGCCGATCGTCCAGGGGTGCGTGGTGGTGGAGAAGACGGCGAGGCCGATCGCCCAGACCATGCCGATCAGCAGGAACAGACGAGCGGCGGGGATCCTCTTGATCAGTCGTGGGGCCGCGGAGGCGCCCAGCATCGCCCCGATGCCCGCGCAGCCCATGACCGCTCCGATCGCCGTCCCGCCCGCGCCGCTCTGCCGCAGGGAGACCACCATGGTCGTCTGGGCCGCAGCCGAGACGACGTTGATGCCCGCGGCGAACAACAGCGCTGCCAGGAGCGTCCGTTGTCGTGTCAGCCAGCGGAGTCCGGCCGTGAGCCGGTCGTCGCGGTCGGTGGCGGCGACCTGGTGAGGGGGTTTGGTGGCGATCCGCAGCAGCAGGACGGCGGACACGCCGTAGGAGAGGGCGTCGGCGGTGAACGGCAGCATCGGGTCCATCGTGTAGAGCCAGCCGCCGAGGAACGGGCCGATGAGCGAGCTCGTCGCGACGGCGGCCTGGCTGCGGCTCAGTGCGTCGGTGAGGTCCTTCTCCGGGACGACGTCGCGGACGGCGATCGTGGCGGCGGGTGCGAAGAGCGCGGTGGCCGCGCCCTCGACCACCGCGACGCCGAGGAGGTGTGCCTGACCGAGGCCTCCCAGTGCCGACGCCAGGGGAATGCTGGCCAGCGCGACGAGCCGGATCAGGTCGGTCCCGACCATGATCATCTGCCGGTCGATCCGGTCGGCGAGCTGACCCGCCGGAAGGCGCAGCAGGGTCCGGGTCACCAGGGAGAAGGTCGCGACCGTACCGGCTTGCGCCGCGCTGCCGCCGATGGACAGGACGAGCAACGGGAACGTGAGCAGGGACAGTTGTGAGCCGAGCGTGGACAGCGTCGTACTGAGCCAGTAGCGGCGGAAGTCGGCGTTGGCACGCAGGATGCCGGCGCCCTTCATCGCAACCGCCCCACGGCGTGGAGGCTGTCCAGGACTCCGGCGTCGACCCGGTCCTGGAACACGACGCGGACGGCCGCCTCCTCGTCGTACTGGTAGTGGTCGTGGCAGCTCACCCAGCGGCCTTCGGTCTGCTCGGCGTCGAGGTAGCCGTCGGTGATGGTGCCGACCTCCATGCCGGGCTTGCCCGCGGTCTCCCAGCAACTGGCCAGCACACCGTCGGCGTTGACGACCGCGCCGTAGCGGCCGTCGGTGAAGGAGCAGGCCTGGCAGGGAACATGGGCGCGCGGTCGGGCCACCGTGAATCCGAGCTCCAGCGCGCGGGCGTGCCAGCGGACGAAGTCGTCGACGAGGCCGTTCTCGTGCATCAGGTTGTTGGCGTAGCCGACGCCGACGTCCCCGACGCGGGCGAAGTGGATGCCGCAGCGGGCGGGGTCGAGGTGGGCGCCGAGCCTTTCGACCAGGTCGTCGACGCCGTGGCGGTTCAGGTGGGAGACGTTGACGCGCAGCATCCAGCGCAGGGAGGTCTTCTCGATGGCGCGGGCGATGTTGGACACGATGACGTCGAAGGTGCCGCCTCCGGAGCGGCGTACCCGGATGGCGTCGTGGTCGGCGCGGTCGCCGTCGAAGGTCACCTGTACGGAGCCGAGGCCCGCCGCGTTGAGTTCCTTGGCGATCAGCGGTGTGAGCAGGGTGCCGTTGGAGGTCATCGACGCGGTGAGGTCGCCCAGTTCGGCGGCCCTGGTGAGCAGGTCGCGGCAGCCTCGCGGGTTGAGGAGCGGTTCGCCGCCGAAGAGCAGCAGCGACAGCCTGTCCATGTCGGCGGCGGCCATGCGTTCGCGGGTGAAGTCCAGTACCTGGCCGACGGCTTCGGGCGTCAGCCGGGCGTGCTGGATGCGCGGCGGACGGCTTCCTCCCTTGGGGTCCTGCGCGGTGTTCTGGAAGCAGTAGCCGCATCCGAGGTTGCAGTCCGTGCTGGTCAGTACGGTCAGCGAGTACGAGTTGTACGGCTTGACGTCGTACAGTCCCGCCTCTCGGAGATAGTGTTCGGCGGAGGGCCGCAGGGTGCCGTCGGGCTCCACCTGGCCGGGGCGCATCAGCGCGTAGCCGCCGGCGCCCAGGAACCACCACCCCCTGCGGGACTGGATCAGACGGGCCCCGGCGGCGGGGACGGCGACGGACTGCGTACCGGGCACGGCAACCTCCGGAGCGAGGGCGGGAGTTGGAGGGCGGGCGCGGCCCGGCCGCGGCGGCGTCAGGCGCCACCGCGACCGGGAGGACCGCGCCGGTGGTGAGCCGATCAGGCGTTGTGCTCCTGGTGGACGACGCACCAGGGGGTGTCCTCCTCGTCCTCCTCGGAGTGGGCGATCACCTCGGGCTCGTCCACGGCGGACTCCTGGTGGACGCCGCACCACGCGACGTTCGACGCGGAGTGCGCGACCACTTCGGGCTCGTCGACGGCGGACTCCTGGTGCACCCCGCACCAGCCGACGTTCGACGCGGAGTGCGCGACGACCTCGGGAGTCTCCTCCGCGGGGGTCTCGGTGGTCTCCTCGTTGGGCTCGACGTTCTCGGCCATGTTGGTCCTCCATACGACGGGCGTTCGGGACGACGGACGGCAGCGGTTCGCCGACCGGCAGGAAGCTAGGAGGAGGGGGTTCGGCACCGGTTCATGGCTGGTTGGGCCGTGGTGAAATGCCTGGTGGGGACGGGGAACCCGGGGGTCCCTCCGCATCAGGACGTCTCTCACCAACTGGCCGGGCCGGCACGACCACATGAGGGCCTCACGCACGAGCATCGCGGGGCCGCCGGGTCGTACGGGGCCCGGCGGCAAGGCGGGGCGCCGGCGGCCGCATACCGGAATCCCACCGGATCCCAACCGGCGGGCAACCGGCCGTTCCTACGGTGGCCGCCGCACACTCCGCGACCGCGAGAGGACGCCTCCGTATGGACACCGAGCCCGTCGTCACGGCCGCACCGTCCGCCCCGCCGGCACCCGCAGCGGCACGGCGGCAGCGGCTGCCGGAGCCGCTGGGGGCAGGGTTCCTGGCCCGTCCGGAGGAGACGCTGGCGGAGATACGGGAGACGTGTCCCGTGGCGCGGATCAGGACGCCCGCCGGACGGCCGGCGTGGGTGGTGACCCGTGCGGAGGACGTACGGGCCGGATTCCTCGACCCCCGGCTCTCCTTGAGCGGCGGCCATGTCCCCGACCCCGACGTACGCCGACGCGCTCTGGACGTGACGCTGGTCAACTACGACCCGCCGGACCACACGCGGATCCGCCGCCTGGCGACACCGGCACTCACCCCGGCGCGCATGGCCGCCCACCGCGAACGCATCGAGCTCAACGCGCTGGAACTCCTCGACGCGGCGGACGCGGCGCGGGGGCGGGGACCGGTCGAGCTGATGGGCGCGTTCGCGCGGCCGTTCGCGTTCCGGTCATTGTGCGAGGTCTTCGAGGTGCGAGAGGAGGAACGGGCTTCGCTGTACCAGCCGGTGGCGCTCCTCGCGGACAAGGCGGGGTGCTCCGCCCGGGCCGTGGAGGAGAGCGTGGCCCGGATCGACGCGTTCGTCCGCGGCGAGATGGCCCGCCGCGAAGCCGCTCCGGGTGACGACGTCGTCTCCCGCGTCCTGGCCGCCTGGCACCAGCAGGGCGGCGCGACCGAGGACGAGGTCGCCTCGCTCCTGGCGATGCTGTTCCTGGCCGGATTCGACAGCACCGTTCAGGCGATCGGCATGAGCCTGGTGGCGTTGCTCGGCCACCGGGACGTACAGGACTCGTTGCGCGACGAACCGTCGAGGATTCCGCGTGCGGTGGACGAGTTGCTGCGCTGGGACACCCCGGGCCCCTTCGGCACCAAGCGGGTGACGCTGGAGGACGTCCGATTCGGCGACACGGTCATTCCGGCGGGCAGCGGTGTCCTGCTCTCCGTGGCCTCGGCCAATCACGACCCGCGCTGCCACGCCGACCCCGGCACACTGAACCCGGACCGCACGACCGCCGCACGCCACCTGTCCTTCGGCCTGGGTCCGCACTACTGCCCCGGATCGGCGCTGGCCCGCCTCGAGCTGACGGTGGCCCTGACCGCGATCCTCGGCCGCTGGCGTCGCCTGGAGCCGGCGGTGCCGCTGGACGAACTGGCATGGGGCGGCGGCTATCTGCACCGGCGACTGGCCGCGCTGCCGGTCCAGCCGGGCAGCCGGGCCTGAGGAGCGGCGGCACCGGCCGACGATCAGCTCCGGTCCATGGGGAGTTGCCGAGGCGCCCGCGAAGCCAAAGGCTCTCCATGTGGATGCGGCGCCCCGGCCACGTACGTGAGTACTCCTACTCAGGACATCAGCCGTCGCCGACACCAGACTGAACCGGTGACGAGAACCGGTGCGGGTCATGGACGGCGCGGTGTTGTCGTGGGGTGTGTCGCCGTGGTGGCGAGCATGGCCTTCGGCCTCTACTGGATCAGCCCTTTGCACGACCCGGAGAACACCGGCCGGGCACGGGCCGACGCGGGCCGTAGGGCGGCGACGGTGGAGGACGCGCTGCACGCCAACTTCAGCTCCCCGCTCGGGGGGTTCAGCCGCAGCAGTGAGCCCGTCCTCGATCGCGTGGCGGACCGCTTCGGCGGCACGTTGATCGACGTTCGATCCCATACCAGCGGCCGGCGCCGGGACTTCGAGGTCCTGATGTCCGTACCGGGCACCGCCGCCCCGAAGTTCAGCTTCGACGCCGAGGAGTCGACCAGGGTCCTCGTCTGCTACGAGTTCTCCTGGCAGGGATACGTGTACACGATTGAGCACAAGGCCATTGACTGCCCGAAGGAACTCCCGGCATCGTCTGACGCTCTCGGCTCGGGGGACGACTTGAACCGGCTCGCGTCGCGCATCATGCAGCACGGCTCCTCGGCGGCGGCCAACTCCCCCTCCGCCAGATCGGCCGTCGAAGACACACTGCGCGAGGCCGACGTCCCCTCCGGTACCCACCGGTCGATCACCATCTGGAACGACATGGCGGTCTTCGCCGTCGGCTCCACCCACGCGTGTGTCTTCGGCGTCCTGGCCTCCGAGGGGCTGTACGCCTGGCGGGCACCATGGGCGGCGCGCTGCACCACGGACGGCGCGTACGAGGGGTACGCCCTCACGCAATGGCCGCCGATCGGCGGGTAGTGCCTCGAAGCCAGGGTCGTGGTGCGGGCGTCTCAGTCCGGCGGGCCCGGGGCGGTGGCGGGATTGCGCATCCGGTTCAGCAGTTCCCTCTCCGCGGCGCCCGCCTCCTGGTCGTCCCACAGGTCCGAGAACGGCACCGTCCGCAGCCGGCGCCCCTCCGGGTCCAGTACCTCTCCGGCGTGTTTGAGCTGCCAGAGCGTCATGGCCCGGTCCGCGATGGTGAGTTCGGGGAACCGCTGCGCCAGCGCGGCCTCGAACGACTGCACGTCGCCCATGGAGCGCAGCCACGCCGTGACCATGAGGTTGTGCGGGCCCGACAGCGTCGCGCACAGGCGGGTCTCCCGCATCCCCGAGAGCTGGGCCGTGATCCTCGCGGTCTCCGCGGCGGGGGCGATCCCCCACAGCGTGGTGCTCACCGGCCAGCCGGACACGGAACGGGCGGCCTCGCAGCGGTACGAGATCGCCCTGGCCGCGTCCAGCCGGTCGAGCCTGCGCCGGACCGTGGTCGGGCTCAGTCCGCTGCGCTCGGCCAGCCGGGCGACGCTCTGCCGGCAGTCCTGGGCGAGCAGCAGGATCAGGTCGAGGTCGGACTGGTTCAGGACCGCGCCCGTCGTCGGCCGGTCGCGGTCCGCGCGCAGAATGCCGCGGCGCTCCTCGGCCAGCCGGTCCAGTCGCCAGCGGCTGCCCTCCGTGTGGAGGGCCGTGGCCAGTTGGGTGCGCGTCGCGGCGATCCCGTCGAGCCCTCCCAGCCGAAAGCCCACGTAGCGGGCGAGCTGGGCCTGTGAGCGGAAGACGGCGGTGAGCATCAGGTCCCGCGCCCCGGTCGTGTGCTCGATGTTGAAGAGCGGAGCGTCGTCCAGGATCCGCTCGCACACCTGGTGGAGTTTCCCCGACACGCAGTCGACCTCGATGAACGCCACGATCAGTTCGCCGATGAGCGCGGGGCTGGGGTGACAGCCGAGCCAGGCGAGGCCGGAGTCGGTCAGCCGGGCCCAACGCCGGGCGGCCGTCGTCGCGTCCACGTCCAGCGCCGCGCCGATGCGCCGCCAGTCGGCCCGCGGCGCGTGCTGGAGGGCCGTGATCAGGAGATAGTCCAGCTCGTCCAGCATGTCCGGGGTCCTTTCCGTACGACGGCGGATCCCTGCAAATGATCATGGTTGAACGGCTGATGCCGTCGTTCCGGGACCGGTGCGTGTCCGCCCTCGCACGATACCGGCCATGTTCCAGCACTCAGACGCCGCCGCCCTCCTCGACGACCTCACCGACCTCCGCCGTCGGCTCCACCGCGATCCCGAGATCGGCCTGCACCTGCCACGCACCCAGGAGAAGGTCCTCGCGGCTCTGCAGGGGCTCCCCCTGGAGATCACCCTGGGCAAGGGCCTGTCTTCGGTCACGGCCGTGCTGCGGGGCGGCAGGCCGGGTCCCGCCGTACTGCTGCGCGGCGACATGGACGCTCTGCCCGTCCACGAGGACACCGGACTGTCGTACGCCTCCGAGAACCCCGGCCTGATGCATGCCTGCGGCCACGATCTGCACACGGCGGGCCTGGTGGGTGCGGCGAAGCTCCTCGCCACCCACCGCGAGGAGCTCGCCGGGGACGTCGTGTTCATGTTCCAGCCCGGCGAGGAAGGCGACGGCGGCGCCCGCATCATGGTCGAGGAAGGCGTGCTGGACGCGGCCGGCGAACGGGTCGTGGCCGCCTACGGCCTGCACGTCTTCTCGACCCAGGTCCCCATGGGCGTCGTCGCCACCCGCCCCGGCACCATGCTGGCCGCGAGCGACACGTTCGACGTCACCGTGATCGGCCGGGGCGGACACGGTTCGATGCCGCACCTGACCCGGGATCCCGTGGCCGCCGCCGCCGAGATGGTGACCGCCCTGCAGACCCGGATCGCGCGCGAGATCGACGTCCAGGACCCGGCGGTGATCACCGTCGGCACCTTCCACGCGGGCACCGCCCGCAACGTGATCCCGGACACGGCCGAACTCGGGGCGACCGTGCGCACCTACTCCGAGCGGACCCGCGACCAGGTCCAGGGCATGGTCGAGCGCACCCTCCAGGGCATCGCGCGGGCCCACGATGTGGACATCCGGCTCGACTACACCCGTCAGTACCCGGCCACCGTCAACTCCGCCGACCAGGCCGCCTTCGCCCTGGACACGGCGCTCGAACTGTTCGGCCCGCAAAGGGTGTTCGAGGCGCCGCGGCCGGTCTCCGGGTCCGAGGACTTCTCGTTCGTGCTCGACGCGGTACCCGGCGCCTTCCTCGCGGTGGGCGCGTGCCCACCCGACCGCGACCCCGCGACCGCGCCCGTCAACCACTCCCCGCAGGCGGTGTACGACGACCGGGTGCTCCCCGACCAGGCGCTGCTCCTCGCCACACTCGCCGTGCGCGCCCTCGACCGCCACGCGACAGGGGGTCGGTCCGCATGACGGAAGCCTCCGCCTCCCCGGACGAGGCCCGCCTCGGGCCGGACCCGGCCGCGCCCGCCTCCGTCACCGCGGTCGTGGGACTGCTCGTCCTGTTCGAGCTGATGAGCGGGTTCGTCCAGACGGGGATCACCCCGCTCCTGCCGGAACTGGGCGAGTACCACGGGGTCGGCGACTCCGCGCTGAACTGGATCGTGTCGGTCCAGTTGCTGGCCGGAGCGGTGATGGTGCCGGTCTTCGGCCGACTCGGCGACCTGTACGGGCATCGCCGGATGCTGCGCGCGGCCATCGCCGCGGTGGCCGCCGGCACCCTGCTGGTCGCGCTCGCACCGGCCTTCCCCGTCCTCCTGCTCGGGCGGGTCTTCCAGGGCGCGCTCGTGGCACTCCTCCCGCTGGAGATCGCCCTCGTCCGCGACCGACTCCCGGTCGAGCAGGCTCGCCGGGCGATCGCGAGACTCGTGGGCGCGCTGACGCTGGGCAGCCTGCTGGGCGCCGTGGTCATGGGCGCGGCGGCGAAGGCCGTGCACAGCGTCCAACTCGTCCTGCTCGTACCGGCGTTCTTCGCGCTGCTGTGTGTGCCGGTGAGCTTCCTGTTCATACCGGAGAGCGTCCAGAGGGCCGTCGGCCGGCTCGACCGGCCGGGTGCCGTTCTGCTCGGCCTCTCGCTGCTCTCTCTGCTCGGCGGTGTCTCCCGTGTGGACCACGACGGCTGGGTGTCGGCGGGTGTTCTCCTCCCGCTCGTCCTCTTCGCCGTCCTGATCTCGGTGTGGGTGCGTACGGAACTGCGGTGCGCGGCACCGCTGGTGGACCTCAGGGCCATGAAGGGCCGCGGCGTGGCACGGCTCTACCTCGTCTCCTTCTTCTTCGGCGTCATGTACTTCGGCAGCCAGTCGCCCAACGCGACCTTCCTGGCCGCCGATCCCGCGACGGACGGCTACGGGTTCGGGCTCTCCGCGCTGGACATCTCACTGGTCGGTCTACCCGGGGCCGTGGCCGCGCTGGTCACCTCCGGCTGCACCGCCTTGATCGCCCGGCACCTGGGCTACCGGACCACGCTCATGACCGCCTTCGGCCTGATGGCGGCCGGCTTCCTCGGCCTTGGCTGCCTGCACGACACCGTCGTGGAGATGGCGATCGCCGTGGCGGTCTGCGGCGCCGGTGTCGGCGCCGCGCTGGGTGCCATGCCCACCGTCATCGTGGAGGCCACGGAGCCGGAACACACCGGCGTCGCCTCGGCCCTCTACAACAACGTGAAGACCGTCGGAGGAGCGGTCTCGGGCGGCCTCGTCGCCACGGTGCTGGCAGCACGGACGCGGCCCGGCGGGACGACTCCGTACGAGGGTGGCTACACGACGGTCTGGCTGCTGTGCGCCGCGTGCGGCCTCGCCGCGATCGCGGCGGTGGCCGGGCACGCCAGGGGCGACGGGAGGTTCTCGGCACTCAGCCTCCCGCGTCCGGGCGGGACGGGCCGGCGATCAGCGCCTGCAGCACGTCGTCGGGGATCGCCCGACTCCCCTGGGACGCCGACTGGGTGACCAGGCAGTAGAGCAGGTGCCGGCGATCCGTTCGGTCGGGGAGCGCGGTCCAGGTGGGGTGCAGGGCGGGGTCCTCGGCGGCGGCCCGTTCCAGGGCGCGCACGCGCTGGGTCGTCGAGACGGGCGCGGCGGCTCGGGCCGCGAGTGTCCCGCCCAGGGCCGGCAGGTGCCGGGCGGCCTGGGGTTCGTACAGGCAGCGGGCCGGGCACTGGGCGCAGCCGGGGTGAGGGTTCACCGGCCGCTCGGCGACCTGCGCGCGCAGGGAACGGTGGGTGTCCGTGAAGGACCTGCGGCCAGCCTTGTCCAGTGTGCGTGCCGTCAGCCAGGCGGCGCACAGACGCGCCAGGGAACGGGATGCGTGGTCGACGGCGAGGAGGCGGTCGGGGGCGGGCAGCGGGCCCGGACCGGGGCGGTTGGCGGGACTGTCGGCGGCGGGACCGCGGACGGAGCCGTCGGGTCCGAGGAAGCGGAGAGTGGCGTCGCCGGCCCGGGCGCGGTCGTCCTCGCGGGCGCGCAGCCAGCGGTGACCGGCCTGTGTGGACGTGCAGTAGAGGCGTCCCGTGCGGGTTTCCTCGTCCGGGACACGGTTGCCCGCCTGCCAGGCCTCCCGCCACACGGTCCAGGCGTGCCAGGCCTGCTCCGGATCGGCGTCCCGCAGCACCGTCTCGAAGAATGCCAGGAGCGCGGGGTGGGTGGGGACGACGTGACGAGCGGTCGGCCGGTAGGTGCAGGGGCGGGAACACTTCACGCAGGCGGCGTTGCGGTGGAGGTACGTACGGTCGGCGGCGCTGTCCGGCACGACGCCGGGCGCGGGCTCGGGGTATCGCGGGGTGATGGTGGTCAGCGCCGCCGCGTGCATGCGGTCGTCGTGCACCACGGCCTCGCCGGGCGGAAGGACGGCGAGGTGTCGGCTCTGCGCGTCATCGAGGTTCGTGGCGGCGGCGACGGCGGCGCGGTCGTCGTGGGCGGCCAGCCGGTGCAGGATCTTGACGTTGGAGTTCTTGAGCGTCTCGGGGGCGAGTTTGGAGGGGATCTGATCGGCGACGATGAAGCCCTCGCCGTAGGCGCGCATCTCGGCGAGCAGATCGGTGAACAGGGTGACGGCCTTGGCCTGGGCGTCGGGTGACTCGGCTCCGCCCGCCCTGACTCCGGCCCGCAGCAGGCGGTGCGCCTCCTCGATCAGGGTCAGATGGCGCAGGCTGCTCGGCGCGTCGGGGCGGGGCAAATGCTGACGGGCTTCGGCGTGCTCGTACAGCAGACTGAGCAGCAGGGCCATGACGAAGGCCTTCTCCTCGTCGTCGCCGAGATTGCGCAGTTCGATCACGCAGGGCCGCTCGAACAGCTCGCGCGGGTCGAGGCTGCGCCGGGTGTCCAGGGCCATGCCCTTGGCGCCGACCAGGAGGCTGCCGATACGGGAGCGCAGCGCGGCGCCCATGTTCTGGTGCACCTCGGGGCCGTACCCACGGCGTTGCAGCACCTCCTCGATCTTGTCGTGCAGGTCGCGGAGCCGGGGAGTGAGGGCCGCTCGGTCCTCGACCGAGGGGTTGGTGCCGAGGACGTCGTTGAGGGAGGTGTGCAGGTTCCAGCCGCGCTCCTCGTACACCTCCAGGAGTGCTTCCTCCAGGACGTAGGACATGCCGGCGAACATCGGGAAGGCCGCGTTGAAGACCGCCTTGAGCAGGTCGATGTGGCGCAGCAGGGGAACGGAGTCGACGGGGGCGAGAGGGTTGAGGCGCAGGGGGAGCACGCCGTCCGCGCCGATCGCGTAGACACGCAGCCGGCCGCGGAGTTCGGGGTGGTGGGCGAGGGCGCGGTACTCGGCCTTGACCGGTTCGATGACGAGGAACGGTACGTCGAGTCGGGTGTGGGCCTGGGTGAGGATGCTCTTGGCCGTGGTCGTCTTGCCGTAGCCGGTCATTCCGGCGATGAGGACGTGCCGGTTGAGGGCCTCGGCGGTGAGGGTCACGGGCTGGAGCGGCCGACCGAGCGGGTCGAGCAGTTCGCCGAGGTGGACGGCGGCTGCGGGATCTTCGGGGCCGGGCGGCGCGGTGAGGGCGAACTCGCCCGTCTCCCGCATCGGCACCCCGGCCATCTCGCGCTGGGGTGGTCCGGTAGGGACGGCAAGTTCGGCGGAGGTGACGCACGTTCCGAGGGAGTCGTAGGCGGCGCCGAGCGGATGCGCCGGTCCACCCGACGCGGAGCGCAGGGTCAGGGACCGGGCGCCGGTGATGGCGGCTCGGACGGCCCACGGATCGGGGCGGAGCACGCGGATCGGGTCGAGATCGGTGCCGGGGCCCGTGCAGATGCCGCGCAGGGCACCGGTGACCGCGGCGAGCGTGGTGTCACCGTCGGCGGCCACGTACACCGACAGCCGCCACCAGCCGTCGCCCCGTGCGCCGGTCATCCGGTCGAGGTGTCGCTGGAGGACTTCCTCGCAGGCCTGCGCGTTCGCGTCGAGGACCTCCGTGGTGGCGCCGCGGGTCACGGTACGGCTCGTCGCGGTCTGACGGGTCGTCGAGTGGGACTCCCCTGCCATCATGGCGGGCAGTCGGCTGAGTCCCGTCATCGCGGGACCTCCCAGGCCCGCCCTGCGGCGCCATTTCTCGGTCGCCGCGACGCTTCCCGCCGCGGTGCAGAACGCGCCCAGCACCGCCAGATACCCGGCTCCGGAGCCCAGGGCTCCCTCGGCTCCGCCTTCCGTGTGGCTCTCGCTGAGTGAGGCCGAGACGCCGTCGGCCCGGGAGAGGGACAGGGTGCGCCGAACCTGCGCGTGAGTGTCGCCGCGCAGCCGGCGGGTGCGGTCCAGCGTCTCGTCGAGGACGTCGGTGCCAAGTGGTTCGGCGACGGTCACCAGCGCGTACCGGCGTCCGCCGAGCGCCGCGGCCAGCCGGTCCGTGCTCTGCAGGGCCCGGCCGGCGGCGTCGGGGCGGCCCGAGGGGATACCGGTGACGACGGCGAGCGCGGGTGCGGAGTTGAGGAACGCGGCGACGTCGGACAGGGCGGTCCGGTCCGGACCGCTCGAGCCGCCCAGGGGGAGGGCCGGGCCGAGGCGCATTCCCGGGAAATGCGCCTGCAGCGCGCCCGCCTGCCCGGCGAGGAAGTCGGTGGCGCTGCCACCGCCCCCTCCGGCCGTGCGCCGGCCCCCGTAGAAGATCCGGTGGCCGGTGCCGTCGCCGAACAGGACGGAAACGGTGGCCTGGCCCGGGGTGTGGCAGGCCGTCAGCACCTGGGTCATCGCGGGACCGGGCGGCAGTGGGGTGCGGGAACGGCCCAGGCCCAGCACCTCGTGCAACAGGGGTCGGGCGTCGCCGTCCGGCGCCGGGGTGACCTGCCAGCGGGAGGAGTCGAAGGCGGACAGGTGACGGCGTTCCATCAGCGCGAGCAGGAGATCGGGCAGGTCTTCGGCGGCCCAGGCCGCGTCGAACGCCTCGGCGGAACCGAGGGCCCCGGCCGTGGTGGCACCGTCGGGGGTGCCGGTGGGCAGGGTGGGCGGGTCGGGGAGTGTGGTCATCGGGACCTCCGGCGGTGACGCGCGGGCGGGGCGGGCGACTTCGGGGCCAGCGCTTCTGGCAGCGGGCTGGGGCGTCGTACTGCTGTCGCCGCGCTACGGGCGTCGCCACGGCGGGATCTCGTCGTACGAATCGGAGCCGGGCAGCGTGAGACCCTCCGGCCCGCCGGTGCTCCCTGAGCCTGGGCCGGGGCTGCCGTGGCCGGGTACACCCGGACCGGAGTTCGCGGGAACGGAGCTCGCGGATCCGGCGCGACCGAAACCGTCTTCCGGACTGTCAGGGCCGGCTGCCGAACCGAGCCCTTCGGCGGCGTTCGGGCCCCCGCCACCACCGACCGCCGGCACGGCTCGCACGCGCCCGCCGTGTTTCCCAGCGAATCGTCCCCGCAGGCTCGGCCACCAGCTCGCCCCGTACGCGAGGTCCAGACCGGGATCCGTGCTCTGCCACATGGTGCCCAGGCGGGACGGGAGCACCGAGCGCAGCGGCCAGAGGGATCCCGGGCCGCCGACCACGATCAGCGGCCCCTCTTCCGCTCCGGCGCCGAGGTCGCGTACCGCCCGTTGCACCGCCAGGACGAGACCGGCCGTGGCCGGTCCGGTCTCGGCGCCCGCCATGAACTGTCGTGGCGTCATCTTCAAGGGTGTGTACAGAACGTCCGCCAGCGGCCCCGACCAGGTCACCTGGCGGTCCTGGTCGCCGGTGCGGAGCCCGGTCGCGAACTCGTCCACGCCGTCGAGCGCCGAGAGGATCCGCTGCCCGAGGACGGCCGGGGGGCAGCGATCGAGCACACGCCGCAGGAGGGTGCCGCGCCAGGCGGCCGTCCCCTCGGTCTCTCGCAGGGTGCCCACCCGGGTGACGTGCGGCCCGTCCGCGGTGTCCCGCACGCGGTACGCGCCGGTGAGCGTCCAGGTGTCGCCCACGGCCACGGCCACGACCTCCCGCGCATCCGGGCCGGCGGTGAGCCAGCGGCACACCAGCGCGTCCGTCGGACCGACCGGTTCGGTCTCGGGCCAGCAGGGGTCCGTGCCGGCCTGGCCGAGCGGCGGGACCGCGACACAGGTCCGGTAGCCGTGCAGGGGAACGGGTTCCACCTCCCCGAGATAGCGGGTGAGGCGTCGGTGGAGGCCGGCCCGGAACTCCGGGGACCACGCTTCGCACCGCCATCCGTACAGTTCGCCGTCCGCGTCCGTGGGCCGTACCCCGGCCAGCCGGTGCTCGGCCGCTTCGCTGCCCCAGCGCCCCTGCGCATCGGCCGCGTTGGGAATCGAGCGGCGCACGCCGTCCCCGACCGGGGCAAGCCGGGCGGCCGTTCCTTCGCCCTCGCGCAGCACGACCGTGGTCCGCAGGTGCTGCGGGTCGATTCCGATGACTCCGGCCACGCCGTTCATCTCCCGTCCTCGGCCGGGGCCGTCCGGCCGCACCGCGGCACGCACGCTTGGGCTCCGGCTGCCGTCAGCCGTTCGGCCTGTGCCCACAGGTGGTCGTGCAGCCGGTCGAGCACGGCCAAGGGCGCCGGGTCCGTGGCCGGCTCGAGCACGGGCAAGGGTGTGCAGGCCTTCGTGAACAGGCGTGTCACGGTGGGCTTTCTGGTGTCCAGGACCTGGGCCGCGTCCTCGGCCGCGCGCAAGGCGTCGGCCTTCGCTCCCTCGCGGTCGCGGCTCAGGGCGGCGTCGGCGGCGGACACGGCCCCGGTGAACGATCCGGCGAGCGCGCCGATGAGCGTGCCGATCCCCGGCAGCACCATGGTGCCGATGGCGGCGCCGAGCGCGCCGCCCGCTCCCCCGCGGGCCTTGCCGAGCGGGGTGTCGGGCACGTTGAGGGTCAGCTCGCCGGGGTGAAGCCTGCGACCGACCGCGGCCCGTACGTCGGCACCGGGCGGACGGTGCAGCTGCTCCCGCGCCACCTCCGTGACGGCCGCCATGAGCTCGTCGGCGAGGGCGTCGCAGACCTGCTCGACGCGCCGGCTGAGCGAGGCGGCGTACCGTCCGTCCCGCGACAGGTCGCCACTGTCGCCCATCTCGGCGGCGACCGCGGACCCGCACGCGCGCACCTCGTGCCCCAGCCGTGCGAAGCCGTCCGCGATGAGCCTCGCCGTCTTGTTCCTCATGCATTCGGCGCGTGCCGCCGCCTCGGCCCGCTCCAGCTCGGACCGACGGCGTGCGGCCTCCTTCATCTCCCGGTCGAGCCGGTCGCGGCGCGCGGCGGCATCGTCCGCGAGCCGGGCAAGGGCCTGGGCCGCGCGATGGAGTCGCACCGTACGCACGCTCGGGTGGGTACGCAGGCCGAGGGCGTCCAGGCGGTCCCGTACGTCGCCGAGTCCGAAGTCCGGCCCGCCGGACGCCGCACGTGCCGAGACGAACACGACCTCGGTCTCCGCGTCGCCGAGGGC
Organism: Streptomyces sp. NPDC056738; assembly: GCF_042790435.1. Taxonomy (NCBI): domain Bacteria; kingdom Bacillati; phylum Actinomycetota; class Actinomycetes; order Kitasatosporales; family Streptomycetaceae; genus Streptomyces; species Streptomyces sp. NPDC056738. The sequence continues at coordinate 331,883 of NZ_JBHTZF010000001.1, forward strand.
GGCGATCCGTTCACGGAAGTAGTCCGCACGGCTCAGGAAGCGCTGCCAGCCCGCCGTGGTGTCCTCGGACAGGAAGGCGTTGACGACGAACAGCGCCGCGCCCGTCCCCGTGCGCTCCCGGTGTTCACGCAGGAACTCGGTCTCGCCGACGGAGAGCGGCCGCCTGGAGTCCACCACCCAGACCAGCGCGTCGCCCGCCGCTGCGGTCCGCGCAGCCCGGTCGTGCACGTCGGCGGTGTCGTCGATTCCGGGCGAGTCGATCCAGCAGCAGCCTCGCCCGGCGGGCCCGCCGCCCGTGACGGTCAGCCGGACCTCGTGCACGCCGTGGACGTCCTCGCGGTACTCCCCGTCGGCTCCTACGAGGGAGACGACCCCCGAGAGCGCTTCCCGCCCGAAGGCGAGCTCGACGGTGCCGGCGGCCGTGGCAGCGACGGCCCGCTCCCGTGCACCGCTCACGATCCTGCACGGCACACCTGTCTCGGGGAAGTCGTCCGTGGGAAGGAGGTCGCCGCCCAGCAGGGCGTTGAGCAGCGTCGACTTGCCGCTGCTGAAGTGGCCGCCGAACACGACGGCCGTGCCGGATGCCTGAGCCGTCCGCACAGCTACGCGCACGCTGCGCCGCACCTCCTCCGCGTATGCATCGCCGTGCGACTCGGCGAGTTGCCTCCGCAGTTCCGCGGGCACAGCGGGCCTGCCCGACCCGTGCCAGGGGTACGCCATCGCCCTCACCCCTGCTTGGCGACCGTGAGGGCCGCCTTGAGGGTCGTACGGTGTTCGGCGAGCCGCTCGGTGAGGGCGTCCAGCTCGGTGAGCGTCTTCTCGCGCGCTGCGCGGTCGGCCTGGTTCAGCGCGACGATGTCCTCGACGTTGCGCCGCTCCTCGTCCACTACTTTGCGAAATTCGGTGGTGACGGACTTCTCCATCCCGTCGAGGTTGCGCCGTACCTCCTCGGCGATCTTCGGGAGCATCTCCACACGCATCTTGGGCAGTTGCGTCTCGGCGTCGACGAGCACTTTCTTCTTGGCCTTCTTCACAAGTCCCGAACCGCCGCCGACGATGCTGCCGAGCGCGGCCGCCGCGAGCGCCGCCGGCCAGAACACCAACGAACCCACCAGGCCCGCCGCGGCGAGGCCGAACCCCGCGACCAGACCACCGGCCGCGGCACCGACCGCTCCTCGCAGTCCACCGGCGCCGCCGCCCAGAGCGCTCGGCAGATCCCCGATGAGGACCGAACCGACCGCGGTCAGCAGCCTCTCCTTGGTGGTGACCACACCCTTGCCACTGGCTTCGGGGCGCCAGCCGGACAAGTCCAGGTGGATCTCCTCCAGTTCGGCGCTGATGAGCGCGGCCTCGGCCTCGATCTCCTCGGTCAGGTTCTCCAGTACCGGCGCGATCTCCTCCGGCGCCTGGCCGGTGGCCCACTGCTTGACCCGGTCGTCGAGGTAGCCGCCCACCTCGTCGTACAGCTCGGTGACAAGCTTCTTCTGCTGGAAGACCTTGAGGAACTTCTCGCCTGTGGGTGGCTCCACGGTTTCGAGGTGTCCCGGCAGGTCCTGGAGGATGCGGGCGTGCAACGACTGGAAACTCGCCGACAACGTCGCCTCCGCCTCGCGGCGCGCCCGCCTGAACACCGGGGCCAGCCTGTCGGGGCGGGTCGAGAGTTCGTCGAGACGTGGCTGCACCGCCTGGTACGCCGCGAACAGTTGCTGCTGGTCGGCGGCGACCGCGGCCCGCCGCTGGGCGATGTGCTGCTCGATGCCGTCGGCGAGACCGCCGGCCTGGGTGGCGAACTTGCCCAGGTGGATGTGGAGCCGCTCCCGCCGCAGATATGTGCCCAGGTGTTGCTCGAACGCGGTGAGTCCGGACCGTACGGCGTCCGTCTCGTCGCCTCCGTAGCGGGCCTTGCGGGCGCTTTGGGCGTCGACGAAGAAGACACCTTGAGCGGCGAGGTCCCGCCCAGGGGTGTACTTGGGGCCGCCGCGCTCCTCGTGCACGTACCTGTTCCAGATGAACGCGCGCAGCCGCTCGTCGACGCGACGGCCGTTCCAGAGGTTCACGACAGAGAAGACGCTGGCCCCGCCGTCGACGGCCTTGGCGGCGTTCATCCGCTCGCCCTTGCCCATGGCGGCGCTGGTGCTGTAGACGACGATCGCCACGTCGCAGCGGCGTACGGCGTCCAGGGTGATCGCGTCGAGTTCACCCTCGTCGTCCAGGCCCGGCGAGTCGTAGATCGTGAACCCGTCGGCGCACAGCCGTGCCGGAAAGCCCATCTCGAACTGACGGATGTCGTCGAATCGTGCCTTGTTCTCGTCCCGGTCCACACCGAGCGCGGACTCGTTGAGGTAGCGGTTGAGCGTCCAGGTCTCGCTCTTGCCGTCCTTCGACCAGACACGCACGTACGGTTCGTCGGCGTAGCGCACCTCGGTGAGGATCGCGGTCGCCGGCAGATCGTCCACGATCATGGGACCCTGGTGACCGTGCAGTTCGACCGGGGTGGTCGTACCGCCGAGGAGGGCGTTGAGCAGGGTCGACTTGCCGTTCTTGAAGCGGCCCATGACGAGGATCTTGAACGTGTCGGCACGCAGTTGCCGCCGGGCCTCCAGCAGTCCGGCCGTCGTCTCGGTCATGCTGAGTGTCTGCGCTATCCCGGACAGCCCCTCGATCGCGTCACCGGCTTTGGTGCGGGCGGCTTCGACGGCGGGGCGCAGCTTGTCACCGAGCGTGCTCTTGGCGGGCGTCTGGGGCACGACGATCTCGTCTGACTGCGTCATGGGGACGTTCCTTTCACGGTGCGCGGGGCACCGGCGCCGCTCGCGGTGTGTGGTGCGGAGTCGGCGGGCCGGGCCCGGGGAGGGAGGCAGCGAGAACGGGTGATCAGGCCCGTTCACTTTCCGGTAGCCGCCCGCAGACGGTCCCGCAGTTCGTCGAGGCGTTGGCGTGGTGGGGCGAGGGCGGTGCCGGGTGTCGTCCCGGCCGACTGCCGCTCGGTGCGGGCCACGGCGGCGGCGAGTTGCCGGTCGAGGCTGTCGAAGGTGGCGGCGGCTTCGGCGCGCGCCTCCTCGGCCGCGCCGCGCAAGCGTTCCCGAACGGCTGTGCGGATCTCTCCGACGCGCCGGACCACGTCCCGGCGGGCCTCGCCCGCCGCCCGTCGCGCGGTCTCCTGGTCCGAGAAGTAGGCGCTGGCCGCACCGCTCGCCGCGCCGGCCGTGCCGAGTGCCAGGGTGAGGATGCCGTCGTCGCTCGCCAGCATGCCCGCGCCCGCGCCGATCACGGCGCCGACCGCGGCACGCGACGGCCATGCGGAACGGCGGACCTGAACCGGGCGATCACGTCCGGAGGGCACCGCGGAGTCGATGCCCGCGAAGTCGAAGAGAGCGCGCCCACCGCTCAACAATGCTTCCCTGAAAGGCGCTTCACCCTCCGTGACATCATCGACCAGCTCCCAGTCGAGTTCGTCGGCGAGGCGTCCGAGGTCGCCGTGGTCCTCTGCGACACGGCGGGCGGTCAGCTCGCGCGTGGACTCGGCCCATCCGAGGAGCTCCTGGTCCAGCCGGGCGGGCACCGGGCGGTGCCGGTCCTGCCGCTGAGGAACCTCGCGCAGGGCGCTGAGCAGCTCCTGCTCCAAGACCTCCAGGGACGCCTCCAACTGACGGGCCAGGGTGGCCCGGTCCTCGTCGAGCCGCTTGAGCCAGCGTCGTCGCAGGTCGGCGGTCTGCGTACGGAGCCGGGTGAGGCGGCGCTCGGCCGTGCGGGTTTCGCCTCCCGGCTGTCGGTGCTCCGCGGCGTCCGCGGCCCGTTCCATGAGATCCAGCATGTGTGCCGCCCGCGCGAGCCGGAGTTCGGCACCCGCCGTTCCCGGCCCGTCCAGCCATGCGGTGAACCGGCCCGCGTCCCGGGCGAGTTGTGGGGTGAGGAAAGCCGCGGGCTCGGCGGAGGAGTCGGCCCACAGCAGCACCCCGTGCTCGGCGAGGTCCTGTCCGGCCCACGAGAGCGGTGCGTCGGTGAAGAGAGTGCGCCAGACGCCCCGCTGGACGAGATCGAGGTCGTCGGGACCGTTCAGGATTTCGGCATGCGTCAGCACGACCAGGCCGCTGCCGGATGCCCTGCGCACGACGGCGGCTGCGGCCTCGACCGCCTCGGGCGTCAGCAGTTCACCACAGCGCAGGACGGCCAGGGCCCGGTTGGGGCGCAGGGCGAGACCGGTATCGGCGACGATGTCCTCCAGCGGAGTCACGTCGATCCGTGGAGCGCCGGGTCGTTCGGCGAGGCGGCCCCGCAGCAGCTCGGCCCCGCAGCCGCCGGCGGCAGCGAAGAGCCGTACGGCGCGGTCGTCGGGTGCGGGCAGGCCGGCCGCGAACGCGATGGCGGTGCTCCAGCCGCATTCCTCGGCCAGCGCGAGGGCGTCGGCGATGATCCGCTCCGCGGGGGCGGGCCCGTCACCGGTCATGGCGGGCCACCTCCGGCGAGGGGTCGACGCCGAGCCAGCCGAAGAAGTCCGGCGCGAGTTTCGTGTACCAGGGCAGTAGTTCGGTACGGAGCACGAGCGGCAGCAGCTCGCCCAGTTCCTCGCGCTCGTCGCCGGAGGGCGCCTCGCCGCGCAGGAACCGGGGGGCGGCCTGCGCCATCACCTCGTCGAACATGCGCAGCTCCTCCCGTACGGAGGCCAGCGGGCGGCCGACGGAAGCCAGCGTCAGGGGTCCGGTGAGCGCGGCGTCGGTGAAGCCCTCCGCGGTGGTGAGGTTGTAGGCGAGCAGGGTGTGCCGATCGGCGTCGATGACCCACCAGCGGTCGGGGGCCCCGAGTACCTGCGGACGGCCCGGCTCACGGCGGGAGGGCGCGGCGAAGGCGGCGTACCCGGCGCGTGTCCAGCGCAGGGTCGGCAGCGGAAGGGAGACGAAGTGCCCGACCGGCACCTCGTCGCGGATGAGCCGGTGCGTTGTGAACTCCTTGCGGACCTGGTCGTACGGGGTCGACCTGTCCGGGGCGGGCTGCTCAGGGCGGGAGTTGTTCACGGTGTCGTCCTCGTCGCTCGCTGGTGCTGTTCCGCTGTCCGCGCCACGTCGGTGGCCGCGTCGATCGTGTCACCACGGCCGGTACCGACCAGATCCGTGACGACGGCGAGGCCTCCGGCCTCCAGCCAGCCCGCGCTCAGGTCGGCGGCACTGACGAAGCGGGCGGCCTGGCCGGTGCCGCTGTCGTTGATGTAGAACCCTTGGATCCGACCGGTGGCCGGGGCCCTGGCGACACCGGTGACCTGTACGGCATGGTTGGCCTGCCCGTAGTCCCAGTAGTCGGCGTCGTCCCACAGCACACCGGCGTTCGCGGCGATGATCGCGGCGCGGCCCTCTTCTAGCACCGTCGCGAGCTCCTCCAGCGAGCGGTACTCCAGGACGGCCGCGGGGACCCCGAGATCGCCGAGGATGCGGGCCTGCTGCTCCATGGTGGTGCCGCCGCACTCCGCGGCGACGTCCGAGACGTGACACAGGCCGTTCCGGAGCGCGTGGTCCACGACGTCGTGCTCGGTGACCTCGATGCCGAACCAGCGCAGGACGCCCTCGCAGGCACACAGTCCGCAGGTGCCGAGGAAGCCGTAGTCGTTCTGGCCCTGCAGGTGTCCCGACTCGGCGGCGCCCTCCACGTCACCGATGACCAAGGTCTCGCTGCCGTCCTCGAGGGTGTCGAGGTGGCGCGGGACATCGCCGTCACGAACGTAGGGCGCCTCGGGACCACCTGGGGCGTCGGACCCCCACAGGCGGGCGGGAATGCCCGTTTCCATGTGCGTCTCCCATCGGCCGGAAATACCGCTTGTTCAGACCCGGACCAGACGCCGTCCTTACAGATATGACGGTTCGTCAGAGAAATTCTCGGTGAAGTGCGCTGACGTCGGACTACTCCGGCATGCCGAGGTGCTCGACGACCTTCGCGCAGGCACCGCGCAGGGCGCTGCGCCAGCCACGCGCCCGGTAGCCCGGGCGCTCACGCAGCACCAGAGCGCGGAACGCGGCCTCCTCGGCAGGACTCAGCGGATCGGCCTCCTGCACGGCCGCTGCCGCGCAGGCCGCGGAGAGCGCTGCGACGCCTCCGAACCTCTCGGGCCGGCCCAACAGAAGGAACACCCGGAGCTTGGGCACGGCGCGGGTGTGTGCCACGGCGCAGTTGACGGCGCCGACCCCGAGGCGCTCGGCCAGCCGCTCCCAGCCGTCTTCGGGGCGGAGCAGCCGGTGCCGCACCACCTCGAACTCCAACTCCCCGAGCACGCCGGCCTGTCGTGCTTCCAGGACCGCCGCTCCGAGCCATGAGGTGTCGGCTGCACTCGTGTCGGGTTCGGCGACGAGTAGCGTCGCGGCCGCATCGTCCCATCCGGCCCGCCGCGCGCGCTCCTCGGCGGCCTCCACCGCCAGTCGAGCCGCCTCGCGCCGGGCTATCGCCATCACCCAGGTCAGGAAATGGGCATCGCCACGAAAGGACGGATATCCACGCCAGGCCCGCAGGGCAACCCGTTGGAACAGATCCTCCGCGTCCTCTCTGTTGCGAGTGGCACGGCGGCAGTACGCCCCGACCACCAGTCGCGCCTCACTCCAGGCCAAGGCGAACTCACGCTGCGAAACCGCCCTCACCGACATCGCCCACCCCCCACACATCCCGCCCCCGGGAGCAGCAGAGTGCCTCACGTCACACATGCAGGAAAATGGGTCCGCCGAATCTTCCCCGACTCGCCGGCGCGCGTGAGGCCCCGCATACGTTGTCCACCGTGCGTGTCGCGCCGTCCGCAACCGACCTAAAGACAGAGTCTGTTCGAAGATTCGCCCTGTCCGATCGGATCCTGACCGCATGCAGCCTGCTTTGCGGCCGGTGGTGTCCACTGTGCCGTCGGGGCGCTGTGTCGGGCTGTCCACAGCCGAGCCCCATCAAGACACGACTCGGCCCTCTTACAGGCCAACTCACGCTATTCACACGCTGGTTCGGTTGCGGCAACCGCCGCGCTCGACGTCTGTAAGGAGTCCGGTGGACGCGTCAGGTTCACCGGTTCGGGGTCGGTCCGAACGGTGGACGTGTCAGGCTCGCGGTGCCGGGTCGGTCCGGACAACGGACGCCTGGGAGAAGTTGGTGGCGGCCACGATCTCGGGTGGGCGCACATACCCGGCGACGCTCTCGACCCGCACGACGAGCGCGAGCGGGGCTCTCGTGTCGTACGCCTTCGCCAGCTTGCGTATCTCGGCGCGGGCGAAGAGTTGCGTCGCTCCCGATGTAGCCAGGGTGTCGCAGCCCGCGATCATGAGGAGACGGCTTCCGGCCGCGAAGGGGTTGCGTGCCAGAAGGATGATCGCGTGGTCCACGAATGTCGTCGCCCCGCTCTCCGACCGTCCGTATTCCTCGCCGTCTGCCACACCCACGATGCGGTAGTCGTCGGAGAACTGGCGGAAGGCGTACGGGGCGTTGAGCCGGTCGGCCATCAACTGCCAGACCCCGTTGTGCGCCGGCCCACCGATCACGACCAGGTTCTCCTCGGCGTCCGACGCCATGGCGAAGGCCTTGGCCCTGACCGTGACGGCCTCGTGCAACCGCAGGTCCTGGGAGAGGAACTGCCGGAGATTCATGGCGGCGAGGGCATCCGCCTCATGGATCTTCGGATAGGCGGGCGAGGCCCGGCCGGACTCCCCCACGACCACCACCACGCGTCGGCCGCGGTCCAGCCGCCACACACGCGCGGCCGGGGCCCGCGTCCGGGAGTAGTGCACCAGGGCGCGCCCCAGCCAGCCGACGGCGAACGCGAGCAGCGAGGCCACGAGGTTGACCGTCAGGTCCTCCCCCACGACCGCCCCCTACCGTCGCCCGCCCTCACTCCTGAGTCTCGACAAGCAGTCTGCACCACGGAAGTGGCCGAGGAGCAGGGATCGGCCATCGGCGTTCACCGGCCGACCGACGCACGTCCGGTGCATCCGATCGGCGACCCCGGCCCCGCTTCCGGATCTCCGCCGGTGGCCGCGCCGGGACCTTCACAGTCCCACTGACCGGATGAACGGTTCGTGGCTGGCGCCCATCGGTCGGGGGGCCTACTCATGCTCGCTGGGCAGTGTTCGAGTGGTGGGGTCAGTGCTGTGTCGCGACCATCCGTTCGATCTCCTTGAGCACGAGCTCGGGACGGCCCTTCGGGACGTCGTGGGAGCTGCCCTTCGCGGTGACGAGCGTTCGGTTGGGCCCGTCCTGGACGAACGAGGCGGCAGCGTCCCGCCAGCGCTGAGCGTCTTCGGGAGAGCCGTCGAACGGGGTCTTCTCCGAGACGATGACGGTTGCCGGTACCGCGTTCGGCCAAGTAACCTTGTGGAACGCCTTGTTCGTCGCGACGAAGCTCGCCGCGGTGGAGATGAGCTGACGGTTCTGCGGCTTGTCCGGGGCCTTCTTCGCCGCGCTGACCTGGGGCTCGCTGAGTGCCACGAGGCGTGCGATCTCCTCATCCGTGAAGAGGGGCGGCAGGTTGGCGTCGACCAGGACCGCGCCGGACAGCACCTGCGGGTTGTTCCTCGCGAAGTAGGTCGCAACCTCGCCGGCCTGGGAGTGGGACACCAAGGTCACGTTCTTGGTGACCCCCAACTGCCGGAGCCCCGTTTCAAGGTCACTGACGGCACTCTCGACACTCCACGGACCGGGCACCACGTCACTCTTGCCAAGACCGGCCCGGTCGTACGTGATGACGGTGGCGCCGGTGGCGGCGTGCAGCCTGGGGACGAGGCCGTTCCAGTAGGAGGAGTCCTCGCCGCCGCCCGAGTCCAGGACGATGACGGAGCCGTGGCCCGGCGTCACATGGAAGGCCAGACGGTGACCGCCGTTGTCGATCATGTGCAGGCCCGCCGCCGCGACCGCCTGGCCGGTCCCCGGAGAGGCGGACGAGGTTGTGGACGGCGAGGTCGATCGCTGGGAAGCGGAGTCGTGGTCGCCGCAGGCCGTGACGGCGCCGGCGGTCAGTGCCGTCAGGGCCAGGACCGACAGGGCACGGTTCAGGGACCGGCGGCTGGACGTAGAGCGGGACATGCTGATCCTTCGGACGATGGGTGGTGGCGACGATGGGTGGTGGGGCTGTGGCACCCATCATTCGGTGAATCGATTCATCACAGAATCCGGCTGGCCCGCGTGTCGGGGATGCGGCTGACGCGAGGGAGAGCGGTGGGGTTAACCCCCGCAAGCGATCACCGGTCTGGTGGCACGCCGGGGCTGCATGTCTGTCTGTCTATCTATCTGTCCGCCTGCCTGCCTGCCGCTGACGGCCAGGGATCGGCCCGGAGAGCAAGAGTGCCTGGCATTCTCAAGTCTCGGTATGCCGCGCCGGACGGCTTCCTGACGTGACCACCGCGTGTCGGCTCCTGGCGGCGTACCGCCTTCAAACGGGCGCGCAGGATCGGGTTGAATAGGGATCCGTGAGCGAGATCGAGCGTGCGGCGAGTCGGACGGCGGTACTGGTCTGCCAGGGGCGGGCGGTGGCGGACGGGAGAGTCGCCGTCGGCCGGTTCTCGGATCCGGTGGCGGTGCGGATGCTGCGCGCCGAGGAACGTGTCCCCGTGGACGAGGTGCGGACGGGGGTGCCGCCCGAAGGCTGGCAGGCGCGCTCACGGTACGAGAGTGTCCGGGCGTGCGCCGAGGTGATGGTGCCGCGTACGGTCGCGATCGATGAGTCCCTGCGTTCGCGCGTGACCGGTCAACTCGTGATCCTCGGATCCGGTCTGGATACGCGCGCGTGGCGGCTTGCCGAGCTTGCGCAGACGGACGTGTGGGAGGTCGACCATCCGGCCTCTCAGCGGGACAAGCGAGCCCGTCTCACCGAGGCCGCACAACAGGCCCTGGGGTCGGAGGAGAGCGCTCGCCCAGCGGTCGAACTGCCACTGGCCGCTCGATCCGTGCGGTTCACACCGGTCGACTTCGCCGTCGACGACCTCGGCACGGCATTGGACGGCGCCGGGCACGACCCCTCCGTACCCACGACTTGGCTCTGGGAGGGCGTCGTCCCCTACCTCACGCGCGACGAAGTGCGCGCCACGGTGGCCGCGCTCGCTGCCAGGACAGCTCCCGGCAGCGTCCTCGTTGTCAACTACCAGACGCCGTCTACGAGAGCGTCCGTGGGCCGACTGCTGTCCCGAGTGATCGGCGGTTCCATCACCTCGGGCGAACCATGGCGCTCGCTGTGGAAGCCGCAGCGGATGGCCGCTCTCCTCGCGGAGCACGACCTGCGGGTGGTGTCCGACAACGACCTTCAAAGCCTCACAGAGGCTCTCGGCGAGGCGACGCAAGGGCGAACGTCATTGCGGTCGGGTCGCGTCGCCATTGCCGTGGCCGAGAGTGGGGCCGGCCACGAGGACTGACGGTGCCTAAGGGGCGCGTGGGGCGATTCGGGCACGGCCCGGCCCGTCCAAGAGCACCTCGCCACTGCCGCTTCAGTGAGCGTTCGTGTCACCGATCCTCCGGTCGCCGCTAGGACTTGCCTCCTTGGAACTCTGACGCCTCGGAAGAGGGCTGATTACTCTGTCGTGATGGCCAAGAGGATTGAGTCGGAACTGGTGGTTGACCTGCGAGGTAGGGCGATCGAGACGCTCGACGATTTCTGGGACGCCGTGGCTGAGCCTTGCGGACTGCCGGATTGGTTCGGTCGGAACACGGAAGCCTGGCGGGACACCATCCAGACGCGGGGCATCTCCGAGGTCATCGATGGCTATGACGTCCTGGTCGTGCACGTGGACAAACGAGGAGTCTTCGCTGCCCGGAACCGTGAGGGCCGAGCCCTGCGAAGCGCCTTTTCGGGGAAGCAGTCGCGCCTGGTCGTGCACGAGCCGCTCTGATCACCGCGTCGAGCGCGACCAGATCAGGATGGCTGCCAAGTGCCAAGCAGCCTCGTAGGTCAGGGCAAACTTGTCCGTGCGCATGACCAGACCACGCCATTGCTTCAGACGGTTGAACCACCGTTCGACGGTGTTGCGCTGCTTGTATGCCTCCGCGTTGAAACCTGGCGGCCGACCTCCGCCTCGCCCTCTCCGCAGGCGGTGTCCGACCTGGTCAGCAGGCTGCGGGATGACGGCGCGAATGCCCCGCCGTCGGAGATGGCTGCGGATCGCGCGCGAAGAATAGGCTCGGTCCGCGAGGACGGCCTCCGGTCGAATCCGGGGCCTGCCGAGTCCGTGTTGGGGGACGCGGATCCTGGCCATGACGGCCTCGAATGCCGGAGCATCGCCCGCCTGACCAGCGGTGAGGCAGAGGGCCAATGGCCGTGCCAGGTTGTCGCTGGCCAGATGTACTTTCGTAATCAGGCCGCCACGAGAACGTCCGAGTGCGTGGTCGACGGGTTCTGACCCTCGCGCAGCCCCTTTTTCACAGCCCCGGCCGCGTGCTGATGGGCCCGGCAGGTGGTGGAGTCCACCGAGACCGTCCATTCCACGTCGTCATCGGCGTCGGCGGTGGCCAGGACGGCGGCCAGGATCCGTGCCCAGACGCCGTCGGCGGCCCACCTGATGAGGCGTTTGTGGGCCGTCTGGAAGGAGCCGAGTTCCCCGGCAGGTCCCGCCAGGGCGAGCATGCGGTACTTCCACGCAATGCCCTCAAGGGTGCGGCGGTGGTCGGCCCATCGCCGACCGCAGACTGGATCGGCCGGCATCAGCGGCTCGATCCGGTCCCACATCGCATCAGTGATCACTAACCGGATGGACATGTTCGCTCAACTGACCAGCCCACCAAAGAGACACGCTCTAGGCCGGTACGGCGGGACGTGCTTCGAGCGCCCCATACCGTCGGCCCCGTCGAGGGCAAGGCTCAGCTGGGCAGGCTGCCCCCTGAGTGTTGTGATCGGCCAACGTTCGTCCTGTGCAGCGGACCAGCGAGAGCAGACGGCAACGGTCGAATCGTCCGAGGCGTCACGCAGCGTCATGCCAGGGCTTGTTCTCTGCCCAGTGTCGGACCCAGCCGGCGAATCCAGGCTCGGCGGTGGTGAAGCCGAACTGCGCGCCGAAGGGGAGAGCGCCGACGTCGCTGATCATCCAGATGTGCCCTCGGTGACGCCCGCTGACGATGAGGTGCCAGTTCAACGCACAGCCATCGGTGCCGAGCACGATCGAGCCATGATTGAAGACCTGTTCAAGGACCTCGTCGGCGTCCTCGGCAGGGTCCGCGTCGTCCTCCCACGTCCAGGCCTCCGCCAAGGGGAACGGCTTGCTCAGGTCACGTTCCTGTTCTTCGCCGCCCCAGTCGTTCGGCAGCTCCGCGACTGGCATGAGTCCATACTCAGGCGGACCGGAGTGTGAGCCGTCCGATATCTCAGCGACGAAGGTCCGATACGGCTCGGGCAGCACGATCCCGTGTTCTGCCTCGAAGGCATGCACTGCCTCCCACCCAAGAGCCGACTCGTCTCCGTCGTCCACGGCGAACGCCGCACGGAGCGCCGCCAGCTCAGCAGGGTCAGCCTGATCAATGTTCATGCGGCATGGATACCACCCCGCACTGACAACCCCCTGCGCCCCTCTAGGGATGGCTGTGGGGTATCCGGCCGCACGGTCGATGATGCGGTCCGCTGCCGACCTGGAACCTCGAAGAGCGGGGCGAGCTGGCGCATCGTCAAGTTTGTTCGCCAGTAAGCCGCGACGGGTGGGACCCGGTCCACCTGCGGAAGCTCCATGGCCGACCCTTTCGGGCGGCTTTGACGCCATGATCACACCAGAGACGGCAAGATCTCGCGCGTGACCAGCAGTGAAGAGGCGACACTTAGCAGTGGTAGCCCTCCGGGCACTCAGGGAACAGCACTCCGAAGAACAAGAAGCAGAGAATCGGCACACTGGACACCGTGGCCATGATCAGGAATCGTCCGCGTGCCTCTCGACGGTCCTTGACCTGAGCCACTACGAAGCCCGCGGTCGGTGCGACCGCGGCGGTGAACAGCGCCGTCAGGCCGAACATCCAGCCGATCTCTCGCCGCACGTCCGGTAGCCCCATCGCATACGCGATCGCCGGGGCGAACAGAAGGACGGGGGCAGATGCCCACCACCACGACAGAGCGCTGATGATCCGATCCGTTCGTGCAAGCTCCAGACCAGTCGATCCTCTTACCCCGTGACGGCTCTCCGGAGCGATCCCAGACGATGGCATGCCCACATCGTAGGCACCTCAGAGAAACACGTGGCAGTCTTGAGCGGGGACCATCTCGTCAACGGGGCTATCCAGCACGGCTCCGAAGCCGCGAGCACACCAGATGCTCCAAGCGGAGCTCCTCAAGGCCCGTGAGCGGCTCGTCCGGATCGAACAACTCGCGGAGCGCGTCAAAGAACCTGCGGTACAACTCAGGGAGGCCGAGCTCGGTACCAGGGACCACGCACATCCCTGCAACCCGACCTGCGTGCACACCTCGTGGAATGCAGGTTGCCGGGTGAAGCCTCGAGGCCAGCGAGATTGCACCTGTCCGGGTCCTCAGCGTCGGTGACCGCCAGGCAATTCCGCAGAGCATCGTAAGATCAGCGCTCTCACTGGGGGTGCAATGCGAATAGCGGGGCAGGACGGCGAGCGGCAGAAGTACGCGCTGACCTCGGACGAAGACGACAACGACTTCTGGGGCCCGGCGTACGAAGCCGAGGGCCTTTTCACGCCGCTGCCGGATGAGAAGGGCGCACGCCGAGTGCGCCTAACAGGTCTCCTCCCACAGGGGGGCCTACTGAAAAGTGTCGGCCATGTCGGCAGTCGTCGCGCCCCGGCGGGGAACGCCTGGATCAACCTCCTTGATGGCGACGGTGTCACCATGGGGTCCTACTTCGTCGGCCAGGTCACCGTCGTCGATGTCGAGCCCTCCGCTCGCGGAGCCGGCCTGGTCGACGTCACGGTGACACTGTGGTGCGAGGACGCGCTACCCGGGGCGGACGCGGCATGGGACTTGATCCGCGCCGGTCAGCTTGATCACACCGGCACGTGGCACGATCTTGCCTCCGAGGACAGACGCGCGTGGCTGTCGGTCGCGCTGTGGTCCCGGGGGTACCGGCAGCAGGGAAGGCCCGATGCTCCGACAGGGCAGGTGTTCACCATCGATGGCCAGTTCATCGTCGACGAGGACAGCTTCTACTGCGCGATCGGCGAGGCCATCAATGGGCCCGGCGGATACTTCGGCTGGAACCTGGACGCTCTGGATGACTGCCTGATCGGTGGATGGGGCGCCTCCACACCATTCACCCTGCTCTGGGGTTCCTCAGCCCAGGCTCGGGCGCGGTTGGCCGAGCGCGTGCCAGTGGGCGATCGGGACGTTTCGTTGTTCGACCTGCTCCTGGAAATCTTCGAGGGGCAGGGCGTGAGCGTCGTCCTTCGATAACAGGCATGGAGAGAATCCCGGCATGGTGATGGCACGGCACTGGTACTCCTCGTCGCCCGTCGTGGACGGGCATCCACTCTTGGACGAGCCGAGCTTCTGGCCCGCGTACCTGGTGAACTTGTCCGAGGGGCACCCACCGAAGGGCTTCGGGTCCGATGCGGGCGATGCCGCAGCCATGCTGGACCGGCTCCACGATCCTTCGGCCTGGCCGACGTTCACAGTGCCGCTGGCGGGCGGCTTCGCGGTCGTCGTGCATTTCAACAGCGGCGAGGAGTTCACGTCCACGGACTACTTCCTCACGCATCCCGAGTGGAGTCAGGATCTCGTCCTGGCCAGCGACGACGAGGACCGTATCGGTCCAGGGCTGTGCTGGCCCGAACTCGCCGCCCTGCTTGAGGGGCCACCGGATGCGGCAGGTGTCACCGACCCTCACGCCCGTCTCCTCCTTCTGCTGCCTGTTCTCGGGGACAAAGCCGTTCCGGAGGATGCCGCGACGGCGGTGGTCGAGGCTCTGGTCGCTCAGGGTGCGCCCGAGGCGGGCGAAGCGTTGGCCAGACAGCTCCTCCATGGGCATCCCATGTGGGGTGCCCAGCACTGGTGGTTCGACGATGACGAACAGAGTTGGCTCTGCGAGGGCAGCCACAGTCCCCGCAAGACCCCCCTCGGTGACTATTTGCCGCCACACCAGCGAGCCGCACTCGAAGCCTGCCTCACTCTCCGCCAACCGTCACACGCCGCGGTGACGACAACCTGGTGAGTGGGGCATCGAAGGCCGGCAACTGGACCTAGGTCGTGCCCTGCTTGGGCGGTGTCTCGATTGGTGATCGGGTTGCGTCTACAGGTCCCGCCACTCACCCAGCTCGTAAGGTCTCCCCGTCCGGATGAAGTCGCGCACGAGGGCTCAGGCTCGATCGACGGAGAGGACGTAGTCGCCACTGAAGACAGCCAGGTCGTCCATGATCGGTACGTGTACGACTGCATCCGCCGCGGCCGTGCCATCGCCGACGAGGAGAGACGACCTCTCAGCGTTGCTGAACAGATGGATGACTGCTTGATCATCTTGGAAGCCCAGGGTCAGCCGGGGATACTCGCGCCCCGTCAGGCCGACTTCCAAGTACCCGCGACCACGCGAGCGCAGTGCGGTGAAGTGGTCCGTCAGACCCGCAAGGTCGGAGCTTTGTTCGTTCGTTGACAGTCGTCGCGATTCCAGGTCCGTTGCCGTCCACGACACGTCCATCTCTGCCACCTCCCTTCGCGTAGCCAATCTGCCCGGACTTCAAGCATGCCCTGAGCAGCAAGGGCCCGGGCGGTGGATTGCCTCGAATCCAGGGCGGAGAACGGGGAGAGTGCCGCCGAGCTGCGGGTGGGCGAGCGGGTCGGTGGAACGGTGGTGCCGAACCCGGCGTGAACGGGGCTAGGCCGGTCCTGGCGAAAGGGTCGCCGGGCCCTCCCCGGCTCAACGAAGCCCGGCCCGACACGAGGGCCACGTCGCCCCGTCCGCGCGCACGCACGTTCCGCACGAGGCAGGACCGTGCGTGCGCGCATCCCGGGAACCGGCATGGCGTACCGCCGATCAGGCTCGTACCGTCAGACCCGGAACTGGTTCTCCGGGACCGGAAGGCCGTAGTGCTCGCGCAGCGTCGTGCCTTCGTACTCCTCTCGGAACAGGCCCTTCTCGCGCAGGATCGGTAGCACGTGGTCCACGAACGCCGCGAGGCCCGACGGCAGGGCGGGGGCCATGATGTTGAAGCCGTCGGCGGCTCCGCCCTCGAACCAGGCGATGATCGTGTCGGCGACCTGTTCGGGTGTGCCGACGAACTCGAAGTGGCCTCGTCCGCCGCCGAGTCGGGAGATGATCTGGCGGACCGTGAGCCGTTCGCGTACGGCGAGGTCGATGATCAGGTCGGAACGGCTCTGTGCACCCTCCAGCTTCGGTCTCGCGAGGATGAAGTCCGGGAGCGGCTCGTCGAGTTCGAAGACCGTGGGCTCGGTCTCGAACACGGCCGCCAACTGGCGCAGCCCGTACTCCGGGATACGCAGCTCGTCGAACTGCCGGGCCAGTGCGCGGGCTTCGGACTCGGTCGACCCGATGTACGGAACGATGCCGGGCAGCACGATCACGCCCTCCGGGTCGCGGCCCGCGGCCACGGTCCGTGCCTTGATGTCCGCATAGAAGGCTGCCGCTCGCTCGTAGGTCGTGTGGGCGGTGAAGATGGCCTCAGCGTGGCGGGCCGCGAAGTCCCTGCCGTCCTCGGACGAGCCGGCCTGGACGAGAAGCGGGTAACCCTGCGGCGGGCGCCGCACGTTGAGGGGGCCGGCCACCTTGAAGTGGCTGCCCTGATGGCCGAGCCGGTGCAGCCGTTCGGGGTCGGCGTAGCGTCCGGTGGCCTTGTCCGCGACGACGGCGTCGGACTCCCAACTGTCCCACAGGGCCTTGGCGACCTTGAGGAACTCGTCGGCGCGGGCGTAGCGCTCGGCGTGGCTGGGGCGGTCGTCGAGTCCGAAGTTGGCCGCCTCGTCCGCCCCCGCCGAGGTGACGATGTTCCAGCCGGCGCGGCCGCCGCTGACGTGGTCGACGGAGGCGAGCCGGCGGGCGAGGTTGTAGGGCTCGTTGTACGTCGACGAGACGGTCGCGATGAGGCCGATGCGGCTCGTCGCCTGGGACAGTGCGGTCAGCAGGGTCAGGGGTTCGAGCTGGCCCGGTGGCCGGAACTCGCCCGTTCCGATGAGGGCCGGGCCGTCCGCCAGGAACAGCGAGTCGAACTTGGCGCTCTCGGCGAGCTGCGCCAGCTCGATCCAGTGCCGCAGGTCGAAGTCCGCCCGGGGGTTGCTGTGCGGTAGCCGCCACGCCGCCTCATGGTGGCCCGCTTCCATGAGAAAGGCGTTGAGGTGGAGCCGACGCTGTCGCTCGGTCACGGGTTGTCTCCTTCGTGTGTCGAGGTGGATGGCGGTGTCAGTTGAAGGTCAGCTTGGAGCTGTCGTAACCGGCCGGGAGGAGGTTGTCGGTGATGGAGTCGAGGTCGACCTTCTTGGTGATCTGGCCCGCTTCCAGGAAGGCGTCCGCGAGCTTCTGCTCCAGTTCGATGTCCGACTTCTCGACCGGCGTCACCCTGTTGGAGTAGGCGGCCAGGGAGGCCTTGGCGTCGGCCAGCGGGATGCCCTGTTCCTGCGCAAGCGCCTTCGCGTACTGATCCGGGTGCTTGATGGCCCAGGCGTACTCGCGGGACAGCCTCTTCAGGGCGTCCGTGAGCGCCGCGCGCCTGGTCTTGTCCTTGAGCGACGTGTCACTCGCGACGTAGTAGCTGCTCGTCTGGTCGATCGGCGGGAGGCCCTTGACCAGGATCCGCGCGCCGTTCTTGACCGCGATCGCCGACTGCGGGTTCCAGATCGACCAGGCGTCGACCTTGCCGGTGTTGAACGCCGTCGCGGCGGCTGCCGGGTCGAGGAAGACCAGCTTCGCGTCCTTGGGGCCGAGACCGACGCTCTTCAGCGCGTTCAGGGCCAGTCCGTGGGCGGAACTGCCCTGCGGGACCGCGATCCGCTTGCCCTTGAGGTCGGCGGCCGTCCTCAGCTTCGAGCCCTTCGGCACGATGATGTTCTCCACCGCCTGGTCGGGCGTGAGCGAGCGGTTCACCGCGACGATCTTGAAGCCGTACTCCTTCGCCGCGCCGGTGATCGGGGGCACGTCGCCGACGCTGCCCAGGTCTATGTCTCCCGAAGCGGCGGCTTGCACGAGTGGTGGGCCGTAGGTGAAGCGCGCGAACTTCACCTTGTAGGGCGCGTTGTCGAAGACGCCGGTCAGTTTCGCCAGCGCCTCGCTGCCGTCACCGCCGTTGTCCCCGATCGTGAAGGTGTACTTGCTCCACTCGGGGTGCTTCTCGCTGCTCGCGTTGCCGGCGTTGCTCAGCGGTGCGGTGGTCTCGGAGGACGATCCGCAGGCGACGAGGGTGCTTGCGAGGGTGAGGGGAGCGACCACGGCGACGAGTCGGGAGGTTGTCTTGCGCATGGGATGTCCTGGGCTTTCTGTGATCGGTACGAGCGTTGGCGGTCGTGCCTTTGCTCGAACGGGCAGTCGTGCACTTACTGGAATCGGTGTTGGTGTTGGTGTTGGTGTTGGTGTTGGGATCTGGGGGTCAGTGCTGTCCGGCCAGGCCGAGGTCTTCCAGGAGCCGGGCGCGGAGTTCCTCGCGGGCCACACTCGCCTCGCGGTCCGCGGCGGAGAGGTGAACCGCGTGTGCGGCACCGATGCGTCCGTCGCTCATGACGAGGATGCGGTCCGCCAGAGCGATCGCCTCGTCGATGTCGTGGGTGACCAGCAGCATCGCGGCCTGGTGTCGGGTGCGCAGTGCGCGCACGAGGTCGTGCATGCGCAGCCGCGTGATGGCGTCGAGGGCGGCGAACGGCTCATCGAGCAGGACAAGTTCAGGCTCTGAAACCAACGCCCTTGCCAGGGAGACCCGTTGGGCCTCTCCGCCGGAGAGCTCCTTGGGCCATGCCTTCTCGCGGCCCGCGAGCCCGACCTCGGCGAGCACGTCACGGGCCCGCTGGTCCGCGTCGGCTCCGTGCAGGCCGAGTGTGATGTTGCGCTGGACGCGCTGCCACGGCAGCAGCCGGTCGGCCTGGAAGACGACGGCCCGCTTCGCGGGGACCTCCACGCGGCCTCCGTCGGGCCGGTCCAGTCCGGCGAGCAGCCGCAGGAGCGTGCTCTTCCCGCAGCCCGAGGGGCCGAGCAGGATCACCAACTCGCCGTCTTCGATGGTGAGATCGAGCCGGTCGAGGACGACCCGGTCGCCGAACTGCCGGACGACCCGTTCCACGATGACGCCGGTCCGGCGGCGGAGGTCGGTCGCGACTGTGCTGCTCATGACGCCTCATAACTCGGGCGCCACCGCAGCAGCACCCGTTCGAGAACACGGACGAACTGGTCGGCGAGCAGGCCGAGGAGCGAGTAGATCACCAGCCCCACGAAGACCTGGTTGGTCTGGAGATAGGTCTGTCCCTGTGTGATGAGGAATCCGAGTCCCTTGTCGGCGTTGACCGTCTCCGCGGCGACGAGGCCGAGGACGCTGTACGCGAGGGAGAATCGGAGACCCACCAGGAAACCCGGCAGCGATCCAGGAACCAGGACCCTGGTCACCAGGCGCCACCTGCCGGCTCCGGTCGTGCGGGCCATCTCGATGAGGCGCTGGTCGACGCCGCGGATCGCGGCGAACAGGTTGAGGTACATCGGCACGCCGGCACCGAAGGAGATCAGCAGCACCTTCGTGAGCTCGTCGATGCCGAACCACACGATCATCAGGGGCAGTACGGCGAGCAGGGGGATCGTGTTGAGGACCTGTACGAGGCCGTTGAACAGATACTCGCCGCTGCGCAGCAGCCCGCCGAGCACGCCGGTGACGATGCCGACGGACAGGCCGATCGCGAGACCGATACCGGCCCGCTGGAGCGAGACGGCCACGTCCGGGCCGAGCACGCCCTGCTGCCACAGGTCGACGGCGGACCGCACGATCGAGGTCGGCGCCGGAGCGTAGGTCTTCGTCACCACACCGGCCCGGGCGAGCAGCTCCCAGAGCAGGAGGATCGCGACCGGGGTCGTGTAGATGCCCAGCGGCCAGCGCAGCCGGTCACGAAGTGTCGCGAGCGCCGTCCGTCGGCGCGCGTCGCGGGGAAGGAACACCTCGCGTTCCCGTACGGCGTCGGTCGCGGCGTCAGGGCCCTTGAGAACGGCCGGCGCCGGGATGCGGACCTCCGTCATGCCGCCACCGCCAGGACGCTGGTGTAGTGCGAGGCGTCGCCCACGAGTTGTTCGCTGCGGCGTCCGTCGACGCCGACCGGGACCTCTCCCGCGACGGTCACCCGGTTCAGCAGTCGCGGGTGGTCGTCGTAGTTGTCGACCGCGTAGTGCTGGGTGATCCGGTTGTCGAAGATCAGGAGCTGCCCGGGAGACCAGGTCCAGCGCAGGATGTTCTCCGGACGCGTCACGTACGACTGGAGGATGCGCAGCAGATCCGCCGAGTCGCTGTTCGGCAGACCGACGATCCGCTTGGCGAACCCGCCGATGAACAGGCCCCGTTCACCGGTCAGCGGATGGACGCGTACGACCGGGTGCTCGGCCTCGTACGGCGTCGAGACGAAGATCCTGTCGTACTCCCGCTGTTCCGCCGTGGCGGCCGCGGGGCGCGCGTAGTCGTACTGGTTGGTGTGCACGACGCGCAGCGAGTCAGCGAGGTCGCGGAGCGGCCGGGGCAGATCGCGGTAGGCAGCGGCGGCGTTGGCGATGAGTGTCTCGCCGCCGTAGGGCGTGGTCACCAGGGACCTCAGGGTGGTGACCTGCGGCGGGTTGACCACGAAGGTGACGTCGGTGTGCCACTCGTTGGCCTTGGAGGTCTCGCTGTCGACGGCCAGCACGTTGGTCGTGCCGTCGGCGGCCGCCACGTTCGGGTGGGCGGTGGTGAGTTCGCCGAACCAGCGGGCCACGCGCTCCTGGCCGGAGTTGTCGAGACCGGCCTGGTCGAAGACGAGCGCCTTGTGCTCGTTGAGGGCGTCTCGGAGTGCCGTGAGCGTGGAGTCGGCCTGTGGAGCCGTGAGGTCGACGCCCTCGACCAACGCGCCGATGCGGCCGGTGAGTTTACGGATGGACACGGGCATGAGGTGGTCCTTCTCGGGGAGGTGGCACGCCACCGGGTGTGATGGGGCACGCCACCGGGTGTTGGGGCATGGAAGACGGCAGCGACGGATCGCCTCACGGACCGAACGACCGGAGACCGAGCAGATGTCGTGGTGGCGACACAGGGGCCGACGGCCTTTGGTCACGCGGGAAGGCCGGCCGTGCGAGCCGTTCGAGGGGGCTGACGTCAGCTCGCCGCACCGGGGCCGCCCTCCTCACCGACCGCGGTCGGTGCGACGGCTCACCCGCTCTCCGACGACTGGGACGACTGCCGACCCGTCCGCGCGGCCTCCCCGCTCATGCGGGTCCCGCACGGCGGACAGCTCAGCCCGCAGCCGGGAAGGGGGAAGCGCAAGGTGAGGTCATGGAAGCAGTCGCTCAGACGTCGGAGGCGACGATCCCGCGCGGCAGCGGCGCGGCACAGGCGGTTCGGTACCGCCTCGGTCAGACGCGCACCGTCGGTGCGAGCCGACGGCCGCCGGGGACGATCAGCCGGGTCAGCGACAACAGAACGTACTGGCGACGTGCGCCAGATCGATGTGGCGCCGCCGGGTGAGGTCCACGCGCGGATTCATGAGACGGGAGTTCAGCAGACGGTCACCACGGCGGTCAAGGAAATCAGGGCGGGTCTTGCATGGCGGACACGGAGGGTTTCTCCGGTTGTCCGGGCACGACGTCGTGCCGGGCGGTGCTTGCCCTCGACGCGTACGGCAGGACTTGGCGTGTGCGAGGCCGCCTGGCACAACGGACCGGTCAGGTCTGAGCCTTCGCACGCCCGGAGCGAGCCGGTCCGGCACGCCCTCGAACGCATGAAACACCGCCGTCTGGCTGGTTCCTGACGACGCCGTGTGGTTACCTGGGCTCATGACCGTGCTCGTGACCCGCCGCCACGTCGATTATGTGCGTGTCACCACCACTGGTTGTCCGGCCGCGAGCTGACATCGCGCTCAGGCCTCTGACCAGCACCTTCTTCACCGCCCAGCGCTGACCGCTGCCGCCGTACCGGCCGTGGTCGATACGCCGTGGGTCCTTCGTCCGTCCTCGGCGACGTAGGTCCTTCATGCGTCCTCGGCGCCGTGGCTCCTCCATACGTCATCGCCGACGCGGTTCATCCATACGTCCCCGGCGACGTGGTTCCTCACGTCCCCACGGCGCCGTGCGCCCCCGCGCGCACGTTCCCGTTCCCACCCTCCGTACAGGGAGCAGCACCATGACCCAGCCCATCGATTCCGTCACCGCCGGCCACACCCCCGAAGAGTCTCCCGGGGGACCTGACACCTCGGCATGGTCGTTCGAGACCAAGCAGATCCACGCCGGAGCCGCGCCCGACCCGACGACCGGCGCCCGGGCGACGCCGATCTACCAGACGACGTCGTTCGTGTTCCGTGACACCCAGCACGCGGCCGACCTCTTCTCGCTGGCCGAACCCGGCAACATCTACACCCGCATCCACAACCCCACCCAGGACGTATTCGAGCAGCGGATCGCCGCGCTGGAGGGCGGTGTCGCGGCCGTCGCACTGTCCTCCGGACAGGCCGCGGAGACCCTGGCGATCCTGACGCTCGCCCGTGCGGGCGACCACATCGTCTCCAGTACCTCGCTGTACGGCGGTACGTACAACCTCTTCCGCCACACGCTCCCCCGGCTGGGTATCGACGTGTCCTTCGTCGACGACCCCGACGACGTCGAGGCGTGGCGGGCGGCGATCCGGCCGAACACGAAGGCGCTGTTCGCCGAGACGCTGGGCAACCCCCGTGGCAACGTGCTGGACGTACAGGCCGTCGCCGACGTGGCCCACGCCGGAGGCGTGCCGCTGATCGTGGACAACACGGTCCCGACTCCCTATCTTCTGCGGCCACTTGAGCACGGCGCGGACATCGTCGTGCATTCCGCCACCAAGTTCCTGGGAGGGCACGGCACCACCATCGCGGGGGTGGTCGTCGACGGCGGCACGTTCGACTTCGGCGCGCACGCGGACCGGTTCCCGGACTTCACCGAGCCGGACCCGAGCTACCACGGCCTCCAGTACTGGCCGGCGCTCGGCCCGGGCGCCTTCGCCGTCAAGCTTCGGGTGCAGTTGCTGCGCGACCTGGGCCCGGCGCTGTCCCCGCACTCCGCCTTCCTGCTGCTGCAGGGTGTGGAGACGCTGAGCCTGCGCATCGAACGGCACTCGGCCAACGCCCAGGCTCTCGCCGAGTGGCTGGAGGGCCGCGACGAGGTCGCCGCCGTCCACTACCCGGGGCTGGAGTCCAGCAGGTGGTACGACGCCGGGCAGAAGTATCTGCCGCGCGGTGCCGGTGCCGTGGTCTCCTTCGAGCTGCGGGACGGGGTGGAGGCGGGCAAACGGTTCGTGGACGCGGTCGAGTTGTTCAGCCATCTCGCCAACATCGGCGACGTACGGAGCCTGATCATCCACCCGGCGTCCACCACCCACAGCCAGCTCGACGACGAGCAGCTCGCGGCCACCGGCACCTCGCCCGGTCTCGTGCGCCTGTCGGTCGGCATCGAAAACCTCGCCGATCTGAAGGCGGACTTGGAGGCAGGCTTCCGCGCCGCCAAGGAAGCGTCCTGAACACCGCATTGACGTCCCATCAGGAGCCCCTCCCACCGGCCACCGGTGCCTGGCGGGAGGGGGACCCGCCGGGGTTGCGCCAGTGGTTCACCCGGGAGAAACCTCTCGCGCTGGAGGCGGGCGGTGAACTGCCCGGTGTGCGGCTGGCGTTCGAGACGTGGGGACGGCTCGCGCCGGACGCCTCCAACGCCGTTCTGGTGCTGCACGCCCTCACCGGGGACAGTCACGTGGCCGGACCGGCCGGACCCGGACATCCCACCCCCGGCTGGTGGGACGGCCTCGTCGGACCGGGCCGCGCCCTGGACCCGGACCGCTGGTTCGTCGTGGCCCCGAACGTCCTCGGCGGCTGTCAGGGAAGCACCGGGCCGTCCTCGCTCACACCGGACGGACGCCGCTGGGGCGGGGACTTTCCGTTTCTGACACAGCGCGACCAGGTGGCGGCCGAGGCCAGTCTGGCCGATGCGCTCGGCATCGACCGCTGGGCCCTGGTGGTCGGCGGATCGATGGGGGGTATGCGGGCGCTGGAATGGGCCGTGTCGTATCCCGAGCGGACCGGTGCGCTCCTGGTCCTCGCCACGACCGCCGCGGCGAGCGCCGAGCAGATCGCCTGGGCCGACGTCCAACTGCGTGCCATCCGTTCCGACCCGAACTGGCGGGGAGGCCACTACCACGACAGCGGCCCGGGCCCGGACACCGGACTCGGGCTGGCCCGCCGGATCGCCCACGTCACCTACCGCAGCGAGCCGGAGCTCCGCGTCCGCTTCGGCCGTACGCCGCAGGGCACGGAGAATCCCTGGAACGGGGGCCGGTACCAGGTCGAGTCCTACCTCGGCCATCACGCGGCCAAGCTGGTGAGACGCTTCGACGCGGGCAGCTATGTCGTGCTGTCGGAGGCCATGAACAGTCACGACCTCGGCCGGGGCCGCGGCGGCGCGCGCGCGGCCCTGCGCCGGGTGACGGCCCCGACGCTCGTGGCCGGAGTCGACTCGGACCGCCTCTACCCACCGGCGCAGCAGGCGGAGCTGGCGGCCGGTATCTCCACCGCGGACGGTCTCCGGCTGATCGAGTCCGATCACGGCCACGACGGCTTCCTCATCGAGGTGGAGCAGGTCGCCGCGCTGGTCGACGAACTCGTTGCGCGGAAACCCGTCGGGCAGGAGGGGGCGGGGCGACAGAGGCCCTGACCGATGGGTGCATGAGGCCCGACCGGGCCCTCTTCAGGGACCGATGGCCCCTGCCGGACCGCCGCCTTGAGGGACCAATGGCCCCTGCCCGGCCGACGCCGCGCGAGCCTTCCATGGAAGGGGCGGAGGGCATTCCTCCGCTGCACCGCCACCGCGGGGAGGCGAGACACGTGTGCACGCTCGCCCAGGCCGAAGGGGCGGATGGGACGTCACGCGGAAGGTGAGCACCGTGAACGCAGCACCTCTTGACGCGAACACCATCGAGGACCTCGTGGCGGACGCCACCGCCGCACCCTCGCTGCACAACGCGCAGCCCTGGGCATTCCGCTTCCTGCGGGACTCGGGCGTCCTGCGGCTCTACGCCGATCCGGACCGCGCGCTTCCGCACACCGATCCGGAGAACCGCGGCCTGCACATGGGGTGCGGCGCCGCGTTGCTCAACCTGCGCGTGGCCGCCGCTGCGGGCGGGCGGGCGCCGGACGTCCGGCTGCTCCCCGATCCCGCCGACCCCAGGCTCCTCGCCGAGGTGGGTCTGATCGGCACGGGCCCGCCCGACAGCGCGCTCGCCCGGCTGGCCCCCGCGATCCGGCGCCGTCACTCCAGCCGCTTCCCCTTCCGCGACGAGGAGATCCCCGTACCCACGCGAGAACGGCTGGCCGAGGCGGCCCGTCTCGAAGGCGCGGACCTGTTCTTCCCCGACCCTTGGCATGTGCGATCGATCCTCGAACTGGTCCAGGACGCCGAGGCCACGGAGGCGTTCGCCCCGGGAGTGCACGAGGAGACGATTCGATGGACGCGGCCTGAGCCGTCGACCGGCGACAAAGCGTCGGACGGTATCCCCGGCGAGGCGTTCGGTCCGCTGCAGCGCGGCACGTCGGTCCCCGTACGGGACTTCGCCCTCGGCCGTCCAGTGCCCGGGCGGGGCTGGGCGGCCTTCGAGAAGAACCCGAACATCGCTCTGCTCGGGACGGCCCGTGACAAGCCCCGGGACTGGCTGTGCGCCGGTCAGGCACTGGAGCGGGTCCTGCTCCAGGCCACCGCGGACGGACTGGTCGCCTCCCTCACCTCCCAGCCGACGGAGTGGCCGGACATCCGGTGGGCCGTCCGCGACCCCGCCTCCGCCATGGCGAACGTCCAGATGGTGATCCGGCTCGGCCACGGTCCGCAGGGCGCGGCAAGCCCACGCCGGCCCGTGACCGACGTGCTCGACGTCCGCTGACGCCACCCGCTCCAGTACGCGCAACCCTGCCGCGCCCTCCCCACCACTCGGCGCTCAGCACTCGGCACTCGACACGCAGCACGCAGCACGCAGCACGCAGCACGCGGAGACGTGTTCGTCCATGCATCCCGCCTCAGCCGTGTCCGTGACCCGACAGGGCCGAATGTCGCAGGTGAGGGCTGAACGGCCCCTGCCGTCACGCATCCGTCGGGACGACCGTGAAAGTGACCCTTGAACCGCGGATTCGCGGCCGAGTGAACCGCGGGTTCACGGCCAAGACGGAAGGCGGTGGAGACAATGACACTCCCCCTCGTCGTGGGTGTCGACGGATCGGACGGCAGCCTGCTGGCCCTCGACTGGGCGATGGACCTGGCCGCACGCGGTCGGCTTCCGCTGCGGGTGGTCCACGCGTCCGCATGGGAGCGCTACGAGGCAGCGCTGCCGGCGCTGAGCCGCGAACGCTCCTCCGGCCAGGTGCTGGCGGAGCACATCGTCGCTTCGGCGGCGGAACGGGTCCACCGGCACAACCCCGACCTGGACGTCTCGACGGAAGTGACACCGGCGGAAGCCGTTTCCGCGCTCCTGGCGGAAGCCCGGAACGCCACGGCCCTGATCACCGGTTCACGAGGCCGCGGAGAGCTCAAGGGGGCCCTGCTCGGTTCCGTCGGACTGTCGGTCGCGGCCCGCGCCGACTGCCCTGTCATCGTGGTCCGGGGCGACAAGGCGGCTCTCGCCGGATCCCATGGCCGCATCCTGCTCGGCGTCGGCGACCCCGCCCTGTGTCGTGAGGCGGCCCGCTTCGCGTTCCGGGAAGCCGAGGCGCGTGGATGTGAGCTGGACATCGTCCGCGCCTGGCGATGCCCGGCCGGCGAAGGGGCCGACGCCGCCGGACCGGCCGAGGACCCGGCGCACCGGCACGAGCGACAGGCCGCTCAGCTCATCGAGGACCTCGTCGCCGACGCGTCCGTCGCCCGTCCCGACGTCCGGTTGCGCCGGACGACCGTGGAGGGCGAGGCACGCAAGGCGCTGGTCCACCGGTCGGCCGCGGCCGACCTCGTGGTCGTCGGCGCGCGTCGCAGGTCCGGTCACTTCGGACTGCAACTCGGACGCGTGGCCCACACCTTGCTCCACCACGCCGCCTGCCCCGTGGCGGTCGTACCGGAAGGGGACTGATCTCCATGACCGGCACTCCGCACATCGTGAGTGATGTGATGACTCATACGGTCGTGGCCGTGGGGCGCGACGCTCCGTTCAAGGAGATCGTGCGGACCCTGGAGCAGTGGAAGGTCAGCGCCATGCCCGTGCTGGAGGGCGAGGGGCGTGTCATCGGGGTCGTCTCCGAGGCCGACCTGCTGCCCAAGGAGGAGTTCCGCTACGAGGAACAGGACCTCTCCCGGCAGCGACAGCGCCTGCACGACACGGCCAAGGCCGGTGCGACCAGGGCGGCGGAACTCATGAGTACCCCGGCCGTCACGGTCCACGCGGACGCCACGCTCGCTCAGGCGGCCAGGATCATGGCCGTCCGGCACGTCAAACGGCTGCCCGTCGTCGACGGCGTCGGCATGCTCGTCGGCATCGTCAGTCGCGCCGATCTGCTCAAGGTGTTCCTGCGGTCCGACGACGAGATAGCCGAGGAGGTCCGCCGCACGGTGGTGTCGTGCCTCTTCCCGAGCTTCAGCCACGCCATCCACGTGAGCGTGAGCGAGGGAGTCGTCACCCTGCGCGGTCACATCCACGACACCTCACTGATCTCCGTCGCGGTGCGCCTGGTCCGCGCCGTCGAGGGCGTAGTGGACGTCGAACCCCGGCTCACCGGTGAGTCGGAGGCCGTCGGCGGGCCGCGGACGAGCGGTTCCTGAACCGCGGGCTGCGCCGACGGCCCCTGGCCGCTGCCGTTCGGGCTTTCGGCGGCCCGAACGGTCCCCGTGGGACGCTCACACCACCGGAAGCTCGGGGCGGACGAGCGTGCCCGAGGTCCCGTGGACGATCTCGTACGCGGCGTCCAGTGCACCGATCGCGGCCAGTCCCCCGGTGCGTTCGACGAACCGGGCCGCCGCCTCCGCCTTGGGGCCCATCGAGCCCTCGGGAAAGTCTCCGCCGCGCAGTTCGGCGGGCGTGGCGCCGAGTACGGGACGCTGACCGGCGGTGCCGTATTCGGTGTAGACGCAGGGCACGTCGGTGAGGATGAGCAGGAAGTCGGCCTTCAGGTCCTCGGCGAGCAGGGCCGCCGTGAGGTCCTTGTCGACGACGGCCTCCACCCCGGTGAGCGCTCCGGTGTCGAGGTCGGCGGTGACGGGGACACCTCCGCCGCCCGCGCAGACGACGATCGACCCGCCGACGAGAAGTTCGTGGACGGTCTCGGTCTCCAGGATCCCATCGGGTGCCGGTGAGGGAACGACACGGCGCCAGCCGGTGGTGTCGGCGGCGATGTGCCAGCCGCGCCTACGGGCGAGGGCGCTCGCGATGTCGTACGGATACACCTGGCCGATGAACTTCGTGGGGTGCTCGAAGGCCGGGTCGTCGGCCCGGACGAGGGTGTGGGTGACCAGTGCGACGGTCCGGCGTCCGGGCAGGGCGTCGTGCAGGCCGCGCACCAGAAGGGAGCCGATCATGCCCTGGGTCTGCGCGCCGAGCAGGTCGAGCGGGTAGGGGGCGCTCAGAGCCGGATCGGCGGCGCTCTCGCCGGCGAGCAGGCCGATCTGGGGGCCGTTGCCGTGCGTGACGACGATCTCATGATCGTGGGCGAGGGCGGCGATCGCGCCGACGACGCGGTCGATGTTGGCCACCTGGACCGCCGCGTCGGGGTGTTCGCCGCGGCGCAGCAGGGCGTTGCCGCCGAGAGCGATGACGATGCGCATGCCTCAGTCCTCCAAGGTGGCGATCAGGACGGCCTCGGCGAGCGGGCGGTCGGTCCTGCGCCCGGTCGCTCCGGGTGAGTCGGTCCGGACACGATCCTTCGCGACGGCGGTGTTCGAGGCCAGTGGCCGAACCTCCCTGACAGGGGCCGATGGTCCCGACCTTCCTGTCCCGGTCGGCCCACCGGCACGGCGCGTCACCGGCCGGCATCCGCCCGCCGCCGGAACTGTGTCACGGTGGTGGTAGCACGCTCGCGAAGGTGGGCCGACCGGCCCCGCGAAGGGGCCCGACAGCATCTGCCCCTCCGTCCGCGCCGGTCGGAGGCTGGAGTCGCACACTCCAGCCCGCAACCCGACAGAGGAGACCGGCGACATGGTCCGCTACGTGTACGACTTCGCCGAGGGCGGCCGCGACCAGGCCGCCCTGCTGGGCGGCAAGGGAGCCAACCTTGCCGAGATGACACGGCTGGGGCTGCCCGTCCCGCCGGGCTTCACCGTGACCACGGACGCGTGCCGGGCCTTCCTCACCACCGGGAGCGAGCCGGACGGCCTGATGCGGGAGATCTCCGACCGGCTCACGGTCCTGGAGGAGGCGGCCGGCAGGCGACTGGGGCAGCCGGACGATCCGCTGTTGCTGTCCGTGCGCTCCGGGGCGCGCTTCTCCATGCCCGGCATGATGGAGACGATCCTCGACGTCGGGCTCAACGACGAGTCCGTCCTCGGTCTGGCGAAGGTCTCCGGAAACGAGCGCTTCGCCTGGGACTCCTATCGCCGCCTCGTGCAGATGTTCGGCAGCACGGTCATGGGTGTCGACAGCGCTCTCTTCGAGGGTGTCCTCGCCGACCTCAAGAAGGCGCGGGGCGCGGCGAGCGACGTGGACCTCACGGCGGCGGACCTGGCGGGGCTCGTCGAGTCGTACCAGAACCTCGTCCGGCAGGAGACCGGTGAGTACTTCCCGCAGTCACCCGCCGAGCAGCTCCGGCAGGCGGTCCTCGCCGTGTTCGAGTCCTGGAACGGCGAGCGCGCCCGGATCTACCGCCGCCGTGAGCACATCCCCGACGACCTGGGCACCGCGGTCAACGTGCAGACCATGGTCTTCGGCAACCTCGGCGCGGACTCCGGCAGCGGCGTCGCGTTCACGCGGGACCCGGCCACGGGACGGCCCGGCCTGTACGGCGACTATCTCGCGAACGCTCAGGGCGAGGACGTCGTGGCGGGCATCCGCAACACCGTACCGCTGACGGCTCTCGCCGACCTGGACCCGCTGTCGTACGAACAACTCCGCTCCCACATGCGGACGTTGGAGTCGCACTACCGGGATCTGTGCGACATCGAGTTCACGATCGAGCGCGGCCGGCTGTGGATGCTGCAGACCCGGGTCGGCAAGCGCACCGCGGAGGCCGCGTTCGCCATCGCCAAGGAGCTGGCCGAGGAGGGTCTGATCACTCCGGACGCGGCGCTGGCCCGGGTCAGCGGGGAAGGTCTCGCCCGGCTGATGTTCCCCCGGTTCGACACCTCGGCCGTCGGCGAGGCACTGGCGCACGGTCTGCCGGCCTCCCCGGGCGCGGCCGTGGGCGCCGCCGTGTTCGACTCCGCCGAGGCGGTACGACGGGCCGCGGCCGGCGAGAAGGTCGTCCTGGTCCGTCAGGAGACCACCCCGGACGATCTGCCCGGCATGATCGCGGCACAGGCGGTGCTGACCAGCCGTGGCGGCAAGACCAGCCACGCGGCCGTCGTCGCCCGCGGCATGGGCAAGGTCTGCGTGTGCGGGGCCGAGGAGATCACGGTGGACACCGCGGCGCGCCGGTTCACGGTGGGGGACACCGTCGTCGAGGAGGGCACGGTCGTCTCCGTCGACGGTTCCGAAGGTGCCGTGTACCTGGGCGCGGCCCCGTTGGCCGACTCCGCGGTCATGCGGTACTTCGAGACGGGCGAGCGGTCCGACGCGCTGGTCGAGGCCGTCGCCGGCGCCATGGAACAGGCGGACGGCATGCGGCGCCTGGAGGTCCGCGCGAACGCCGACACCCCCGAGGACGCGGCCCGCGCACGGCGGTTCGGCGCCCAGGGAGTCGGCCTGTGCCGCACCGAGCACATGTTCCTCGGCGAGCGCCGCAGGCTGGTCGAGGCGATGATCCTGGCCCGTGACGAGCGTGAGCGCGAGCGGGCCCTGGCCGCGCTACTGCCCCTCCAGCGGGACGACTTCATCGGCATCCTGGAGGCGATGGACGCGCTGCCGGTCACCATCAGGCTCATCGATCCGCCCCTGCACGAGTTCCTGCCCGACCACACCGGGCTCACCGTGCGGATCGCCGCCGCCGAGGCCCGGGGCGAGCGGCCGGACCCGCACGACACCGAACTGCTCGACGCGGTGAACCGGATGCACGAGGAGAACCCGATGCTCGGGCTGCGCGGCGTTCGGCTGGGACTGGTCGTCCCGGGGCTGGTCGCCATGCAGGTCCGCGCGATCGCCGAGGCGGTCGTGGAGCGCACCCGGGTCGGAGGGCAGCCGCGGGCGGAGATCATGGTGCCGCTGGTGGGCGCCGTCGAGGAACTGCGCATCGAGCGGGCGGAGGTGGAACGGGTCCTGGCCGAGGTCTCCGAGGAGTCGGGCATCCCCGTGCACTGCCCGGTCGGCACCATGATCGAGCTCCCGCGCGCCGCGCTCACGGCCGGCCGCATCGCCGAGGAGGCGGAGTTCTTCTCCTTCGGCACCAACGACCTCACCCAGACAACCTGGGGCTTCTCCCGCGACGACGTCGAGGCCGCGTTCTTCTCGGCCTACCTCGACAAGGGCATCTTCGCCACCTCTCCGTTCGAGACCCTGGACCGCGACGGCGTGGGCCGACTGGTCCGCATCGCCGTGGCCGAGGGCCGCGCCACACGACCCGAGCTGAAGATCGGTGTCTGCGGCGAGCACGGCGGGGACCCCGAGTCGGTGCACTTCTTCCACGCGGCCGGGCTGGACTACGTGTCCTGTTCACCGTTCCGCGTTCCCGTGGCGCGCCTGGAGGCCGGACGTGCGGCGCTCTCCGCGACGCGGACGAGCGACAGCAGGTGAGGACGGCGAGCGGGGCGGGTGGGTTCCGCGGGAACTCGTGATCCGCAGGACCGTGTGAGTCCGCAAAAACAGCGGCCCGGTCGGTGCGTGCACCGACCGGACCGCCCGGCGTGGCTCAGGCCGCGGGGACGGCGAGGTCCTCGTGCGACGGTGCGCCGAGCACCACCTTCAGGGCGCCGGTGTCGGCGGCGCGGGAGAAGACGTCGTAGGCCTTCTCCATGTCGTCCAGCGGGAAGGTGTGGGTGACCAGGTCCGCGGTGGGCAGCCGGCCGGCGGCGGCCATGCGCAGCAGGGTCGGGGTGGAGTGGGTGTCCACCAGACCGGTCGTGATGGTCACGTTCTTGATCCACAGGTCTTCCAGGTGCAGCGTCGCCGGCTTGCCGTGGACGCCGATGTTGGCGACGTGGCCGCCGGGCCGCACCATGCGTGTGCACAGCTCGAAGCTCTCCGGCACCCCGACCGCCTCGATGACCACGTCGGCGCCGAGACCGTCGGTGAGGTCGGCGATGAGCTGCTCCGGGTCCTCCCCCGCGTCGGCCACCGCGTCGGCGCCCAGCCGACGGGCCGCCTCCAGCCGGGACGCGGCCAGGTCGACGGCGACGATCCGCTCGGGCGAGTAGAGCCGCGCCGTGGCGATCGCCGCGAGACCGATGGGTCCGGCTCCCACGACGGCGACGGTGTCGCCGGGGCGCACGTGCCCGTTGAGAACACCGACCTCGTACGACGTCGGGAAGATGTCCGCGAGCAGGACGGCGTCCTTGCTCACGACGGCTCCGGGCAGCGCGTGCACCGACAGGTCGGCGTAGGGGACGCGCACGTACTCGGCCTGGGTGCCGTCGATCAGATGGCCGAGGATCCAGCCTCCGCCACCCCGGCACTGCCCGTACATGCCCTCCCGGCAGAAGCGGCAGCGGCCGCAGGAGCTGATGCAGGAGATCAGCACCCGGTCGCCCGGACGTACGGTCCGTACATCGCTGCCGACCTCCATGATCTCGCCGACCGCCTCGTGCCCGAGGACCGTTCCGGGACGCACTTCGGGGACATCACCTTTGAGGATGTGCAGGTCCGTGCCGCAGATGGTGACGGCGCCGACCCGCACGATGGCGTCGGTGGGTTCCTTGACCGCCGGGTCCGGGACATCCTCCCAGGCGGACTGCCCGGGGCCGTGGAAGACGTAACCCTTCATGATCGCCCTCACCCTTCCCTGTCCGGTACGAGATGATCTCTTGAGTCCAGTTTGTTCCGTTGCGTGGTGTTCCGCTTGGGCCCTCCGGCCCTCGATCCCCGCCGCCCGGCCCATCGCGCTCGGGCACAGGACCGGCTGACCGAAGGAGCCGTGGCAGCCGACGTGAGAGCTACCGAACGCAGGCGAGCGAGGCCGCGATGTCCTTCGCCCACTCCTCTATGACCGCGAAGTCCCGGAAGTCTCCGCCCTTTCCGGAGCTGATGATCATCTTGGCGATACGCCCCTTGGCTCCTTCCTTCAGGCACCCGCCGAAGGTGATGTGGCCCTGGACGTCCAGCTTGTTCATGGTCCGCTGGACGCCCCGCACCGGCGGGATGTCCCGGTCGGCGGCGGAGCTGTCGAGCGGTCCGCTGCTGAAGAGCCACACCGGACGGTGCGCGAGCTCCGCGCGATGCCGGCGGACGAACGCTCGCGCGTCCTTGTGCCAGCGTCCCGCGTAGAGTCCGCCGCCGACCACGACGGCGTCGTAGTGCGCCAGGCTGGTGACCGACCGGGCCGGAAGGGCCCGGGCCGTCAACCCGCCCTCGCGCAGGGTTTCCGCGACCGTTTCGGCGATCTCCGCCGTCGATCCGTTCGTCGTTCCATAGGCGACCAGCACGGTCTCGGCCATGACGGTCCGCCTCCTTTCACGTCCGCGTCGCTCGGTTCGCGTTCGGCTCTCGACGTCGGCGCAGCCAGTCCTCGGTCACGACGTTCCTCAGCGCAGCCTGCGCAGATACGGGTCCTGGGGGTGACGGGGCAGCAGACGCACCCGTGCGTCGAGCACGGTGATGCCGCCCGCCGTCGCCAGTACGGGGTTGAGGTCGGCCTCAGCGAGCTGCGGCAGGTCCGCGGCCATCCGGGACAGCCGCTGGAGCAGTTGCTCCAGTCCTTCGAGGTCGACGGGGGTGTTGCCGTTCGCGCCCAGCAGCAGCGGGGCGCACCGCGGCGAGGTGATCAGTTCGTGGACGTCCCGGTCGGTGAGCGGGGCGAGGCGGGCGGCGTGATCGGCCAGCACTTCGGTGACCGTGCCGCCGAGTCCGAACAGGACGAGCGGTCCGAAGACCTCGTCCTGGACGACGCCCGCGAGGAGTTCGGTGCCGCGGTCGGCGAGGGGTTGCAGGACCACCCCGGTCATGAGGCCGGCGAAGCGGGTCTCCAGGTCGCGGAACGCGGCGCGGATCTGGGCGTCGCCGCGCAGGTCGAGGTGGACGGCCCGCTGCTGGGTCTTGTGCAGGAGGCCCGGCCAGTGGGCCTTCATGACCACCCGGCCGTCGAAGCCGCGCAGCCGGTCGGCGGCGAGCACGGCGTCGTCCTCGGTCTCGGCCCAGGCCCACGGGATCTGCGGGACGCCGTAGCAGGCGAGCAGTTCGGCGCAGGTGCGCGGGTCGAGCCAGCCTCCGTCGGGGTGGGCGGTGAGGTGGTCCTCGACGACCGTGCGGGCCCGCCGGGACTCGACGCCGGCGGGGTCTGGGACGGTCCCTTCCGGCCGGGCCAGCCAGGCGGAGCGCCGGGCCGCGTGCGCCAGGGCGCGGGCCGCGGCCTGCGGTTCGGCGTAGGAGGGGATCGTTCCGCCGTCCCCGGCGGCGAGCAGCAGCACGGACCGGTCCTGCTCCAGACGTACGGCGATCACCGGCCGCGCCCTTCGGGCGGGAGCCGCGGTCACGGCCCGCACCAGGTCGTCGCCGGTGGCCGCGGCGACCGCCGTGGGCACCAGGGCCACGACGACCGCGTCGATGCCGGAGCAGCGGGTGAGGCGGTCCACGCACGCGGTGAGCTGTTCCTCCGACACGGCGGCCGTGGCGTCGACGGGGTTGCCGACGGCGGCGCCGTCCGGCAGCACTGCCAGGAGTTCGTCGATCACGGCGGGGGTGAACGGAGGGAGGACGAGCCCGGCCTCCGCGCAGGCGTCGGCGGTGAGCACCCCGGCGCCGCCCGCGTTGGTGACGATCGCGACGCGGCTGCCCTCCGGCAGCGGCTGGGAGTGGAACAGGGCCGCGGTTTCGAGGAGCTCGCCGACCGAGCGGGTCGCGGTGATGCCCGCCTGGGTGAACAGGGCCTCGCGGGTCATGGTGCGGGTGGCGGCGGCCGCGGTGTGGGAGGCCGCGGCCTTGCGGCCCGCTGCGGTCCGGCCGGCGTCGACCGTCAGCACGGGGATGCGGCGGGTCACCCGCCGGGCGGTACGGGAGAAGGCGCGCGGGTTGCCGAAGGACTCCAGGTGCAGCAGGGCGAGGCCGGTGCGGCCGTCGCTCTCCCACCACTGGAGCATGTCGTTGCCGCTGACGTCGAACTTGTCGCCCAGCGAGGCGAACGTGGAGACGCCGATGCCCAGCCGGGACAGTCCGTCGAGCAGGGCGATGCCCACACCGCCGGACTGCACGGCGATACCGGCGGTCCCGGGACGCGGGTGATCGGCGGCGAAGGTCGCGTCGAGACGGAGATCCGGGGCGGTGTTCGACACGCCGAGGCAGTTGGGCCCGACCAGCCGCATGCCGTGGGTGCGGCAGGCGGTCAGCAGCGCCTGCGCCTGCGCGTGGTCGAGGCCCGCGGTGACCACGACGAGCGCGCGGACCCCGGACTCGCCGCACTCCTCGGCGACGGCCGGCACCGCGGCGGCCGGTACGGCGACGACCACGAGATCGGGCGTCTTCGGCAGGGCCGCGACCGACGGATGACACGGCACCCTGAGCACCGATTCGACACCCGGATTCACGGCGAACAGACGACCGGTGAAGCCGCCCGTGCGCAGGTGGTTGAGCACCGCCCGGCCCACCGAGCCCGGCGTGCGTCCCGCCCCGACGACGGCCACCACCTCCGGTCGCAGCAGCGGCAGCAGACTGGCCACATCGGCGGCCCGCCCGCGAGCCTCGACCGCCGCCAGATAGGCGTCGTCCTGGTCGAGGCGGATGACGCAGCGCACTTCCGGCCCCTCGAAACGGCGGGTCATGCGCAGCCCCAGGTCGGCGAAGAGACGCAGCACCGCGTGGTTCTCGCTGAGCGCGTCGGCGGTGAAGGTGGTGATCCCCTCGGACCGGGCGGCCGAGACCAGATGCTCGACGAGCAGGGTGCCGACGCCTCGGTGGTGCAGTCCGTCGGCGACGGCGATCGAGATCTCGGCGCCCCTCCCCTGCGCTGCACCGTCCGGACCCGTGGCTGCCTGGTCCGCCCCCGTGGCTGCGCCGTCGGGCCCTGTGGCTGCCCCCTCGGCCACCGCGTCCCCGCTCTTCGCGGCCACGTCCGGCCCGGTCGGCCCGCACTCCTCCCCACCGGTGTCGTACTCGGCGAGGCCGACCACGCGGCCGTCCGTCTCTGCCACGAGGGCGCGGTAGCCGGAATGGGCGGGGCGGCAGGCCCGGTCGGCGGCGAGTTCGGCCGAGCGCCCGCCGAGCGAGAAGAACCTCAGGCGCAGGTTCTCCGGCGACATCTCCTCGTAGAAGCCACGCAGCCGGTCGTGGTCGCCCGGGAGCGCCGGCCGGATGCGTACGGTGGTGCCGTCGGCTAGCAGGGCGTGGACAGGGTGCCGTTCGAGCAGGTCGTCCGTCATCGCGGGCCTCCTCCATGCTTCGGTATCTCGATCGTCCGTCGGTGCGGAGAGGGTGCACAGGGGCTGGACGGGCCGCCCCGGGGCCGGTCGGCCCCGCCGCCCCCGCCGACCGGCCCACCCCTGGTGAGCTCATCGGACCGGACCGGGCCAGGAGCGGTCGCGCGGCGCCGGGCCGTCCCGGCTCACACCGGTTCGGGGACCACCGCGACCGGGCAGGCGGCGTGGTGCAGGACTCCGTGAGCGACACGGCCGAGCTGGAGCCCGAGACGGCCGGGATGGCGCCGGGCACCGACCACCAGCAGGCCGGCGTCGTGGGACGCGTCCAGGAGGGCATGGCGCGTCGGTCCCTCGACGGTGCGGCGACGCAGGTCGATGTCGGCCGGCACCTCCTCCAGTGCCTCGCCGAGCACCTTGGCGGCCCGCTCCTCGTGCAGCCGCGCGGGCTCACCGGTGAGCAGCGGGTGGTCCACGCTCTCGTACGCGGGGCAACGCCAGGCCCGTACGGCGTCCAGGGGCACCCGGCGCAACCGCGCCTCTTCCGCGGCGAACCGCAGCGCCGCCGAGCCCTTGCTCGTCCCTCCGACACCCACGACCACGCGGCGCGCGGGTGTGGCACCGACCTGGTTGTCGTGGGAGCCGCGCAGCACGATGACCGGGCAGTCGGCGTACGCGGCCACCGCAAGGCTGACGGAGCCGAGCAGCATCTCGACGAAGTCGCTGCGGCCGCGAGTGCCGAGGACCAGCGCGGCGGCGTCTCGTCCTTCCCGGACCAAGGCGTACTCGGGCTCCTCGGCCAGGATCTCGGCCGACACGTCGAGGTCCGGGTGACGCCTCAGGGCCCGGCGGAGGCCGACCGCCACGATGTCCTCGGCTCGGACCTCTTCGAAGGGCTTGTGCTCCGCGGCGAGTGCCGTGCCCTCGTAGCGCTCCCAGAGGGAGGCGTACACCACGCGCAGGGGGACGCCGCGCAGGGCGGCCTCGTCCGCCGCCCAGTCCGCGGCCCGCAGGCTCGGCTCGGACCCGTCCACGCCGACGACCAGTGGCGCCTCGCGGAAGGCTCCGCGCAAGGAGCCCGGACGGAGCCCGGAGTTCTGGTTCTGGTGTTCGTGTACGGCCATGGCGGGAACCCCTTCGGGACGGTCGGGTCAGTGCCTGACCCGTCTCACCTTCGTCCCGTAGCAAGCTCGGCGCCCGATGCCGAAGGGCCGGTGCCGTGGAGCCGAACAGCCCTACGTTCCAGGCCTGTTGGCATCCGTTCCGTCGTCCCGGCCCAAGGCGCCGTCGGTCACACCACGCTCACCGGATGGCGCACCACCGCGCCGAACAGGTACCCCTGTGTGTTCGGCATCGCGGTGTCCGGCTGGGTTCGGCCGGCCGTGTCCGTGGCACGGGCCAGCAGGTGCGTGGCACCGGGTGTGTCGGGCTGCCAAGGAAGGGACCATCGGGTCCAGGTGCCGGAGCGGGGCCGGTCGTGCAGCCGGGCGCGCCGCCAGTTGGCCCCTCCGTCCGTGCTGACGTCGACCTTGGCGACACCTCCCGCACCCGACCACGACCGTCCGTGCAGCACGTGCCGATGGCCGGCCGCGAACGTGGCGCCGCTCGCCAGCTCGAAGGCGCTCTTCGTGGTCTGCCGGGTGAGCGGCGCGCTGCCATCCTCGGGGTAGCCGGCGCCGAACAGCCGGTAGAAGGTGGTGTTCCAGGGCGAGTAGAGCGGCTGCGCGGACACCTCGATGTCGCCGACCCATTTGATCGAGGCGATCCCCACCCAGGAGGGCACCAGCACCCGTACCGGATGGCCGTGGTCGTACGGCAGGCGCTCACCGTTCATCTCGTACGCGAGCAGGACGTCGTCCAGGGCCTTGGCGAGCGGCAGCGGACGGCGTACGCGTCCCAGGCTCTCCCCGCCGCTGACGTACTCGGCGTCCAGACCGCGCGGCTGGACGTCCACGGCCCGCGAGGACAGACCTGCCCTGCGCAGCACGTCCGCGAGCCGCACCCCGCGCCAGCGCGCGACGCCGACGGCTCCCAGGGTCCAGGCGGTGCCGGTGACCGTGTCGCCCTGTTGGGTCGTGTAGTAGGAGCGGCCGTTCCCGGCGCATTCGACGAACGCGGTGCGGGTGACGGCGGGCAGCGCGCGCAGGTCGTCGTACCCGAACTCCACCGGCCGGTCCTCGCCGGGGCTCCCGCGTAATCCGCTCCCCCACAGGCGCAGGCGCCAGTCGTCGGCGTTCAGGACGGGGGTCGCGGTGTGGTTGCGTACGAAGAACCGTTCGTTGGGCGTGTGGTGGCCGGTTCCGCTCAGTGCCTCCCAGCGGGTCTCGGCGTTGGTGCCGCGCTGGATGAACCACTCGGCGGGCAGCGGCTTGACGATGGGACTGTCGATGGCGTGGGCGGGCCGTACGCCGCCGAGCGCGGTTCCGGCGGCGGTCGCGGCGAGCAGGGTGAGCAGCCGACGGCGGGTGACCCCGTCGGCCCTGGCCTCACCCGCGAGCCACTGGCGCAGCCTGCGGCGGTCGTACTCGGTTTCGTGGCGTCGGCCCGCGGACGTGGGTGAAGGCATGGCGGCTCCTCGTCATGACGGCGCGAGAGGGGCGGGAGGGGCGGGAGATACGAGAGGCTCGGCGCGAGTCGGTGTCGTTCTGCGGGAGCGATGGACTGCGGCGCTCTCAACCGGCTTGTGCGGAGCAGGAGTTCACTGACGCGCAGAGGCGCCGGAAGGCACGTGATCAGCCGGTCGTCCGACACAGCGCGGCGGCCACGCGGACGAGGTCCACGGCGCGGCGGCGGGTCAGAGGCTCCGGTGTCGGCATGGCGGGATGTAAGCACGTGGGGCGGGAGGCGTCAACGGAGCACGCCTGTCGGCGAATCCGGCCTCCTGGCCTGTTGGCCGATGTGGACGTGGGGAGAGATCGTCCCTCGAACGCGAGGGCCGGACCGGTCGCCGCCGTGCGTCACAAGACTGACATGCAGCCGTCACACTCGAACGGAATGCGCGCTCACCGGGCGCCCGTTCCACCTGACATGACTGTTGGAGTAGCACTCAACGCATCCGACGCGGAGAACCAGGTCGACGCCAGTGTGCGTCTGGCCGAGGAAGCGGCGGCGGCCGGTCTGCGGTCGGTCTGGTTCGGCCAGACCTTCGGCGCGGACTCACCCCAACTCGCCGCGCTCGTCGGGCGGGCGGTCCCGGAACTCCACGTGGGCACGTCCGCGATCCCTGTCTTCGGCCGCCATCCGCTGATCGTCTCCAGTCAGGCGCAGACCGCCCAGGCCGCGACCCACGGCCGCTACCACCTCGGCCTGGCCCTGGGCACGAAACTGATCACGGAGACCGGCTTCGGCCTGCCCTTCGAGCGTCCCATCGCCAGGCTGCGCGAATTCCTCACCGTGCTGCGCCAGTTGACCGAGACCGGCACGGCCGACTTCCGCGGTGAGCTGCTCTCCGCCACGACTCCCCTGTCCGCTCGCGTACCGGGCGCCGAGTCGGGCGTTCCGCTGCTGGTCGCCGCCATGGGCCCGCAGGCGCTGCGGGTCAGCGGTGAGCTTGCGGACGGGATCCTGCCCTACCTCGCGGGACCTCGCGCCCTCGCGGAGCACATCGTGCCCGCGCTCACCGCCGCGGCCGAGGCCGCCGGACGGCCCGCGCCCCGGATCGTGGCGCTGGTGCCCGGCGTGGTCACGGACGACGTGGACGCGGTACGGGCCAAGGCCACCGAGACCCTCTCGTTCTACGAACAGATCCCGTCCTACGCCCGGGTCATCGAACTGTCCGGCGGTCGCCGAGCCGCGGACCTGGCCGTGATCGGCGACGAGAAGACGGTCGAGGCCGAGGTACGGCGTTACCGCGACGCGGGTGCCACCGAGGTCGTGTTCTCGGGCACCGAGATCGCGGGAGCGGCGGACCGGCGCCGAACCTGGGCGCTCCTCGGCGAACTCGCGGCCTGAGCCCAGCGCCTCACCGACCCACCGGTCCACGGGCCCCCGACTCCACCGACCCGCCTTTGGCCGACCCTCAACGGCCGACCTACCGACCCGCTTACCGAAGCGACGATTCCCCGACTCACCGACTCACCGACTCACCGACCGCGACCGCGACCGCGACCGCGACCGCGACCGCGACAAAGAACCCCGCACCCCCGCACGAGGGCCACCCTCACGCGGCTTGTACCGAAGGAGAGTTCATGACCAGCGAGGC
The DNA here is from genome assembly GCF_042790435.1 of Streptomyces sp. NPDC056738. Taxonomy (NCBI): domain Bacteria; kingdom Bacillati; phylum Actinomycetota; class Actinomycetes; order Kitasatosporales; family Streptomycetaceae; genus Streptomyces; species Streptomyces sp. NPDC056738. The sequence goes on from NZ_JBHTZF010000001.1 coordinate 372,722, forward strand.
GACCACCACAGACCTGCACGCCTTCACCGAGCAGTGGCTGGACTGGTACCGCGGACAGGAGGCCCGGCTCGCCGCCCCCCACGGCTTCCTGGCGATCACCGGCCTCCACTGGCTCGACGACCGCCCGCAGCGCTTCCCCGACGCGCCCGGCGCATGGCACACCGGCCCCGACGGGGTCGTCGTCACCCTCGACGACGGTGAGGAACTCGTCGTCGACGGGACACCGGTACATGGTGAGCACCACTTCGGCGTGCTGCCCGAACGCGGTGGTGTCGAGGCGGTCTGGAAGGACGCCGTCATCGAGGTCGCCAAGCGGGGCGGTCACGACATCGTGCGCCCCCGGCACCCGGACGCACCGCTGCTCAAGTCCTTCACCGGAACGCCCGCCTACGCCCCCGACCCGCGCTGGGCCGTGACGGGCCGTTACGTCCCCTTCGACGAGCCGCGTCCCACCACCGTGGGCGCCGCGGTCGAGGGCTTGGAGCACGTGTACGACGCCCCGGGCAGGATCGAGTTCGAACTGGACGGACGTCCTCTGTCGCTGACGGCGTTCCCCGGTCATGTCCCGGGCGGGCTGTCGGTTCTCTTCACCGACGCGACCTCCGGGGTCACGACCTACGCCGCCAACCGGAGCCTGTCCGTCGAGGCGCCCGACTCCGACGGGACGGTCGTCCTCGACTTCAACCGCGCCACGAACCTGCCGTGCGCCTACACCGACCTGGCCACCTGCCCGCTGCCCCCGGCGGAGAACCGGCTGCCGGTGTCCGTCGAGGCGGGTCAGAAGATCCCGCGCGAACGCGGCGGTGCCTGAACCTGGCTCGCTCCACCGGACTCGGGCGGTTCGCTCCGCCGGAGTCCGGTGCCGCCATTGACGTAGAAGAGAACCGCTCCGTACGATCACGAACGGCATTGAGTGTCAGCGTCAAGCCCTGGCTCGCTGACCGGCAACCCTCCCGCGCGGTGGGGTGCTCCAGGTGAAAGCCCGGCGGTATCAGCGACGATCACCGCAAGCGCGTGGCCCCACGACCGGGGCCGGACCTGTGGAGGAACCTTATGCGGCACGGTGGTGGCTCCGACGCCTCCTTCGCCGTCGCCGTGGTGTTCTCCCGGCTGGCGCGCCGACGTCACATCGACCTGAAGCGCTCGACGAGCTGCTTCTGTCAGGCCTGACGGCCCCTTCCGCAGCCGGGCGCCGGCGCCTCCCTTCGGCGGTGCACCTCGGTGAGGCCCACCCGCGTCGACGTCGATGAGATGCGCGGGCTGTCGACGCCCATGAGGCCTGCCGACAGCCGGCATCCGTGACCAGCCGTCACGGCACGCGTCCGCACCCGGCGCCCCCTTCCCCCGATCTCTCTGATCTCTCCAATCCGCTTCCGCTTTCCGCTTTCCGCCCGGCCCCTGTCCGCAGGTCATCGCCCGTCACCGGCATCGCGCCGACGGGCCCGCGTTCCCGTGCGCGGTCGTGCCTCGTACGACGCCCCGTGCCCGGCGACACCAAGAGGAGACTCCTCCGTGAGAGCACGTCCGGAATTCACATCTCCCCGATCTCCCCGGTCCACCCGTTCTCCCCGATGGGCAAGGCTCACCGCCCTTCTCACCACCAGTGTGCTGCTGGCCGCCTGCGGCTCGGGCACCGACGGCTCCGCAACCGGGAGCGGCAAACCGCGTTCCGGCGGGACGCTGACCTTCGCCGTGGGTTCGGACGCCGGTTGCGTGGATCCCCAGCAGGTCGGCAGCAACGACACGATCTACTCGGTGCGCCAGATCGTCGACTCCCTGACGGACCAGGACCCCAAGACCGGCAAGATCGTGCCGTGGCTGGCGAAGAGCTGGGACATCAGCGCCGACGCGACCGCCTTCACCTTCCACCTGCGCTCGGGTGTCACCTTCAGCGACGGGTCCCCCCTGACCGCCCAGGTGGTCAAGGACAACTTCGACGCGGTGCCGAGACTCGGCGTCCTGGGAACCCTCGCCGAGGGGTACCTGAGCGGCGCGAAGAGCACCACGGTGGTGGACCCGCTCACGGTCAAGGTGACCTTCCAGCAGCCCAACGCCCAGTTCCTGCAGGCGACTTCGACCCACTCGCTGGGGATCGAGTCGTCCGCGAGCGTGAAGCGGTCACCTCAGCAGAAGTGCAGTGACGGGGTGGTCGGTTCCGGGCCCTTCGTGCTGAAGCGCTATGTGCAGAACCAGTCGGTCACGCTGGCCAAACGCCCCGGCTACGCCTGGGGTTCCTCCCGGTGGGGCAAGAAGGGCGAGGCCTACCTGGACAAGCTGGTGTTCAAGGTCGTGCCGGAGGCGGGCGTACGGGCCGGCAGTCTGCGCTCCGGACAGGTGGACGCGATAGGCAGCGTGGGCAGGGCCGACGAAGCGGCACTCAAGGGCGGTCAGGTCGCCTTCCAGCGCCGGGCCAATCCCGGGATCACCTTCGGACTCGGCTTCAACAACGCGCGGCCGGGCCTGAAGGACGCCAGGGTCCGCCGGGCCATCCTGGCCGCCATCGACCGGAAGCAGATCGCCGACACCGTCTTCCCCACCGGTACCCGGCCGGCCACCAGTGTCCTCGCGCACACCACACCGGACTACACCAGCCTCGCCTCCGAGCTGACCCTCGACACGGCCAAGGCGAAGTCCCTGCTGGACCAAGCCGGTTGGAAGGCGGGCGCCGACGGCACCCGCGTCAAGGACGGCAAGAAGCTGAGCCTGACCATCGACTGGGTTCCCAACGCGGCGACGAACCAGCCCGCGTTGGAGCTGGTGCAACAGCAACTGAAGGCCGTCGGGGTTCAGGTGACCCTCAAGCAGCTCCAGCTCCCCCAGCTCACGCCGATCCAGCAGGCGGGCTCGTACGAAGCGATCTGGGGCAACATCACCCGCGCCGACCCCGACATCCTGCGCAGTTCCTTCTCCACGCAGCTGGCCAACTTCTACCGTGTGCCGGCGAGCGGTCTGGACACGACACTCTCCGCCCAGGCCGCGACCACCGACCCGACCGAGCGCGGTCGACTGGTGGCCCAGGCACAGCGGTCGATCGTGCGGGACGCCTACAACGTGCCGGTGGTGGAGCTGCAGACGCAGCTCGGCGTGTCCACGAAGGTGCACGGTCTCGCCTTCGACGCCTCCAGCCGGATCCAGTTGCACGACACCTGGATCGGCTGACCCGTGCGCGGCTATGTGATCAAGCGGCTCGCCCAGGCGGCCGGCGTGCTGTGGGCGGCGTACACCGTGTCGTTCCTGGTCCTCGACTTCCTCCCGGGCGACCCGGTCACGGCGATGGCCGGTGCCGGGATGGAGTCGGGGCAGGTCGATCCCCGGCAGATCGCGGCTCTGCGGCACGAGTACGGCTTCGACAAGCCGGTGCTCGTGCAGTACGCCGAGTACCTCGGCCGGGCGGTGCAGGGGGACTTCGGCGACTCGGTGGCCACCGGCCGTCCCGTCGCCTCGACGCTGGCCGACGCTCTGCCCCAGACCCTCCAACTGACATCGACGGCGCTGCTGTTGGCGGTGGTGCTCGGCGGCGGCCTCGCGGTGGCGGCGACGTACACCACGCGGCGGTGGCTGCGGCAGCTCCTGCTGTCGCTGCCGCCGCTGGGGGTGTCCGTCCCGACGTTCTGGGTGGGGCTGCTGCTGGTCGAGGCGTTCTCCTTCCGGCTGCGCTGGTTCCCCGCGTTCGGCAACGACGGGCTGCGCGGGCTGGTGCTGCCGGCGCTGACACTCGCGATACCGACCGGCGCCCAGATCGCCCAGGTGCTGGCGAAGAGCCTGCTCACCGCGCTCGACCAGGCGTACGTGGAGACGGCCCGCGCGAAGGGCGCGGGCCGGTGGCGGGTCCATCTGCGACACGCGCTGCGCAACGCGTCCCTGCCGGCCCTGACGGTCGTCGGCCTGCTGGTGGGACAACTGATCGCGGGTTCGGTCGTCGTCGAGACGGTGTTCTCGCGTGACGGCCTGGGGCGCGTGACCGCGGCGGCCGTCACGGCCCAGGACATCCCGGTGGTCCAGGGGGTGGTGGCGTTCGGCGCGCTGATCTTCGTGACGACGAATCTGGTCGTCGACCTGGTGTATCCGCTGCTGGATCCGCGGATCGTGGTGGCCTCGGGCGGAAGGGCGGGCGTCGCATGAGTCAGAGCCTTGTCGACGACCCGGCCGAGGCCGCGCTCGGCCTCGCCCGGCCTCTCGCCACGGAGCCCGAACCCGTACCGGGAGGTCGTACCGGCGTCGGGCGGGTGCTGCGGTTCCTGGCCCGTCGGCCCGGGCTGCTGGTGTCGGTCGTCGTGCTCGTCCTGGTGGTGCTGGCCTCCTTCCAGCCCCGGCTGTTCACTTCGCGGGACCCGCTGAAGGGGGTGCCGACGGAGAACTTCCGCGGTCCGAGCGGTGCGCACTGGTTCGGCACGGACGAGCTGGGCCGCGATGTCTTCGCCCGGGTGGTCCATGGAGCGCAGTTGTCCCTGAAGGCCACCCTGATCGCGGTGCTGGTGGCGTTCGTGGTGGGTGGCCTGCTCGGTCTGGTCGCGGGGTTCGTGGGCCGCTGGGTGGACGACGCTCTGATGCGTTTCGTCGACGTCCTGCTGTCCATCCCCGCGCTGTTCCTGTCGCTGGCGCTGGTGACGGCGTTGGGATACGGGACGGTGAAGGTGGCCGTCGCGGTGGGCATCGCCAGCGTCGCCTCCTTCGCCCGGGTCACGCGCGCCGAGGTGCTGCGGGTGCGCCAGGCCGTGTTCGTGGAGGCGTCGCGCTCCTGCGGGGCCCGCTGGTACTCGGTGCTGGGCCGGCATGTGCTGCCCAACGCCGCCGGCCCGGTGATCGTCCTGGCCACCCTCGACTTCGGCGCCTCCATCCTGGCCGTCTCGGCGCTGAGCTTCCTCGGCTACGGCGCTCCCCCGCCGGCCCCGGAATGGGGCACGTTGATCTCCGAGGGCCGCAACTACCTGGCCAACGCCTGGTGGCTGACCGCGCTGCCCGGTCTGGCGATCGCCGCGACCGTCCTGGCGACCAACCGCGTCGCGAGGGCGCTGGACGGCGAATGGACCCGGCAGCGATGACCGACGCACACGAGAACGGCGAAGACGTGACCACATCCGTGCCGAAGAGCCGCCCTCTGCTGGAGATCCGGGGCCTGTCCGTCTCGTACCGCACCCGCGGCGGCACCGTGGCTGCGGTCCGGGGCGTGGACCTCGACGTCCGGCCGGGCGAGGTGACCGCGGTGGTCGGTGAGTCCGGCTCCGGCAAGAGCACGACCGCGCACGCGATCACGCGGCTGCTGCCGGAGAACGCGGCCATCGACAGCGGCACGGTCCGCTTCGGCCGGCACGACCTGGCCACGCTGTCGGAGGGCGAACTGCGTACCGTACGCGGGGCACGGATCGGGCTCGTCCCGCAGGACCCGACCGTGTCGCTCAATCCGGTGAAGCGGATCGGTGAGCAGGTCGCCGAGGTGCTGCGCATCCATGGTCTGGCGACCCGCCGGTCGGCCGCCGCCGAGGCCATCGCCGTGCTGGACCGCGCGGGGCTGCCCGACGCCTCCGTACGGGCCCGGCAGTATCCGCACGAACTCTCTGGCGGTATGCGGCAACGCGCCCTGATCGCCGTCGCGATCGCCGCCCGGCCCGAGCTGATCATCGCCGACGAGCCGACCAGCGCGCTCGACGTCACCGTGCAGAAGGTCATCCTCGACCATCTCCAGCATCTGGCCGAGGAGTCGGGCACCGCGGTCCTGCTGGTGACCCACGACCTCGGGGTCGCCGCCGACCGGTCGCAGCGGCTGGTGGTGATGTCACAAGGGCTTGTGGTGGAGGCGGGGCCCACGCGTGACGTCCTCGCCGACCCTCAGGACGCGTACACGCGGCGTCTGCTGGCGAGCGCGCCGAGCATGACCACCGCGCGGCGCCGCCCACCCGTAGCCGCGCACGCATCCGTACCCGCGCGCGCATCCGGACCCGCGCACGCACCCGTACCCGCCCCCGTACTCACGCACGTGCCCGCGCCTGCGCCCGCGGCGGAGACGTCACCCCTGCTGGAGGCGCGCAACCTGGTCAAGGAGTTCCGGCTCCCCCGCACCGCCGAAGGGTCTCGCACCCTGCGCGCGGTCGACGACGTCAGCTTCACCCTGCGCCGCGGACAGACCCTGGCCCTGGTGGGCGAGTCGGGCTCGGGCAAGTCCACCACCGCCCGGCTGGTGCTCCGGCTCGCCGACGCCACCTCCGGGCAGATCCTGCTCGACGGCACCGACGTCACCACCGCACGAGGTGCCCGTGCCCGGGAGCTGCGCCGACGCGCCCAGTTCGTCTACCAGAACCCGTACGCCTCCCTCGATCCGCGCTTCTCCGTGGGTGAGGTGATCACCGAACCGCTGCGCGCCTTCAAGGTCGGAGACCGTGCCGCCCGGCTCGCCCGCGCCCGCGAGCTCCTCGACCGGGTGGCGCTGCCCTCGGCCACGCTGGCGCGCCGCCCGGCGGAACTGTCCGGCGGCCAGCGTCAGCGCGTCGCGATCGCCCGGGCGCTCGCCCTCTCCCCGGACCTGGTGGTGTGCGACGAGCCGGTGTCGGCGCTCGACGTGTCGGTCCAGGCCCAAGTGCTGGAGCTGCTGGCCGAGTTGCAGGCCGGCACAGGGGTGGCCTACCTCTTCATCTCCCACGACCTGGCCGTCGTACGGCAGATCGCGGACCAGGTCGCGGTCATGCGGGCGGGCCGCGTCGTGGAGACGGGCCCTCCGGAGGACCTCTTCACCCGGCCCCGTCACGCGTACACCCGCGAGCTGCTCGCGGCGATCCCCGGCGGGCGGGTGGCCTCCCCCGCCTCCGCGACCATCACCAACTGAAGGGCCGGCGTCCCATGACTGCTCCCAACATCACCTCCCTGGCCTTTCTCACCCCGGGCAACTTCGCCGACGACGACCCGTACACCGGTCTGGAGGAGACGCTCCAACTCTTCGAGTACGGCGAGCGGTTGGACTTCGACGGCGCCTGGATCCGGCAGCGGCACCTCGAACACGGGGTCGCCTCCGCGGCCGTGTTCCTCGCCGCGGCCGGCCAGCGCTCCGAGCGGATCGAACTCGGGACCGCCGTCATCCCGATCGGCTACGAGAGTCCCTTCCGCCTCGCCGAGGACCTGGCGCTGGCCCGACGTACTGTCCCGGGGCCGGCTCCAGATCGGGTTCAGCACCGGCATGCCGCACGCCGACCTGCTCGGCGATCTCGTGTACGACGGGGACTGGCGCGCCTTCGACCTGTCGTACGGCAGGATCGCCCGCGTCCTGGACAACCTGCGCGGCGACCACATCGGCGGACCGGACACGGTCATCCACTCGCCGGGGAACACCCAGCGCCCCAGGCTGCAGCCGCACAGTCCCGGGCTGGCGCGCCGCATCTGGTATGGCGGCGGGAGCCTGCGCTCGGTGCGCTGGGCCGCGGAGAACGGTCTGGGTCTGCTGTCCGGCAACATCGTCTCGGGTGAGGGGACCGACGATTTCACGACGGCCCAGCTCAATCTGCTGGCCGCCTACCGCGATACGCCGTCCGTACGAGCCACGGAGCGACCGGGGCGGGTGGCGCTCGGCCGGGTGATCGTGCCGTTCGACAGCGCGGACGCGACCGGCCGGGCCCGCTACCGCGCCTACGCGGCCGGCCGCCACGCCCGCACCCTGGCACCCCAGGGCCCGAAGCGGACGCTGTTCGCCCCCGACGTGGTGGGCACCGCGGAGCAGATCCTCGAACAGCTCACCGCCGACCCGGTCCTCGCGCAGGTGTCGGAACTGCGCCTTGAACTGCCGTACGAGTTCCACCGGGAGGAGTACGAACAGATCCTGCACGACACCCGGCACCTGATCGCCCCCGAACTGGGCTGGCGCCCGGCATCCCTGACGGTGCGGCAGACCGTCGGCTGAATCCAGTCCCGGAACCGGGAAGAGCCGGCGGCCCTCGACTCGCGCGCGAGTCGAGGGCCGCTGTGCGACCTCGGGTGAGGACCGCCGTGCGACGGGAGTCAGCCGTGGACCGCCACGGCGTTCCGGGTACCGCGCGCCGCACGCTCTGCGTCGCGTTTGGCGACCTCTTCCCGGACGATCGGGATCACGTACCGGCCGAAGTCGATCGCGTCGTCCAGCAGGTCGTAGCCGCGGGCGGAGAGGATGTCGACGCCGAGGTCGTAGTAGTCCAGCAGGGCCCGGGCGACCGTCTCCGGGGTTCCGACCAGGGCGTTGGAGTTGCCCGCGCCTCCGGTCGCGGCGGCGGTGGGGGTCCACAGGGCGCGGTCGTAGCGCTCCCCCGCCTCCGCGATGGCGATCAGCCGTTGCGAGCCGGTGTTCTGGGGCCGGCCACCGACGCTGTGCCGCCTGGTGAGCGGCTCGCCGTTCTCCTGCCGGGCCTTGATCGCACCGACCGTGCGGTGGGCCTTCTCCCAGGCCAGTTCCTCGGTCGGGGCGATGATCGGGCGGAACGCCACCTGGATGCGCGGGACTTCGGCCCGGCCCGCCGCCTTCGCGGCCGCTTTCACCGCCTCGATCTGCTCGGCAGTCTTCTCCAGCGGCTCGCCCCACAGGCAGTAGATGTCGGCCTCGGCGCCTCCGGCGGCGTACGCGGCGGGTGAGGAGCCGCCGAAGGACACGCCAGGACGCGGTTGTTGCACCGGGAACACGTCGCTCACGAAGTCGTGGAAGCGGTAGTGCTCGCCTTCGTGGTCGAAGGGCTCGTGGGTGGTCCAGATCTTCTTGACGATCCGGATGTACTCCCGTGTGCGGGCGTAACGTTCGTCCTTGGTGAGGGTGTCGCCCTCACGACCCTGTTCGCGGTCGTTGCCGCCGGTGATGAAGTGCACGGTGAGCCGGCCCTCGCTGATCTGGTCGAGGGTGGCGAAGGTCTTCGCGGCGAAGGTCGGGTACGAGACGTTGGGCCGGTGGGCGAGCAGGATCTGGAGCCGGTCCAGCCTGCTCGCGATGTAGGCGGCGGCCGGGGCGGGATCCGGCGATCCGGAACCGTAGGCGAACAGCACCCGGTCCCAGCCGTTGTCCTCGTGCGCCCGCGCGAGCCGGAGCGTGTACTCCTTGTCGAAGGCGGCGCCGGAGCGCGGGGTGGTCTCGGAGCCGTCATGCGTGGCGGCGATGCCAAGGAACTCCACGGGCATGGGAAATGGCCTTTCTGCGGTCCTGTGGGTGTGCCCGGATCCGGGCTCGGGGCGCGTCGGGCGACGGGTGCGCGTGTCCGGTCGCGCGGACCGCCCGTACACGAAGGCGAAGACAAATAGGCAGGCGAAGACGAAGGAGGAGCGAAAGGGAAGGGCGGCGGGCGGGTTCAGCGCGTGCTCAGCACGCGCTCGCGGCTCGCGGCGATGCCGCGAGGAACGAACCCCGCCCGGGACGGGTCACCGAGGGAGGGACGGCCGTTCGGGACGGGTCACCGAGGGAGGGACGGGCCGTTCGGGACGGCCCGCTGTCGCGTCAGGCGCAACAGGCGGCGGACCACACCCGACCGAAGTCGATGTGGTCGCGGGTGACCAGGCGATGCTCCGCGTTCATGCGACTCATTGAGCAATACATCTGGCGTCCCGTCAACTGCGGCCCGCATGCCGGACGACCGGCCTTGGCCGGTACCTTTCGGGCCCGTTCCACCGTCCGTGGGACCGCTCCCGCGGATTTCCTATCGATTTACTAGGAAACCATTGACCGCAGGTCCACGGGATGCGCAGGATGATGTACATGCCCCCCACGCAGCAGCGACTGGTTCGCCGTCGGCACGTCGACTTCGGTCACGTCGCCAGCGCCGTCTGTCGCGCCGCGTAGGACGCCTGGCGCACTCGTCGCGGGTGCCGCCGGGCCTTCGCTCCCCGCGGTGATCCCGCGACGCCGCCGCCCGCCCGCCGTCCCGCCCCGACCCCGGGCAGGACCCGGCGGCCACCGCATCCCCGCCGTCCGGCGCACGGGCAACCTCCGCGTGGCGGCCCGGCAGGACATTCCCGACCAGGCGCCCGACCGCCGATTTGAGGACACCATCATCATGGCCGTTGCCACCGCACCGCCCGGAGCCGACTCCGCATCCGACCGGACCGGACCGGACCACGCGCACTGGCTGCGCGCGGCCCGCGAGACGGCCGACGACCTGGCCACGGACGCGGTGGCCAGGGAGCAGGCGGGCAAGACCCCCTTCGACGAGGCGTCCCGGCTGCGCGAGGCGGGACTTCTGACCCTGCTGGTACCGGCCGACGCGGGCGGAGGAGGGGCGGACTGGACGACGGCCTACGCCGTCGTCCGGGAGATCTCCGCCGCGGACGGCGCGATCGGCCAACTGCTGGGCTGTCACTACTTCTTGTCGTGGAGCGCGCTGTCCTTCGCCGACTCCGCCCGCGCCACCGAGGCCGTGCAGCGCTCGTCCAAGAAGCCCTATCTCTGGGGTGGCGGCTTCGCACGTCAGGAACCGTCGCTGAGGCTGGCCAGGAAGGGCGGCGGCTTCGTCCTGGACGGCCGGCAGAGCTATGCCACGGGAGTCCTGGTCGCCGACCGTCTTGCCGTGCGGGGCGAGCGGACCGACACCGGTGAGCCCTTCGCCGTCATCGTCGATCCCGCCCATCCCGGCGTACGGATCGAGGGCGATGCGGACGCCTTCGGGCAGCGGCTCGCGGCCGGCGGCAGTGTGGACTTCCACGCCGTGCCGGTCGCCGCCGCCCACGTACTCGGATCGCTGTCCGCGGACGAGGACGTCCTGTCGCCGCTGACCGCCTTCACCTCGCCGGTCGGACACCTTCTCTCCGTCCAGCTCCTGCTCGGCATCGCCGAGGGGGTGCTCACCGAAGTACGCGAGTACAGCAGGGCGGGCCACCGGCTCCGGAACCCCGCCTGCCCGGACGGCTCCGCCCCCGACCCGCGGACCCTGACCCTGCACGGGGAACTCACCGTCCTCACCCGCTCCGCCGCGGCACTCGCCGAACAGGCGGTACAAGCCGTGCACGGCGGACTGGCACGAGGAGAGGACCTCGACTACGACGAGTACGCGGAGATCTCCGTCCTCGTGGCCATGGCCGAGGCCGCCGCGTCCAGGGCCGCGCAGGAGTCCACCACCCGCGCCCTCGACGTCATCGGCGCCCGCTCGGCGTCCACACGGCTGGGATTCGACCGCTTCTGGCGCAACGCGCGCACTCACACCTTGTACGAGCCGGTCGGTCACCGTCTCCGTGACGTCGGGGACTACTTCCTCAACGGCGCGCACCCTCCGTTCGTCCTGCCCGTCTGAACCGGAGAGCGAGAAACCGAACCGAGCCGTACGGGATAATGCGCACATGCGGATTTCAGCCAGGGCGGACTACGCGGTACGGGCCGCACTGCAGCTCGCAGCATCACGGGACGAGCTGCCCTTGAAGGCGGAGGCCATCGCCGACGCGCAGGACATTCCGCACAAGTTCCTCGAAGGCATCCTGAACGACATGCGCCGGGGCGGACTCGTGCTGAGTCAGCGCGGCGGCAACGGCGGCTATCGTCTGGCCGGACCCGCCGCGTCCATCACCATCGCCGACGTCATACGCGCCGTGGACGGGCCTCTCGTCTCGGTGCGCGGGGTGCGCCCTCCGGACCTGACCTACACCGGACCCGCCCAGTCGCTGCTCCCCCTGTGGATCGCGCTGCGGTCCAACGTGCGCGAGATCCTCGAAGGCGTCTCGCTCGCCGACGTCGCGTCGGCCCAACTCCCGGCCGAAGTCTGCGCGTTGACCGAGCCCCCGGCAGCCTGGACCAACCCCTGACGCCGAGCGCACGCGTCACTCCCCTGACGTCACGCGCCCCCCTGGCTCCCCGTACGCCACGCGCCCCCATGGCCCCCGCGAGGCATTCGGACCGCGCCCTTCCTCTGGCCGGATCCGCCCGTGGCCGGAGCCGCCGGGTGGGCCGCACGGTTCAGGCCGACATCGCCCTCGGCGGAACGGCCGACGTTTCCTGGGTGACTGCCCGGGCACCCGGGCTGCGCTGATCATTCGCCCGCGACACCGCGCGCCTCCCGGACCCGAAGGAGACACATGCTCTTCCTCGTCGCCGCTTTCCTGCTCCTCGGAGTGGTGGTGGGTGCCGCCGCGCACCTGCCGCTGCCCGTCACGCTCGCCGCGTCCGCCGTCATCGGGTGCTGGCTGCTCGTCTACGGTCTGCGCAAGCACCGTCCCGACGGTGACGCGGCACGCAAGGGTGCTTCCTACCGTGGCGAGGAGGCCCGGTGAGCCGGCTCATGACCGACACGGCCCACACGACTTCACGCCGCGACCCGTACGTCCTGGCCGCGGCGTCGTTCGTTCTCGGACTGATCGGACTCCTGGTCTTCAACCTGTTCCTGGGACCGACCGCCATCGTCCTCGGGCTGCTCGCGCTGCACCGCGGCACCACCCACCGTCACCGCGCCTACCTCGGGATACTGCTCGGCGCCGCCGACCTGATCGTCCTGGCCTTGGTCACCGCCGCGGACAACACCGTGACCTGGCACATCTGAGCACCCGGGCAGGCGCGGCGCACTGAGCGCGGGAGCCCGGGTGGGGCAGTGGTCGAGAACCGGCTCCAGGCGCCGGCGCGGCGCCGGGCCCGGTTCTCCCCGAGGGCTTCCCCACGGCTCCCGGTCACTGGCACATCTGGCCCCCACACGTCGAAAGCACCAGGTCAGCCGGGCATCCGATGCTTCCGCAAGTGGCGCAACATTCCGGCAACACGGCTTTCCCCATCGGATCGGTAGGGTTCGATCCATGCCTCCCACCGACCGCATCCGAGACCACGCCGGCCAGGGCGCGACCACCGTCGCCGCCCACCGTGCGCGGCGCCGGCTGCGCGCCGACCGGGCCCGGCAGCTCGCCGATCTCCTCCGCCACCAGCTCCTCACCGGCGGCTTTCCCACGGACACGTTGCCTCACGAGTCGATCCTCGCCGGCGACTACCGCGCCTCCCGCAACACCGTCCGCCAGGCCCTCGACCTGCTGCGCGCCGAAGGGCTCGTCGAACGCCAGCCGGGCGTCGGCACCGTGGTCGTCGCCCGGAAGTACCGTCACGGCCTCGACCGCCTGATGGGCCTCGCCGAAACCCTCCACGAGCACGGCCGCGTCACCAACGAGGTCCGTACGGCGGGCCCCGCGCCGGCGCCGGCCCCGGTCGCCGAACGCCTCCAGGTCCCGCCCGGCACCGACGTCCTCTACATCGAACGCCTGCGCCGCCTGGCCGGTCTCCCGCTCTCCCTCGACCTCACCTACATCCCCCTCGACATCGGCACCGCCCTGCTCGGCGCCGACCTGGAGAACACCGACGTCTTCCGCCTCCTGGAGACCATCACCGGCCGGCCCCTGGGCCACGCCGAGATCACCCTGGAGGCGGTCACCGCGGACGCGCACTCCGCCGCCGTACTCGAAGCCCCGCGCGGCACCGCCGTCCTCATGCTGGAACGGCTCACGCACCTCGCCGACGGCCGCCCGGTCGACCTGGAGTTCATCCGGTTCCGCGGCGACCGCATCACCATGAGCGGCCTCCTGCACCGCTCGCGCTGAACACAACCACCTTCCTCCGCACGACCTTTCGGGAGACAGCCATGCCCTTGGCGCCCCAGCGGGCCGACGTGCCCGTGACCATCGACCAGTCGAAGTGCATCGACGGCTGCACGCTCTGCGTGGACATGTGCCCGCTGGACTCCCTCGCCATCGACGAGAGCAACGGCAAGGCGTACATGCACGTCGACGAGTGCTGGTACTGCGGCCCGTGCGCGGCCCGCTGTCCCACCGGAGCCGTCACGGTCAACATGCCCTACCTGCTCCGGTGACCGGTCCCGAGAGGTCTCGAACTCCCATGAAACGCACAGCAGTCGGCGCGGCTCTCCTCCTGCTCCTCCCCCTGACGGCGTGCGGCGGCACCGCCGCGGCGGGAGGCGACGGCTCCACCGTCACCGTCACGGTGGGCTACCAGTCCAAGACCATCAACACCGTCACGGCGGGCACCCTCCTGCGCTCGCTCGGCGCCTTCGAGAAGGAGCTCGACGCCCTCCACGACGGCCACACCTACAAGGTCGACTGGCAGGACTACGCCACCGGCGCCCCCATCACCGCCCAGATGACCGCCGGCAAGATCGACATCGGCTCGATGGGCGACTTCCCCCTCCTGATCAACGCGGCCCGGGGCAAGCAGCTCAACCGCCCCACGCGCCTGGTGTCGGTCACCGGCTACAACCTCCGCGGCGGCCTCAACACCATCGTCACGGCTCCCGACTCCACGATCGGCTCGCTCGCGGGCCTCAAGGGCAAGAAGGTCTCGACGAGCATCGGCTCGGCCGCCGACGGCACCCTCATCCGGGCCCTGCGACGCGCCGGCGTCGATCCCGACAAGGGCGTCCAGAAGCTCAACCAGCAGCCCGCGGTGGGGGCGTCCGCGCTCTCCGCGGGCAGCGTGGACGCGCTGTCCCAGTTCGTCGCCTGGCCGGGCCTGCTCGCCTACCAGGGCAAGGCGAAGGCCCTGTACGACGGCGCCGAGCTCGACCTGCCGACCTTCCACGGCGTCACCGCCCGCGAGGACTTCGCCGAGAAACGGCCCGCCGTCCTGGAAGCCTTCCTCAGGGCCCAGGCGGAGGCCACGGACTATCTCGACGCCCACCCCGTCGCCGCGGCCGAGAAGGTGGCCGAGGCCACCGGGCTGCCCGCCGAGGTCGTCTACCTGTACAACGGCGCCCACGGCATCTCCACCTTCGACCCGGCGCTCAAGCCGCGGCTCGTCGACGCGCTGAAGCAGGACGTGACGATCCTCAAGGCCGCCAAGCTCACCGGCGACGTGGACGTCGACGCCTTCGTCGACGACCGGTACGTCAGGAAGGCCCTCGGAGCCGGCTACGCCGAGCACCTGGCCACCCGGCCCGCGACCCCCGCCGGCGAGGTGTGGCCCAAGGGCGCCGAGCGGACCCGTACCTTCAAGTCCCCGGCGCGACTGCTGAGTTACGTCGCACGGCACAAGGCCACGATCCGCGCCGCGTACGTACCCGACGCCACCACCGGCACCCTCTGGTTCGCCGACAAGGCGGTCTGGGTGGACGACGGCGGCCGGCTTCTCCCCTTCGTCGCACCGGCGACCGCGAAGGCCTACGTCGCCGGGCGCACCGGCGCCCGTGTCATCCCGTACGCCGACGCGCTGCGGCGGGCGTCATGAGCCGGGACGCGCGCCGGACGCACCGAGTCCCGTCCGGCGGCGCCGTACAGGGCGGCCCCGTCACGCCCCGGAAGGAACGACGAGACGGACGCCTCACGCTCCGCTATCCGCGCCGGGCGGGCCGGTTCGCCCTGCGGTTCGGCTCACTGGCCGGCGCTCTCGGCGTCTGGCAGGTGCTGACCGGCCTCGACGTCGACCTGTGGCTGCGCTTCTCGCAGTTCCCCACGGTCGCCGACGTGGCCCGCGCCTTCGCCGACCGGCTGTCCGGCCCCGACTACTGGACGGACCTCACCGACAGCCTCACCCGCATCCTCACCGGCTTCCTGCTGGCCGCCGTCCTGGGCGTGGCCACGGGCGTGCTCGTGGCCCGCTCCCGCCTCGCCGAGGACCTGCTCGGCCCGCTGCTCGAAGTCGTCCGGCCCATCCCGGCCATCGCCCTGGTACCCGTGGCGATCCTCCTGTTGCCCTCGAACGAACAGGGCATCGTCTTCATCACCTTCACCGCCGCCTTCTTCCCGGTGCTCGTCTCGACCCGGCACGCCGTGCGCGCCCTGACACCGGTGTGGGAGGAGGCGGTGCGGACGATGGGCGCCGGACGTCTGCGCGTCCTCGGCTCGGTCGTCCTGCCGGGCGCGCTGCCCGGCGTCTTCGGCGGTCTCTCGGTCGGCCTCGGAGTCTCGTGGATCTGTGTCATCTCCGCCGAGATGATCTCCGGCCAGTACGGCGTCGGCTATCGCACCTGGCAGGACTACACGATCGTCAACTACCCAGGCGTGTTCGTGGGGATGGTCACGATCGGCGTCCTCGGCTGGATCACGTCGACGGCCGTGGAGCTCCTGGGCCGTCGCCTCACGCACTGGCTGCCTCGTACGTCGTACGTCCCCGGCGCGCGGGAGGCACGCGGCGCCACCGTCCCCGTACGGGCCCTGCCCAGGACCGATAAGGACGTGCCCCATGACCAGTTCGTCTGACGTCCGTTCACCGTCGCGCACCGGCGCTGCCCTCGCCCTGCGCGAGGCCGTCCTCGGCCGGCCGGGAGCGCCCGTGCTGCACGGGGTGGACCTCCAGGTCGCCCCCGGCGGGATCCTCAGCGTCGTCGGCCCCTCCGGCTGTGGCAAGTCGACGCTGCTGCGCACCCTCGCCGGGCTGCTGGCACCCCTCTCCGGAGAGGTCACCCAGGACGGACGCCGGCTCACGGGCCCCTCCGCCGACCGCGCGCTGATCTTCCAGGAGGACGCCCTGCTGCCCTGGCGGTCACTGCGCGCGAACGTCGAACTGCCCCTCGCCATCAAGGGATTGCCGCGCACCGAACGCCGCGCCCGGGCGGAGTCCTGGCTCGCCCGGGTCGGACTCGCCGAGCGGTCCGGTCAGTTGCCCCACCGCGTGTCCGGCGGCCAGCGGCAGCGCGCCCAACTGGCCCGCGCGCTGGCGCCGGAGCCGCGCGCCGTCCTCATGGACGAACCCTTCGGCGCCCTCGACGCCCAGACCCGTGCCGGCATGCAGGATCTGCTGGTGGAGGTGCTGCGCGGGACGGGCGCGACCGTGGTGTTCGTGACCCACGACGTCGACGAGGCCCTGTTCCTCGGCGACCGTGTGGCCTTGTTCGGCTCCGGCCGGCCGGTCGCGCTGCACGACGTGCCCCGTCCACGCGACCGCGCGGCGCACGACGACCCGGCACGCGTGGCGCTGCGACGCGAAGTCCTCTCCTCGCTCGGTACCTGAAAGGCCCTTCGGTGACCACCTCCGTGCACACCCCCCTGGAGATCCCCGCCCTCGCCGACGCCGAGGAGCTGAGCTGCGACGTCCTCGTCATCGGAGGCGGCACCGCCGGCACCATGGCGGCGCTGACGGCGGCCGAACACGGTGCGGACGTCCTGCTGTTGGAGAAGGCGCACGTCCGCCACTCCGGCGCGCTCGCGATGGGCATGGACGGCGTCAACAACGCGGTCGTCCCGGGGCGCGCGGAGCCCGACGACTACGTCGCGGAGATCACCCGCGCCAACGACGGCATCGTCGACCAGTCCACCGTCCGCCAGACCGCCACCCGCGGCTTCGCGATGGTGCGGCGCCTGGAGTCGTACGGGGTGAAGTTCGAGAAGGACGAGCACGGCGAGTACGCGGTCCGCCAGGTGCACCGGTCCGGCTCCTACGTGCTGCCGATGCCCGAGGGCAAGGACGTCAAGAAGGTCCTGTACCGGCAGTTGCGGCGGCGGGAGATGCGGGAGCGGATCCGCATCGAGAACCGGGTGATGCCGGTGCGCGTGCTGACGGCGGGCGGCAGGGCCGTTGGCGCGGCCGGGTTCAACACCCGTACGGGGCGGTTCGTCACCGTCCGCGCCGGCGCCGTGATCCTGGCGACCGGCGCCTGCGGCCGGCTCGGCCTGCCCGCCTCCGGGTACCTGTACGGCACGTACGAGAACCCGACCAACGCGGGCGACGGCTACGCGATGGCGTATCACGCGGGCGCCGAGCTCACCGGTATCGAGTGCTTCCAGATCAACCCGCTGATCAAGGACTACAACGGTCCGGCCTGCGCCTACGTGGCGAACCCCTTCGGCGGCTACCAGGTCAACCGGCACGGAGAGCGGTTCGTCGACTCCGACTACTGGTCCGGTCAGATGATGGCCGAGTTCGCCGCCGAGGTGGCGTCCGACCGCGGCCCGGTGTACCTGAAACTGAGCCATCTCCCGGAGGAGTCGGTCGCGGCCCTGGAGACCATCCTGCACTCGACCGAGCGTCCGACGCGGGGCACCTTCCACTCCGGGCGCGGCCACGACTACCGTACGCACGACGTCGAGATGCACATCTCCGAAATCGGGCTGTGCGGCGGTCATTCGGCCTCCGGGGTACGGGTGGACGACCACGCCCGTACGACCGTCCCGCGCCTGTACGCCGCCGGCGACCTGGCCTGCGTACCGCACAACTACATGATCGGCGCGTTCGTGTTCGGCGACCTGGCGGGCGCGGATGCCGCCCGGTTCACGCCGTACGAGGGCGAGTTGCCGTCCGGGCAACTGCGCGAGGCCCATGAACTGATCTACCGCCCGCTGCGCAACCCGGACGGCCCCCCGCAGCCCCAGGTCGAGTACAAACTGCGCCGTTTCGTGAACGACTACGTGGCGCCGCCGAAGTCCGGGGCCCGGCTGTCCCTCGCCCTGGAGGCGTTCGAGCGGATGCGGGCCGACATCGCCTCGATGGGCGCGCGCACCGCGCACGAGCTGATGCGCTGCGCCGAGGTCACCTTCATCCGTGACTGCGCGGAGATGGCGGCGCGGGCCTCGCTGGCCCGTACGGAGTCCCGCTGGGGCCTCTACCACGACCGCCTCGACCACCCCCGGCGTGACGACGCGTCCTGGTTCCACCACCTGGACCTGTACAAGTCCCCTTCCGGGACGATGGAGTTCACGGCCCGGCCGGTGGCTCCGTACGCGGTGCCCGTCGACGGCTTCCGTCCGGTCGGCGGTCCTTCCCGCCGTCTCGGCGAGGTCCACCCGCAGCAGGTGGCGACGGCCGGGACCCGGGAAGCCGCGCCGGTGGCGAGGGGGTCCGAGCCCACACCGACGGATCCGGCCCACCCTCACGGTGCCGCCCCCGAGACACCTGCCACGCCTCGCCTGCTCCAGCTCCTCTCGCTCGCCGACGAGCAACCCGAACTCGCCGCCATCGCGCCCTACTTGACCGACTCCGATCCCGTCGTCCGCAGGACCGCCGTCACCGTGTTGACGGAGACCGTGCCGACCGGCACCGGACCGGCGCTCGCCGCCGCGCTCGTCGACACGGACGCGGGTGTGCGCGAGGCCGCCGCGGGCTCGCTGCGCGAGCTCGTCGAGACGCTGCCGCCCGAGGAAGCCCTGCGGGAGGGCCTCGCCTCCGCCCTGTCCTTTGACGATCCCGTCGTCCGCGCCGCCGCGCTCGACGTCCTGCGCGCTCTTCGCCTCGGTGACGCCGAACTGTTCCGGAGGTCCCTGTCCGACTCCGGCATCGCCGTCCGCATCGAGGCCGTACGGGCGCTCGTGTCGGTCGACGCCACCGAAGAGGTCGCCCGTGCGGCCGGGGACCCGTCCCGCGAGGTCCGCGTCACGATCGCCAGGGCGCTGGGCACCGCCGTCGCCGGGCGGCCCGGCGCCACGACGCCGGAGGCTTCCGGGCCGAGCCGGGCCCGTGCGGTCCTGACCGAGCTCGTGGCCGACGCGGACGCCCTGGTGCGAGCGGCCGCCTTCGAGGCGCTGGCGACCACCGGGTGCCCGGCACCGCTGGACGCCCTCGCCCTGGCCGCCCTGTCCGACACGGCCTGGCAGGTCCGGGCCGGCTCCGCCAAGGCCCTGTCGGCCGCGGACCCCGGCACGGCGGTCCCCGCCCTCGCCAGGACCCTCGCCGACCCGAACGCCGACGTACGCAAGGCCGCCGTACTCGCGCTGACCCGCCACGGGACCCGCGAGGACGCCCGCGCGGCCCTGGCCGGCGCGACGACGGACCCGGACGCGGACGTACGGGCCTACGCGGCGCGAGCACGGTGAAGACGCCCCGGCTTGAGCAGTGCGGCATTCGCCCCGGATCGCACGAATTGAGCCATTCGTGTGACGATGGCTGAGGGGCAGGGGCCCGCCCCCTCGAGTGTCACGCGAGGTGTCCGCACGGAAGACCGAGGAGGTCCTGATGACGGACCTGACCACCCGCTCAGCGAGCACCAAGAACGAAACGGGCGAGGCCACGGGGATCCGGCGCTCCGGCACCGGTGATCCGGGAGGCAAGGGACGGACCACGATCGCCGACGGCGTGGTGGCCAAGATCGCGGCGGCGTCCGCACGCGAGGTGGTGGGCGTCCACGGCCTCGGCACGGGCATGACCCGGGCCCTCGGGTCCGTCCGCGACCGGGTGCCCGCCGGGCGCCCCGGTCAGACCCGCGGCGTGAGCGTCGAGGTCGGCGAACGGCAGACCGCCGTGGACCTCGACGTCGTCGTCGAGTACGGCTACCCCATCACGGACGTGGTCGCGGACATGCGCGTCGCCGTGATCACCGCCGTCGAGCGCATGACCGGTCTGGAGGTCGTGGAGGTGAACGTCGCCGTCGGCGACGTGCGCCTGCCGGACGAACCGGAAGAGGAACCGCAGGACGGCCCTCGCGTGACGTGATCCGCCGCCCCGGCACCGGAGGCTCGCATCCACGGGCCACCGTGGAAGAACGCTCAGGAGGTGCGTCGCCGTGGACGAGAAGGACCACGCGGACGGTGTCCGTCTCACAGCACGCGAACGAGCCGCGCTGGCGGAGATCGAGGAGGGGCTGCGACAGGACAACGAGCCGGACCCCGAGCCCGCGCCGCGTCGCCGGTCCGGTGGACGGCGCCTGCCGATAGCGGTCGTCCTGATGCTGATCTGCTCGGTGGTCCTCGCGGTGGTCGGTATCACGACGTCGCAGGCCGCACTCCTCTGGTGCTTCGCGGTGCTGTGGCCGCTGACCGTGCTGCAGCTCGTCCGGCTGCTGGGCCGCTGGATCAGAGCCACGGGCCCTTTCACTCCGTGGTTCTGACCGGTTCACGGCCGCCGGGTCCGGCACAGGTCGTCCCGGCTCCCCCGCGCGGACAGGTCGGCCACGCCGCCGCCACCGCCGCGCGGGGCACCATGCTGCGGGCGGTGGCCCGGGTGAGCCGTGTCTCACAAGGGCGGCGGCGCTTGTCTATGCAACGAGTTGCATAGAAAGCTGTGCACCATGGCGCTCGAACACGCGATCCTCGTCTCCCTGCTGGAAAAGCCGGGGTCCGGCTATGAGCTGGCCCGGCGGTTCGAGCGGTCCATCGGATACTTCTGGACCGCCACGCACCAGCAGATCTACCGCGTGCTCAAGCGCATGGAGAGCGAGGGCGTCCTCGCCGTCCGGGAGGTGCCGCAGCAGGGGCGGCCGGACAAGAAGGTGTACTCCGTCGCCGGCCCCGGGCGTACCGCGCTGTCCCAGTGGCTGCACGAGCCGATCGAACCGGAGAGCATCCGTCACGAGCTCGCGGTGAAGATCCGCGCGGCCGCCTTCGACGACCCGGCGGCGCTCGTCGACGAGGTCGAGCGGCACCACCGGATCCACAGCGACCGGCTCGCGCGCTATCTCGCCGGGGAGCTGCGCGACTTCACCGGTCCTGACGCCCCCGCGCCGCTCGACGCCGGTCAGCAGCTCCAGCACGTCGTGCTGCGCGGCGGCATCGCGTACGAGCGGATGACGATCGCCTGGCTCGACGACGTCCTCGCCACGCTCCGCACCCTCGGCACGACCGATGTCACCGGCGCCGACCCGCGGAGCGGCCCCGCGCGCAGGCCTGCCTGACGCACCCCGGCTTCCCTCTCTTCCCGTCACGCAGTCCCTACCCCCTCACCCCTCGGAAGGCGAACCTCTGTGACCACCACTCCGTTGCTGTTCAACCCGCACACCTACGACCCGGCGCACTTCGACCCCGAGACGCGCAGGCTGCTGCGCGCCACCGTCGACTGGTTCGAGGAGCGCGGCAAGCGCCGCATCATCGAGGACTACCGCACCCGCGCCTGGCTCGGCGACTTCCTCGCCTTCGCGGCCAAGGAGCGCCTGTTCGCCACGTTCCTCACCCCCGCCTCCGCCGCCACGGACGAGGACCAGCGCTGGGACACCGCCCGGATCGCCGCCCTGAACGAGATTCTCGGCTTCTACGGTCTCGACTACTGGTACGCCTGGCAGGTGACCATCCTCGGCCTCGGACCGGTCTGGCAGAGCGAGAACACCGCGGCCCGCACGCGTGCCGCGGATCTCCTGTCCCAGGGTGAGGTGTTCGCCTTCGGTCTGTCCGAGAAGGCCCACGGCGCCGACATCTACTCCACCGACATGCTGCTGGAGCCCCAGGCCGACGGCGGATTCCTGGCCACCGGCTCCAAGTACTACATCGGCAACGGCAACGCCGCCGGCCTCGTCTCCGTGTTCGGCCGCCGCACCGACGTCGAGGGCCCGGACGGATACGTCTTCTTCGCCGCCGACAGCCGCCACCCGGCGTACCACCTGGTGAAGAACGTCGTCGACTCCTCCAAGTTCGTCAGCGAGTTCCGCCTGGAGAGCTACCCGGTCGCACCCGAGGACGTCCTGCACACCGGCCGGGCCGCCTTCGACGCCGCCCTCAACACCGTCAACGTCGGCAAGTTCAACCTCTGCACGGCCTCGATCGGCATCTGCGAGCACGCGATGTACGAGGCCGTCACCCACGCGCAGAACCGCGTCCTCTACGGCCGCCCCGTCACCGCGTTCCCGCACGTCCGCCGGGAGTTGGCCGAGGCGTACGTCCGGCTCGTCGGCATGAAGCTGTTCAGCGACCGCGCCGTCGACTACTTCCGTACGGCGGGTCCCGAGGACCGCCGCTACCTCCTCTTCAACCCGATGACGAAGATGAAGGTGACCACGGAGGGCGAGAAGGTCATCGACCTGATGTGGGACGTGATCGCGGCCAAGGGCTTCGAGAAGGACAACTACTTCTCCCAGGCCGCCGTCGAGATCAGGGGCCTGCCCAAGCTGGAGGGCACGGTCCACGTCAACCTCGCGCTGATCCTCAAGTTCATGCGCAACCACCTGCTGGACCCGATCGACGTGCCCGCCGTACCGACCCGTCTCGACGCGGCCGACGACGACTTCCTCTTCCGGCAGGGACCGGCGCGCGGCCTGGGTTCCGTTCGCTTCCACGACTGGCGCGCCGCCTACGACGCCTACGCGGAGGTCCCGAACGTCGCCCGCCTCCGCGAACAGGCTGACGCGCTGTGCGAGTTCGTGACCACCATGGCCCCCGACGAGGCGCAGAGCCGCGACCTCGACTTCCTCCTCGCGGTGGGGCAGTTGTTCGCGCTGGTGGTGCACGGACAGCTCATCCTGGAGCAGGCGCGCCTGACGGACCTGGACGAGTCCGTGCTCGACGAGCTGTTCTCCGTGCTGGTCCGTGACTTCTCCGGACACTGCGTCGAACTGCACGGCAAGGACTCCGCGACCGAGCCGCAGCAGGCCTGGGCCCTCGGCGCGATCCGCCGTCCCGTCGTGGACGAGGCCCGTTCGGCCGAGATCTGGAAGCGCGTGGAGGCACTGTCGGGCGCGTACGAGATGTCGCTGTAGCGGCGCCGCGACGAGACGGCCTGTGCGACCGGCGTCGATCCGACACCGGTCGCACAGGCCTTCCACGCGTGCCCCCGCCACGCCCCGAACTCCTCCGGCCCGCCCGAAGTGATGCGCACCTTCGGACCGATGTGATCAGCAACACCCCCAAGTAGGGTGCTCTGCCCCGGATTTCCGGAACGTCGCGGCCATGCCAAACATCCTCAAGAGCGGAAATTCTTGGCCCACACCGTGCTCGCACGGTGTTCGACAGAGCTCGAGGAAGCATGACGAGGCGTAAGTCCGTGCCACGGCGCGGATGGCGGGGGTCCGGGGGACCCGCGCGCTG
Organism: Streptomyces sp. NPDC056738; assembly: GCF_042790435.1. Lineage (NCBI taxonomy): Bacteria > Bacillati > Actinomycetota > Actinomycetes > Kitasatosporales > Streptomycetaceae > Streptomyces > Streptomyces sp. NPDC056738. The sequence goes on from NZ_JBHTZF010000001.1 coordinate 396,278, forward strand.
GATATCCGGAGGGGCCGCTCTGGCCCTGTCCCTCACGGTGCTGGGAAGTGCCGACGCGGTCGTGGCGACGCCCGCACGGGCCGCCGAGGTCGTGGCTGCCGACGTGACCGAGGCCGTGGACATCCCGTCCGCGCGCGCTGCCGCGCGGGCCGCGGGCCACAGGGTCGAGGCGCTCTCCGAGCGGAGCGAGACCTCCACGACCTGGGTGAACGAGGACGGCTCGCTGACCACCGAGGTGTCCGCCGGCCCCATCCGCTTCTACGACCAGGACACCGGGGCCTGGCGCTCGGTGGACGTGAACCTGACCCGGGGCGCCGACGGGACGGTCGAGTCCAAGGCTCACCCGCAGGGGCTGAGACTGGCCGGACGCGGTACGGGCGGCACCGTCGGGCGGGCGTCCCTGACGGGCTCGCGGGCGGTACGGGCCGACGCGGGCCGCGCCTCCGACCTGGTGACGCTCGGCGAGGGGGACGGGCAGATCACCCTGCAGTGGAAGGGCGCCCTGCCCGCGCCCACGCTCAAGGGCAACCGGGCCGAGTACGAGAACGCGCTGCCGGGCGCCGACGTGGTCGTCGAGGCCACCCGCACCGGCTTCGAGCAGTTCGTGGAGATCAAGCAGCGACCGGCGGGAGACTCCTACAGCTACACGCTGCCGCTCAAGGCGCGCGGTCTCACGGTGGCCCAACGACCCGACGGCAGCGTGCTGCTGACCGACCGGCGCAGCGAGAAGACGGCGGTCATGCCGGCGCCCGTGATGTGGGACGCCTCGGTCGACGCGGTCTCCGGTGAACACACCCGCAGGGTGCCCGCGGCCATGAAGGTCGTCCACGACGGGTCGTCCGTCGACCTCGTGGTGACGCCGGACGCCGCGTTCCTCGCCGACCCGAGGACCACCTACCCGGTGACGGTGGACCCTTCCACCTCCGCGCTGTCGAACGTGATGGACACCTACGTCCAGCAGGGCGAGACCGGGGACCTGTCCACCGACACCGAACTGGACCTGGGCAACCCGGGGACGAAGAACTCGGACGGCACCCCGCGCACCGCGCGTTCCTTCATCACCTGGAACACCGCGCCGATCGCGAACGCCCTCGTCAGCAACGCCCGGCTCAGCCTCTGGAACTTCCACTCGGGCAACACGGACTGCAAGGCGGCGCCGTGGGAGGTGTGGTCCGCCGGAGCCGCCTCGACCGGCACCCGATGGACGTCCCAGCCGGCCTGGAACTCCCGGACGTCCACCTCCACGGAGACGCGCGGCAACTCCGCCTGCACCTCGGCGTCCGACGGATGGATCAACGCCGACGCGACCTCGCTGGTGCAGGGTTGGGCCTCCGCCAAGACCACCCGCGGCACGCTGGGGCTGCGTGCCGCCGACGAGAACGTCGTCGCGCAGTGGAAGCGGGTCAACTCCGCGAACGCGGCGGCCAATCCGCCCAGACTCACCGTGACCTACAACTACCGGCCGCGCACCGGCACGAAGCAGCAGGCCGGTCCCCCCTTCACCCAGGACAGGACGGGAACCTGGCGCGTCGACACGACCACGCCGACCCTGCGCGACACCTTCGCCGACCCGGACGGCGACCAGGTCGACGGCACGTTCCAGATCTTCGACGCCGCGACCAACACCCAGGTGGGTGACCTCCTGGTGTCCAAGTTCACGGCGAGCGGCACCCCCGCCGAGGTCGCCGTGCCCGACGGCGTGCTGCGGCACGGCAGGACGTACCGGTTCCGTACCTCGCCGTACGACGGCACGCACTACAACACGGAATGGTCGGCCTGGGCCACCTTCAGCGTCGCCGCGCTCCCGGACACACCGCAGGACCTTCAGGCCGGGGCCGAGCAGACCCTGACGCCGATCATCTCCGCCGTCGTCACGGATCCGGCGCAGGGCCGCGTCAGCGCCGAGTTCGCGGTGAAGGACTCGGCCGGCAACGCCGTACCCGGACTGAACCTCACGCCGGTGTGGACGGACAGCGGCCGGCGAGCCGCCCTCCGGCTTCCCGACCGGGTCCTCACCGACGGCGCCGCGTACCGCTGGACCGCCCGCGGCTGCACCAGCGTGGGCTGCTCACCGTGGTCGGCTCAGCAGACCATGAACGTGCGCGAGAAGCCGCTGCCCGCGGCACCCGACAGCAGGACGCTCACCCTCGCCGACGACACCCTCGACCAGGTGTCCACCGCGACCGACTGTGCCACCACCCCCTGCCCCACCGCGCCCGACGGGGAACTCCGGATCGGACCGGCCGGCGGACACCAGTGGGCGACCCGTTTCAAGGCGGACCTCTCCGGCCTGCCCAAGGGGGCCCGGGTCACCTCGGCCACGCTGTCATTGACCCGCTCCGACTGCGCGGCCGACTGCACCGCACAACAGCCCGGCGTGTACGAGTTGTCGTCCGCCTGGACACCCGCCGAGAGCGGCGGAGCGCTCCTCGACGCGGCCGGAACCGACGACTACGCGTCCGCCACACCCCTGCCGGACCTGGACCTCGGCCCGCTGGTCCAGTCCTGGACCGAACGGGGAGAGAACCAGGGGTTCGCCCTGACCGTCCCGGCCGACGCGCACGGGGCGGCCTACCGCTCGCACACCGCCTCCGACGCGGACACGCGGCCCCGGCTGACGATCCGGTACCTTCCGCCCGCAGCTCCCGGAGCGGTCACCGACGTCGTGACGGTCCCCGGTGACTCGGGCCTGTTGGCCACCTGGAATCCGCCGCTCGACCCGGGCGCGGCCGGTGAGCTCCGCTACGCGGTCCAGGTCGAGAAGACCGACGGCACCGTCGTGGCCGAACAGGAGGCCGTCACACCGCGTGCCGTGTTCACGAAGCTCGACAACACCGTCCCGTACCGCGTCTCGGTGCGGGTGAGGAACGTCGTCGGCGACGGACCTGTGTCGCGCTCGGCGCCGGCACAGGGCGCGGCGGTCCGGGGCGGCACCGCCCTGTACCGCGACATCGTCCAGGAGTACCTGGCCGCCCGGGGCAAGATCCTCACCGGCGGCAGCCTCTCCGCGCCCGACGCGGCCGCCGACGCACCGCATGGCGCGGTCTTCGCCGCGCTGCTCGGCGCTCAGGAGCCGAACCTCGTCGACAACAGGCAGGCCCTCGCCGACACCGGCCAGAGCTATGCGGGCGCGTCGGCGGAGATGACGGACGTCCTGGTCGGCAAGGGGGCCACGGCGGATCAGGTCGTCGTACGTGCCACCGTCACGGAGTCGATGACACTGCACGGCGACGGCGGCGACGAACCGACGAAGGGGAGCGCCCTCAAGCGGTACACCTTCGACCTGACCGGGGACACCGCGGTCATGGACGGCGAGGCCGACGACTTCGACGCCGCGCAGACACTGTCCGCGACGGCTGCCGCTCAGTCCCAGGTGGAGACCACCTCCGCGACCGACCCGGAGGCCCCGGACGACGCCTCGGACGACCCCGGCTCGATCGAGCTGGGCGAGAACGGCTTCCCCGACGAGACTCCGCCCGCGACCAACGCCACGGTCACGGCTCTCGGTGCCAGGTCGGTCAGCGGCCACGGCACCGCCAACTGGGCCTACAACCACACCGGCATCGGCTGGGAGTATTCCCAGGACTGCACCAACTTCGTTTCCAAGGCCCTGTACCACGGCGGAGGCATGAAGTTCCGATGGGGCGGCCGCAAGACCGACGGCGCGTGGTGGCAGCAGTACTACCTCTTCGGCTCGATCAAGAACAAGAGCTACACCTGGTCCGGTGCCGACAACCTGCGCCGTCACTTCTCCGGTCACCGTCCCTCGAGCCGCGTCTCCAAGACATACAACGCGCAGCTCGGCGACATCGTCTTCTTCAAGTGGAAGAAGGAACGGCGCTACAACCACGCGGCGGTGGTCACCTCCAAGGTGCAGGGGCATCTGGGACTGTCCCAGCACGGCATCAAGAACCAAACCACGCTCGACGACGTGCTGGCGCGCTACCGCGGCACCAGCAATCCCATCCAACGAGTTCTGATCATCCGACCCAGGAGTGCCAAGTGACGGAAGGGACCGCATCGCGCGCCCCGATGACCGCGGTGCTGGCAGCCGGTGTGCTGCTCGCGACGCTGACCGGGTGTTCGTCCGCGGGCGACACGGCCGACACCCGCTACGCCGAGGACTACGCGGGCCACGAGCCGCTTCATGTGGTCGGCTACCCCTCGACCGGCTCGCTCGGCGTCACGCAGCAGCTCGTCTGGCGGATCGCGGACGACTCTCCCGGCCGGCTCGCCGAACTCGCCACCGACGACGATGACAAGGACGCGGCGCGCAGCACGGCCGAGAACTGGATCAAGGCGTTCGGAAAGGGAGCGGGCGGGAAGGTCGCGGCCGACTTCTACGACGAGGGCTCCGAGCGGCAGACCGTCGTCCTGTACTTCCAGAACACCGGGCAGACGAAGGAGATCAGTGTGCGCCTCGACGGGAACGCGGGTGACAGCGGCTGGCACGTCCTCATGGACGAACCGTCCATGAAGGAGGCCACGGAGAAGCCCACTTGGGCGCCCCGGACCCCCGGCGGCTCCGGCTCCTCCCGCACCAGCCACTGACGTCACCCCGTGAACCCACGGCGCCCTCGCATCCGTACCGGGGGGGGCGCCGTGGGCGGTGGGCCGGTCGTGATCACCGGCTTTCCGGGTCCACCGGCTTTCCGGGTCCACCTCGTGATCGCGGTCAGGAGTTGAAGTCCGCGCCCAGTTCGGAGTTGAACTGTTTCGGGGCACCGAGGGTGCTGGGGCCGATGACGGACGAGCCCTTGGGGGTCACCCCGCACGGGGTCGAAGGAAAGACCCAGACCGAGCCGCGAGCGCCGTGGGGTGTGCCGTCCGGCGCGAGTTCGCCCCCGGCGAGCAGGTCGGCACGGCCGTCGCCGTCGACATCGACGATCTTGGTCGCGGACCCGAACTGGTCGGCGCCCTGTGCCGTGCCGGGCACGCCCTCGGTGTCCTGGGTGAGGAGTTGCGCGCTCTCGCCGGTCAGCCCGTGCGCGGTTCCCCGCAGCGTGACGACGCTGCCCGCGCCGTCCTCGCCGCCGACGTCCTTCTGCGGTATCCCGGCGGATACGTCCGCGTACCCGTCGCCGTCGATGTCGCCGACCGAGACGCCTGCGCCGAAGCCATCGGTCCCGCCCTCCTCGTCGGCTCCGGAGTCCTCGTGGGCGACGCCGGGCACACCAGGACTGTCCTGGTTGAGCATCGTCATCTTCTCGAGGTCGGGGCCGCTCCTGCCGCCCGGCAGGTAGACGACCGCCCCGCTCTTGAGGTGCGGGAGGCGGTACTTCCTGGCGTACTCCCGCTCCTCCACCCCGCTGCCGCCACTGTCGACCGAGACGAACTCGAAGAAGGCGTTGGTGACGATGTCGGCGTACCCGTCACCGTTCACATCCCCGACGGCCACCGCTCTGCCGGAGTCCTGGGGACCATGGATCCCGCTCAGGGCCACGCCGGGGGTGAGGCCGTCATGGGTGCCCTTCCAGTACAGGAGATCGCCGCGACCCGTACCTCCGCTCTCCGCCTCCCCCACGGAGACCAGGTCGGTGATGCCGTCACCGTTCACGTCCCCGGTGGCCAGATCCCTCATCCCGGATCTACTCGGGCCCCTCACGTCGTGCACGCCGCCGGCAGGCGTGCCGTCGTGTCCGAACGGCCCGGACAGGACACGCAGGTCGCCGCCCCGGACCTGGGTCGCCAGATCCGGCGTACCGTCCCCGTCGAAGTCCCCGGCGACGACGAGCGAACCGACCCCGTCGCGGGAGGTCGCGCGGCTGGGCAGCGTGACCGAGCCGGACAGTCCGTGGGGGCCTCCCCAGATGACGGAGAGCGATCCCTGCCAGTGGTACCGGCGGAGTTGCCCGTCCTGGTACCCGCCGTTTCCGTACGCTTCGTCGTGACCGTTCTCGCGGGAGCCGACGATCAGGTCCGCGTACCCGTCCTGGTCGAGGTCCGCGGTGGTCACGGAACTGCCGTAGTAGTCACCCGGTTCGCCGACCCCGGGGATGCCGGGCTTGTCCTGGTCGAAGAGCTGCTTGGACGCGATCCGCAGGCCGTGGGACGAGCCGTACACGACCGCCACATAGCCGGGCTTTCGACGGGCTTTCCCGCCGCTGAGGTCGCCGCGCGGAACGGGGAAGGCCACATCCGAGTAGCCGTCGCCGTTGAAGTCGTCGTGGAGTGCTCCACGGTGGGGCCTGCCGGAACCGGACGAGGCGCTCGGCACGCCGCTCGCACACCAACTGGCCGGCGGGGGGCCGAAAGCCCTGGTCGTGGCACCGTGCCGGGGTTCACCGGGGTCGGCACTCGTGCACGCCGTCACGGACAGTCCGACCGCGATGGTCAGCGCCAAGCCCCGGGCGTGCTTGGTTCGACCTGAGTTCACCGGTGTCCTCCATGTGCCGCGCGTGCCCCCGACCTTGGCTCACCCTGCCAGACCCGTCCGCCGGGGAGCCCGGCGCCCTGTCCCAGTCAACGGGAGCGTCAGGTGGTGGTGGGCCAGGTCCGGAGCAGTGCGGCGATCTTCCCGGCGGTGCAGGCGGGATCGAGGAGCAGATCCCTGAGGGCGATGGCGTCCGCGCGGACGGGCTTGACGCCGATCCCGGCGGCTTCGAGGTACATGACACCGCTGGCCGCGGCGACGGCGAGGTTGGAGCGCTCCAGCCAGCGGCACCGGCCCAGGGTGTGCACGAGGGCGGCGGCCTTGGCGTAGGGGCCTTCGTAGACGGGCTGCTCGAACAGTTCGGCGCGGTGACGGGCGACCGCTGAGGCGGGGACGCCGTAGTCGTCCGGCGCCGGATCGTTGGCTCCGGCGGCCTCGGCGACCTGCAGGATCCAGGGGACGTCGATGTGCAGGTCCATCAGGCCGCGTGCGCTCCCCGAGCCGTCTGCTGGGCTTGCTCGACCTCGTCGAAGACGCTCTGGTGTTCGGTCAGGAAGCGGGCGGCCGCGTCCACCGCCCGGGCGCGCAGGCCGCTGGTGTCGTCCTGCACCAGCCGGGCGAGATAGTCCCCGATGCTCAGCCCCAGGTCGGCGGCTCGCTTCTTCGCGAGGTCCGCGACTTCCTCGTCCACGCGTGCGCCCAACTGTGTCTTCGCCATACCGGCATGGTAACAGCCGTTACCACCCGAGGGGCGTGAATGCGGAAACCGGCGGCTTCAGCGCGAACCAGGCCGGGCTCTCGGGCCGGTGCGCGGGTGCGGGAAGCCGTCCTGGGGCGTGTCCGCGGGGTCTCGTCTGCCCGGCGACACCCGGCAGGCACTCCGGGCCGCACCGGGCGCGGAGCGAGGAAGCGCGCCCGCGCTCGGGCCGAACGTCCGGCACCGCCCGGGCGTCACAGGTCTGGTGCCGGATTCGGCTCCACTCCACGTTCTCCTCTTGGGGGCATCATGCGGTCCGTCAAACTGCTCGTCACCCTCGGCCTGGTCGCCGCGGCGGCCGCCGGATGCGGCGACCAAAGGGCACCCGTCGGCAACCGTGTCCACGACGTCGACACCACCGGGCGTGCCCGCCGGGTCGCCACCGCATGGGAGGGTTCCGAGGCGGCACGAGTGTGGAGGCGGGGCTACTACCCGCTCGGAGACGCCGTCCAACTGCCCGACGGAGCATTCCACGACGACGCCGACAAACGCGCCTACGCCACCCAGAATTTCGAACTGCGCGCCCTCCTTCCCGACCCGGCGAAAAAGCAGGCGAAGGTCCGGTGGCGCGACGGCGATTCCCTGACCCTCCCGCTCGCCTCGGCACGGGAGGCCTACGCCACGCTCGCCCGCGGCGGCAACTCCGGCCCGGCCCTCACCGTGACCGCCGCCCGGCTCGGCGAGATGACGGTGCTGACCAGTCGCGGGACGGCGACCGTGCCGGCCTGGCTCTTCACCGTCAAGGGCTATGACACGCCGCTCAAACGCGTCGCGGTCACGCCCTCCGAAGTCCCCCGGTCCCCGATCGGGGCCGTACCCGAGCGGACGGACGAACTCATGCCCCTGGTCGGGCTGGACACCATCGCGCGGGACGGCAGGACGCTCACTGTGCGCGCCGAGCACGGCGGGTGCGACGACGGCCCGGCCATCGATGTGCTCGAGACCGAGGGGAGCGTGGTGTTCTCAGCCTCTATCCGTGGCACCTCCGACGGGCCGTGCACATCCGAATCGCGTGTCGAGAAGGTGACGGTGAAGCTGCGCCGTCCGGTTGACGACCGCATCCTCCTCGACGCGTTCACGGGCGGGCCGTTCCTCCCCCCGGGCAGTCCGCCCGAACCGCACAGTGACCGCTCGGGTGCGGCACGGGGCCGCCCTCGGTGAGGGCGGCCCCGCAGCGTTCGATGCGCCAGGCTCCTACTCGATATTGATCTTGAAGGTGCTGGTCGTGTTGCGGACGTCCTGGGCGTTGCCGCTCATCCGCAGGTTGCGGAAGGTGGCCTCGCCGACGGCGGGTCCCTGACCGGGTTCGGGCAACTCGTTGGCCCAGATGCCGAATCCGGACTTGGCGTCGAAGGCGTCCCCGCTCTTCTTGGAGTTGGTGATGGAGATGTCCGTGAAGATGGTGTCCTTGACCGGGAACTGGGGCTGCCCACCGACGTAGTTGGTCTGGAACATCACGCCTCCGTAGGTGGAGTCGTCGATGTCGACGTCGTTGACCCGGATGCCCTGGAACACCTTCGAGGCGGAGAACGCCCAGATGGCGGGGAAGACCTGCGAGCCCCAGAAGTGGCCTCCCGTCCGTTCCAGGGACACGTTCTCGATGGTCGTGGGATCGGTCCCGAAGCCGTTCATCGGGTAGCCGAAGTCCAGCGAGGAGATGGTGATGCCGGAGTAGACCAGCGTGTCGGCCACCCGGAGGTTGCGGAAGGTGTTGTTGTAGCCGCCGTAGACGGCGATGCCGGCCGCCCTCCATGTGAGCGTCGACGTCAGGTTCTCGTAGAGGTTGTTCTTCTCGTCGGCGCCCCCGGCGTCGATCGCCGAGAAGAGGGCGAAGCTGTCGTCGCCCGTGGCACGAGCGTCGTTGTTGACGACGTGGTTGTCCGTGGAACCGTTCGTCATGTTGATGCCGTCGGCGAACGTGTCACGGATACGGGAGTTCTTGATGGTCATGCTGTCGGTGTTGGCACCCCAGTACATGCACACCATGTGCTCGACCCAGATGTTGTCGATGGTGATGTTCGCGACGTTGGCGAAGTCGAACACCTTGCCCGGGCCGTCGATGCGGGACGTGTAGTTGCCGAGGTAGGTGAAGCCGGCGAACGTCGAGCCGTTGGCCGTGGAGTCGGCGCGGAAGCCGACGTCCGTGTTCTCCTGCGAGGAGGGTGCGTGGAAGCGGGTGAACCAGGGGCCCGCTCCGACGACCTTGACCGCCTTGCCGTAGACCTGGAACTTGCTGGAGGTGTCGTAGTCGCCGGCGGGCAGGTAGACACCGACGAGCTTGCCGGTGGTGTCCATGCGGACCTTGTCCAGGGCGTTCTGCACGTCCTGGTGGGTGAATCCGGTCGGGACGACGTACGCGGCCGGGTCCGGGTTGGCGACCGCCGTCGCCTGCTCGGTGTTGATGAAGTCGATCGCGTACGTGGAGGAGTTGGCCGTGTCCTTCTGGAGCCGGATCTTGGAGCCGGCCGCGACGGTCCTGCCGAGTTGCAGGCTCGCCTCGTCGTAGATGTGGCGCGGTGCGCCGGAGCCGGGCGAGTTGCCGGGCGCGGTCTCACTGCCGTACAGCCAGGCGTACTTCGAGGTGAGGTCGATGGCCTTGAGGAACTGGCCGTCCACATAGACGTCGAGCGTCGAGTCGGTGCCGTCCGGGATCGAGAAGCGGGTCACCAGGGTGTTGGTGGCCGCCCGGGTGGTCCATTCGACGTACTGTCCGGTCCCGTTGAGGGTCACCGCCTTGCGGCCGCTCGCCTCGCCGGCGACATCGCCGACGGTCCGGTTCGGCCCGACGACCTTGGCGCCGCCCCCGAGGGTGCCGTCCTCCGCCTCGTACATGTCGTACGGCATGTCGGCGCCGCGGCCGACGAACAGGGCCTGGGTGGTGGTGTTGTTGGTCCGCTTGACCGGCAGTTCGTTGGCGTCGTCGGCGATGACGGTCTTGACGGTGTACTTGCCGTTGGCCGCCGTCCACGAGCCGAGGCTGACCGGCGCGGTGGTCTGGCCCGCGGCGATCGCGCCGGTGTAGGAGCCGGTGAGCGTCTTGACGGTGGTGCCGTTGGAGTCCTGGACCGTCAGCGTCACCCCGTGCGCGCCGGAGGCGGACGCCACCGTGCCCTGGTTCTTGATCGCGACGGTGAACTTGACGTCGTCGCCCGCCGAAGCGCTGGAGGGCGTCCAGGAGACCGGTGCGGCCAGGAGGTCGGAGCTGGAGACGGGCTTGACGACCAGGGCGTCGGAGCGGGTGAAGGCGTTGTTGGCCTCGTTCTGCTCGATCACCTTGTTGGACGGGTCCACCTCGGCGCCGACCGGATAGCTGCCCGCGTCCCGGGCCCCGATGCTCGCGGTGACGGTCTTGGTCTCACCTGCCGCGAGTGCCGGGACGTCGGCCGTGGCGACCTTGGTGCCGCCGAGGGTGAAGTTGAGGTCGGTGGCCTTGGCCGCCTTGGTCCCGCTGTTGGTGACGGTCGCCGTCAGGCTGATGGCGTCCGACTCGACAGGAGCCGCGGGTGTGTTGGTGATGCCGGTGACCTTGAGGTCGGGGTTGGCCGCCGGTGTGCCGATCACCTGGAACTCGGCCACCTGCGCGCCCGGGGCACCGGAGTTGGACGTGAACTTGAGCTGGATGTCGGCGGCGGCCCCGGTGACCGGGATCGTCACGGTGTTCCCGCCGGCCGGGTTGAAGGTGTAGTCCTTCGCCGCGACGAGGCTGGTGAACGCCGTAGCGTCCTGGTCGCGGCCGAGCACCTGGATGTTCTGGGTGCGGGTCGCCCAGGCGGCGTCCGGGTTGAGCTTGACGACGACCTGGCCGAGGTCGGCGTTGGCCCCCAGCTTGGTGGTCAGGGTGGCCGGGTAGGCTCCGCCGCCGCTCTCCCAGTACGTGCCGATCTGGCCGTCGTTGGCGTTGGCGGCGACGTAGGTGAAGGTCGAGGAGGAGGCCTCGATGGGCTTGCCCTCGGCGAGGTTGGATCCGGATCCGGTCGAGCCGGTGCGGGTGACGCTGTTGCTCGCCGCCGACACGTTTCCGGCGGCGTCCTTCGCCTTCACGTAGTAGGTGACGGTGGCCGTCGCCGAGGGGGTGTCGGTGTACGTGGTGACGTCGCCCGCGACGGACTTGGCGAGCTGGCCGTTCGCGTAGACGTCGTAACCGGTCACCTTGACGTTGTCGCTCGACGCCTGCCAGGTGAGCTTCACGTCGCTGCCGGACTGCGTGTAGGCGAGGTTGCCGGGGGCCGTCGGCGCCTGGGTGTCCCCACTCGATCCCTGCCGGGTCACGCTGTTGCTGTTGGGGGAGACGTTGCCCGCGGCGTCCTTGGCGCGTACGAAGTACGTGATGTCGGTGCCGGCCGGCTGGGTGTCGGTGTAGGTGAGCACGTTCCCGGCGACGCTCGCCCGCAGTTGGCCGTTGGCGTAGACGTCGTACCCGGTGACGGCCGTGTCGTCGCTCGCCGCGTTCCAGGTCAGCTTGATCTGGCCGGTGGCCGGCTCGGTGAAGGCAAGGTTCGACGGAGCGGTCGGCGCCTGGGTGTCACCGGTGGCGGGTCCGTAGACCTCCAGCTCGGACAGCTGGCCCGCGGGCCAGCCGGTGTTGGCGGTGACCAGCACGCGCACGTACCGCGTGGTCGTCGTGTCGAGGGCGATGGTGGTCGACTGGTCGTTGGAGCTGTCGAAGGTGTACGCCTTCGAGGCCGTCAGATCGGTGAAGTTCTGGTTGTCGGTGGAGCCCTGGACCTTCAGGGTCTCGCTGCGGCTCGGCCAGCCGCTGGGCAGCCGCAGCGTCACCTGGTTCACCTTGACCGATGAGCCGAGGTCGACCTGGAGCCACTGCGGGAAGGCGTTGTTGGTGCTCTCCCAGTAGGTGTTGCGGTTGCCGTCACCGGCGTTGGCGGCGGGGTACACGTCGGCGTGGCCGCTCTCGGTGAAGGGCTTGCCCTGCGCGAGGTTGGGGGTCGACGCGGCGGCGGTGAGGACCTGCATCTCGGCGAGCTGGGCCGTGGGTGCCACGGAGTTGCCGCTGAAGTCGGCCCGTACGTACCGGGCGAGGGTCGCGGGGAAGGAGACCTTCACCGTGTTGTCGTTGCCGGGGCTGAAGACGTACTGCGCCGACGACTTGAGCGTGGCGAAGCTCTTTCCGTCGGCGCTGCCCTGGAGTGCCAGCGTCTGTCTGCGGGTCTGCCAGTGCTCGGGCAGGCGCAGCACGACCTGGCGGACCCGCTTGGTCCGCCCGAGGTCGGTCTGCACCCACTGGGCCGACTTCTTTCCGGCCTGCCAGTACGTGTCGGCGTCGCCGTCGGTGACATTGACGGCAGCGTGCGCGGCACGGGCGCTGCCGGCCTTGGTGGCCGCGTCCGCGGCGGCGTTGGGACCGCCGGCGGCGTGGGCACCGACGGCGGGCAGGCCCAAAACCATGACGGTGGAGGACAGCGCGGCGATCGCTGCGCGGCGTCTCCAGGATCTCGGCTTGTGTGGAGTCATGCGGGGTTCACTCCCTGCGGAGGTTCGCGCGCCGGAGGGGCGGCGGGGTCGGCTCGTTCCTGGGCAGAGCGGTGGCGCGTGATCACGAACGGCAAGAGGCGGCTGCTCGCACGTGCGACGTCCTCAACGGAGTCACACGCGCAGCTTCTTGCATTGTTTCATCGCAATATTGCAGAGCGGTGCGAATGCGTCTACCGTCAGGACGCCACAAGTTTCACCATCAACACCCGCGCCTCACCGCCGAAGCGCGATCCGGCATCCCCGCCAGGGCGACATTTGGAGCAATCCATGAGGCTCGGGGCGCCCGTTCAAGCGACACCGCAAGCGACCGCAAGTCACGCAAATTCTTGCGTTGTCGTGCGATGCCGCGAAAGGCATGCGCACCGCGAAACACGGCTCATCCCCTCGCGGACCTGGCCTGTCGCGGAGCCGCCGTCCCGACAGCGAAAGGGGAGCGACCGAGGTGGGACGGCGAGGCATACTCGGCGGCATGACCGATCACAGCCCGCACGAAGAACCGACCGTGCCCGTCGCCCCCGACACGGCCGCTTGCGCCGCCGCGCTCGAAGTCGCCACCGCCTACTGCTCCCCCGCGCTGCTCAACCACTCGGTGCGCTCCTACGTATGGGCCTCCGCGTACGCCGCGCAGCGTGGCATCGAGCACGACGCCGAGTTGCTGTACGTGGCGGCGCTGCTCCACGACATCGGCCTGGTCGCGGAGTTCGACAGTCACACGGTCGACTTCGACGTAGCCGGCGGGCACGTGGCCTGGGTGTTCGCGGCGGGTGCCGGATGGCCGACGGAGCGTCGACGGCGTCTGTCGGAGGTCATCGTCCGGCACATGTGGGACAAGGTGGACGTGCGGGAGGACCCGGAGGGTCATCTGCTGGAGCGGGCCACCGGCGTGGACATCTCCGGGCGGCATCTGGACGATTTCACCGCCGGGTTCCAGGCGGACGTCCTGGCCCGGTACCCGCGCGCGGGACTCGCCGACGAGTTCCTGGCCTGTTTCGGCGACCAGGCGGCCCGTAAGCCGCAGAGCTCACCGGCCGTGTCGGTCCGGGGCGGCCTCGCCGAACGTGTCCGCGCCAACCCGCTGGACCGCCCGGCCGGTTGACCCCTCGGGCGCGTCCGACGGGCACGGCCGCGAGCCGTTCCACCGGGTGGCGATATGACCGGCCCGCGACCGCACCCGCCTGACCGGTCAGGCGGGTGTGAGCACCATCCGGAAGCGGGCGGCTCCGTCGAGCATCTTCTGGAAGGCCTCGCCGGCGTGGTCCAGCGGTGCGGTCTCGGTCATCGGCCGGATGCCGTGCAGGACGCTGAAGGCCATGGTGTCCTCCACGTCCTGCGAGGTGCCGGACGGATGGCCGCGGACGACCCGGCCGCTGAGCAGCAGTTGGGTCGGGGTGATACTCATCGGTGAGGGATCCGCCCCGATGACCACCAGCTCGCCACGCGGTGTCAGGCCTTCGACGGTCGCGCTGATGGCCTGGGAGTTTCCGGCGGTGGCCAGTACGGTCCTGGCACCGCCGAGGGCCTGCAGCGCCTCCGCGACCGGGACGTCCGAGGTGCTGTCGATGTAGTGGTGGGCGCCGAGCCGCTCGGCGAACTCCGCCTTCTCGGCGCCGCGGGCGATCGCCACCGTCTCGAAACCGAGGGCGAACGCGTACTGGACGCCGAGGTGCCCCAGGCCGCCCAGGCCGAGGACGGCCACAAGGTCTCCGGGCCTGGCCGAACTGCGACGCAGTCCGTTGAACGTCGTCACACCGGCACAGGCCATGGGCCCCGCGTCGGTCGCCGCGAGATCGTCGGGGATCGCGGCGAGTGCGTCGGCGGGCGCGATCATCTTGTCGCCGAAGCCCCCGTCGTAGGCCCAGCCCGGGACCTTCAGGCTCTCGCAGACGATGAAGTCGCCCTGACGGCAGCGCACGCAGTGGCCGCAGCTACCGCCGAACCAGCCGACCGCCACCCGGTCGCCCTCCTGCCACCCCCGCTCGCGCACCCCCTCGCCCAGTTCCTCGATGCGCCCGGCGACCTCGTGTCCCGGCACCTCCGGGAACGTGACTCCAGGCAGTTGCCCCGCGACGAAACTGGCGTCGCTGTGGCAGACACCGCACGCCTCCACGGCGATTCTGACGTGCCCGGGGCCGGGCTGCGGCACCTCTCGCTCGGCGATCTCGAAAGCGCCGCCCGGGGCGGTCACCTGCGCGACTCGATAGCTGTTCATCGGTCCCTCCGATGGCTGTATGCAAGGGCCTGGTTCCAGGGCAACAGGTCTGGAGCGATTGCGCGCGTCGAGTCCTGTCCTCGAAGCGGCCGCCCGCGGGCACGGCGGGCGTCGCCGCGGGGCACGCGGACGTGCTCCCCGTGCGCGCACGCCCTGGCCGCCGGATACTCGATGGGGGCTCGCTTCCTCCCGCCCTGGCCCAGGCCTTTGAGCACATCGACCTTCGTTCCTGGCCCCGACCGATGAGGAGATGGCGTCATGCGCTCCCACAGGAATCCGCTGACTCCCCTCGAGGCGGTGACGGCCGGCCTGCTGGCGGGGGCGGTGGGAACGGCGTGTCTGGACGCCGTCCACTACCTCAAATACCGGCGCGCGGGCGGGACGGACAGCCCGCTCGCCTGGGAATTCGCGCCGGTCGAGAGCTGGGAGAAGGCCCCTGATCCGGGGCAGGTGGCGAAGCGGGTGATCGAGGGCTTCACCCAGCGCCGGCTTCCTGACGGCGCCGCCTGGATCACGAGCACCGTCGCCCACTGGGCCTACGGATCCGCGGCGGGCGCGGCCTACGGCATCGTGGCCGGATCGCTGCCCAGACACTCCCCCGTGTACGGCGTGCCGTTCGGTGTCGCGGTGTTCGCCGGTGACTACGTCGCGTTGCCGGTGGCGGGGCTCTACAAACCGATCTGGCAGTACGACGCCGAGGTCCTGGGCTGGGATCTCGGCGCGCACATCGCCTACGGCACCGGCACCGCGGTCGCCTTCTGGCTGCTCAGCCGGCTCGGCATCGGCGCCGGCCGCGCACACACCGTCATGTCGGCATCGTGAACGAGCGCAGGAAGTGTCAGTCATGGACATGAAACTCGAAGTCGTCGTAGTACCGGTGTCCGACGTCGACCGGGCCAAGAGCTTCTACACGCGCTTGGGCTGGCGGCTGGACGCGGACATCGCCCCGGACGACACCTTCCGGGTGGTGCAGATGACGCCGCCGGGCTCGCCGGCGTCGGTCATCTTCGGCACCTCGGTCACGTCCCAGGCCCCGGGTTCGGCTCAGGGGCTCCAACTGATCGTGGACGACATCGAGGCCGCGTACGACGAACTCAAGCAACTCGGCGCCGAGCCGAGCGAGGTGTTCCACGACGCCGGCGGCGTCTTTCACCACGCCGGAACGGACGCCCGGCTGCCGGGGCCGGACCCGCGGCGCACGAGCTACGGCTCGTTCCTGTCCTTCAGCGACCCGGACGGCAACGGCTGGCTCCTGCAGGAGATCACCACCCGGCTCCCGGGACGCGTCGACCCCGCCACCACGGCGTTCGCCTCCTCGCAGGACCTGGCGGGCGCGCTGCGCCGCGCCGCGGCCGCGCACGGGGAGCACGAGGCACGCATCGGTGCGGAGGACCCGAACTGGCCGGACTGGTACGCCCAGTACATGGTCAGTGAGCAGGCCGGGACCGAACTGCCGTCGTGACACGATCCCCCGCGTGCACGCCAGGACCGAAGCGCCGTCGTGCCACGGCCCACGCGTGCAGGCAAGGATTCTGCTGGTGCGCGGTGCTCGGCGCGGGTGCATCCTGAAGGGTGCGGGTTCCTATCAGTGAGCCCGCCTGCCCGGCGGGCCCTCGGGAGACCTCGGCGGGGCCGGGGTTCGACCCGGTCGGCGCTGCGAGCCAGGCGCCCGCGCCTTGCCCACCGATGACCGCCGGTGGACGACGGTCGTCTCGAACAGGGAGTAGGTCATGCCGTCCCTCCACTTCCACGTGAACTCCTCGATGAGCCCGGGGAGGTGATGGGCGTGCTGACGAACTTCAGCCCTTCCCGTGTCGAGGAGTGGCCCTCCATCGATGCCGAGCACTTCCAGGTCCACGAGCGGGGCGACACCTGGGCGGAGGTGACCGAGGGCAACGACAAGTCGTGGGAGCGTGCACGCTACGAATGGGACCCGGCGGCGAACCGGGTCACGGTCACCACCCGGGACTCGGTGCCCTTCGGCTCCGGAGGCTGGCAGTTCCAGATGACGCCCACGGACGACGGCACGCGCGTCGACGTCAGACTGGAACGGCACCCCACCTCGTTCACGTCCAAGGTGAAGTCCTCGATCATTCCCTTCGCCGGCCCGGTGTTCCGCAAGTCCTTCAAGGAACCCCTGCACACCGCGTAGTCGCGCGGATGCGACCGGCTCCGGCGTGGCCACGGTTCAGGTCCCGGGCGGAGCGACGCACGCGTACAGGCGAAGGGGCTTCATGCCGTGGCGGGTCTTCATGGGCTCGTTGCTGCGGCCGCCCTCCACCCAGCGCTTGCGCCACTGGATGGCCGTCCGGATCTCCGTGGCCCACAGGAGGTAGTTGGGGCTGAATCCGTCGAGCGTGGCGTGGCTGGTGCCGCCTGCCCACATGTGCAGGCGTTCCTCGTCCAGCAGGACGACCGCGGCGGCCACCGTCAGATCCCCACGGTCGACGCGCACCACGCGGGCGTGGTCGCCCAAGGCCATGACGAAGTCGGTGAAGGCGCTCTCGGGATACATTCCGGCGCTGCCGTACTTGGCGGCCGTACGGCGGGTGAGGTCGCCGACCGTGCGGAGGACGTCGGGCCGGGGTGCTTCCACGGCGGTGGTGACCCCCGCCTCCGCCGCGCGCCGCAGATACTGGCGGATCGTACGCCGGGTGCGGGCGCCGAGGGTCGCGAGATAGGAGTCGTACGAGTCGAAGGTGTCTCCGCCCGCACCGTGCAGCGGGAGTTGGAAGCGGGTGACGATCGGTGCCACCCGCCAGCCCTTGTCCCGGGCGACGTCGAGGACCGGGTCGCCGTCGGGGACGCTGACGAGTCCCGCGGTCAAGGCACCGTCGGCGGCGGCCTGTTCGCGCAGCGCGTCCAGCACCGCGCCGAGAACACGGGCCCGTTGCGCGGGGTCCGTCGCCCGAACCGGTACACGGGTGTCGTAGCAGTACCAGTTGTGCCCGAGGAGCGCCGGGCCGTCGGTGTCCTCGATGCCGACGGCGCGCAGGAAGCCGTACGGGTCGCCCTCCTTCTGGAGGTAGCAGGGCAGCACCGCGAGAGTGCGGTCCCCGTCGGCGACGGTGAGGTAGCGGGCCGCGAGAAACGGGCTCAACGGGCTTGTCTGATAGGCCCGCAGATACGCGGGGGTGTAGTGCACGGGCGCGGTGTCCGCCGCGGCGATCCGCCGCCACTGGACGGTGTCCACGTCGTCGATGGAGTCGGTGACGCTCACGGTGACGTGCGGCGTGCTCACTTCGCTGTCCCTCCCTTTGCCCGGTTCCCTGCCGCCTCTCCTTCCTTCTCGTCAGCCCCTTCCTTCACCCAGCCCGCGCCGGCCATCGCGGCCAGGATCCGTTCCCCGAAGCCCGGCTCCCACCGGATTTCCGCGTCGAGCTGGGCGGTTCGGACCACGTCCGCCGTGCCGGACACCCCGTCGACGCTCTGGGCCAGGGCCATCGCGGACGCGTAGAACCGGCCCCGGTCCTCGGCGAGGCGGCGGGTGAACCAGTGCCGGTCGGACTCGTTCACGGCTCCCATCAGGGCACGGAGGTTGAAGGGGCCCGGCCAGGCCCGGCGCAGGGGCGGACCTCCGAGGCGCTTCACGGGTGCGTGGTCCCAGGCCGCCGCGAGGGTGTGCTGCAGACCGTCGAGGAGGGCCGCCTGCCGTTCGAGGACGCCGGAGTCGGCGCCGAAGGGCCGCAAAGTTTCCAGTGCGTCACGTCCGTACCGCGCGAGGCGGGCCGGCGAGGTCGCGGCGAGCGGGTCGTCCTCGGGCGGGAGGCAGGCGGTCATTCTGCGTGCCGTCCAGCGGGTGACGAGCTGGGCGAGCCGGTCGGCCTCCGGGGCACCCGCCGTCGCGACGACGGCGGCGGAGGAGGCGGCGATCGCGGCGGACCTGCGCAGTTCCTGCGGGTCGACCTTGTCCAGCGTGTCGGCGCCGGAGTGGTTGAACCGGTCGGGCCAGTGGCCCAGTTGGACGGAGGGACAGCCGATCGCCCGGTCGGCGAGGACCGCGTGATCGGAGGCGCCGACGAACGGGGTCGTACGCCAGGCCCACACGTCGCAGCCGACGGCTCCGCTGTAGGAGCGGGCGGCGGCCGGCAGGGCACGCACACAGGCCTCGACCAGGGCGTTGGCGAAGTGCGGGAGGTACTCAGGGCTGCGTTCGACGATCAGCGGGCCTCCGCAGCGCCGTTGGTCCTGGCCCACCATGTCGAGGTCGACGGCCATCGTGGGCAGCGGCCCGCCCTCCTCCACGAGCCGGTGGACGTAGGCGGCGAGTCCCACGAACTCGGGGGCCCAGACGAACCGGACGGGGCGGCGCAGCGGACGTGCGGCGAGGACGCGCCCGGCCGCGAGGGCGGCCGCGACTCCGGAGGCGTTGTCGTTGGCGCCGGGGGCGGGGTGGCACAGATGGGCGGTGATCAGGCAGGCGTCGGGCGACAGCGGCGGCAGACAGGCGTCTCGCGCCGGGGTTCGGGCGACGACCACCGGCATCCGGGCGGGGCTCGTGTCGACGTCGACGACCACGCGGGCACGCTCGCCCCGCCCCTGGGCGCGGTGCAGCACGTCCATCTGGCCGGGCACCACGCTGAACCCGAACAGGGCGCTGCCGCCGGGCAGTTCGACGCGGCCCGCACCCTCCTGCCGGGACGGGTCGGTGGTGACACAGAAGCCGATCGCCCGTTCGCGGCGCATCCGGGCGTGGAGCCTCGCGTCGAGTCGCGCGGCCGACGGGACCAGGACCACCGCGCCCGGCGGCCACCCGTCGTCCCCCGGGCGCACGAGAGGACCTTCGGTGTACGCGGCGGCCGAGTGGGCGGCGAGGGTGTACGGCTGGGCGGGATAGTCGATCAGCGCGGGCCGGCCGGGGACCGACAGATGCGCGGCGCGTGGGGTCCAGGAGGACGGCGCGGTGAACGTCCACCAGGCGGTGCGGCCGTCGGCGGGGAAGTTCAGGACCTCCACCCCGGCCAGTCCGGCGCGCTCGGCCTCGCCCGCCACGAAGTCGGCTGCGGCGGCGATGCCCGCCGACCCCTGGTAGCGGTCCCACTCGGTGAGCCGGGCGACCCAGCACATCGCCTCGTCGGCGTCGATCTCATGATGGACCCCGGCGACGAGGTCGGCGAGGCTACCGGGCATCGGCGAACGCGTCGAGGAAGGCGGTCAGACGGGCTTCGGAGAGCGGCACGGCGATCTTGTACAGGAGGCCGTCACGAAGGCCGGAGCCACCGGAGCGTCCGGAGCGTCCGGGGCCACCGGGGCCACCGGGGCCACCGGGGCCAGGGTCCTCCCCCGGCCTCCCGCCGAACGCTGCCCCGGCGGGACCGGCGGCACCGGCGGCACCTTCGGCACCGTGGGCGAACTCCACCGGACCGATCTCCTTCACCCGCACCCCTCGCTTCTCGAAGACCACGCTCGCGGCATCCCGTTCCGCGTCCACCACCGTCACCCACGGCAGGCAGCCGGCCCCCTCGGTGACCCGCAGTCCGGCCCGCCGCAGCGTTCTCGCAACGACCGGCTTCGCCTCCGCGATCCGGGACCGCAGCGCGCCGAACACGTCGCCCTGTGCGAGGAGGCGGAGGGCGACGTCGAGACCCGCCCCGCCCGCTCCGAGGGGCGGCGTGACCTCGCGCAGCCGCCGCGTCGACTCAGGTGCCGCGAAGGCGAATCCGACCCGGAGGCCGCCGCAGCAGTACCCCTTCGACATGCTGCGCAGCACGATCAGGTTCGGGTGTTCGGAGACCGCCGGGACGCAGCTCGCACCGGGCCCCGCGTAGACGGCGTACGCCTCGTCGAGGACCACGGTCGTGCCGCAGGCGCGGGCGGTGTCGGCGATCTCCTCCAGCCGCGCCCTCCCGAAAAGGTCTCCGGTGATCGTGGGCCGGTCCAGCACCAGGATCGAAGGAGTGTGCCGGTGGAGATCGGCGGCGAGGTGTTCGAACCGGGTGGTGATCGTCTCGGCGCCGAGGCGTGTGGCCCAGCGGGGCAGGTCCGGGTGGCCACCGGCCAGGCGCAGCACCGGTCCGGGCACGGCCAGCGCCGCGCACGCGTACAGCAGCCCGGTGGCGCCCGCCCCGGCGGTCACCATGTCGGGCCCGAGGTCCAGTCCGAAGTGCCGGGACAGGACGGGTGCGGCCGTCTCTGCGGAGTAGGGGTCGGACAGGGGGTAGGCGCGCGAGAGTTCGGCGAGGCCGCCGCCGTCGTACGCGCTCTTGAAGGCTGCGTCGACCCACGGTCGTACGAACTCGAACTCGTCCGGCGACCAGCGCAGGTCCAAGGTGGAGGTACGGGCCCGGTCCTGCGCGAAGGGGCCGGTCCCGCCCTCCGTGAAGGGGCGGGCCTCGCCCCCCGTGGAGGCGCGGGTGTCCCCCCGTGTGGAGGCGCGGGTGTCGCGCCTCCCTTGCCATGCGGTGATCGCCGCCGGGGTGTCCGCCCGCCTCCGGGCGACGAACTGGACGTAGCGCGTCGTCGGGGTGGGCTCCCCGCCGACGGCGAAGTCCGCGTCGACGCGCTCGACGGTGAAGCCGCCGCGGGTCAGCAGGTCCCGCACCTCGGCCGGTTGATACATCCGTACGTCGTCGTGGATGACGACGGGCTCCGCGTCGCCCCGTCGTACCTCGATCTCACCGGTGCTGCGGCCGGAGGCCATCCGGTACGTACGGCGGAAGTCCGCGCGCAGCCCCTCGGTCTCGAAGGTGGCCTCCGGCACGTAGTTCCCGGCGATGGCCAGCACGTTGGAGTGGTCGAGGACCAGCAGTCCGCCCGGGACGAGCACCCGGCGGACCTCCTGGAGCATCCGGAGTTGCCGGGCGTCGCTCCCCCACCCGAACGACTGGACGCAGACGACGGCATCGAACTCACCGACGGGCCAAGGAAGTTCGCGCAGCAGGTCGATGCGTAGCCAGTCGACCCGGACACCCGCCGCCTCGGCCGCGGCCTCGGCACGCCCGAGCGCCCACGCCCCGGAGTCGACCCCGGTGACGCCGAACCCCCGTGCGGCGAGCGCGACGGCGTGGCGGCCGGTGCCGCAGCCCAGGTCGAGGACGCGGCGGCCGGGGGCCGAGGTGTCGAGGACGGCCGCGAGGTATCCGGCCTCGGCCGCGGTGCGTTCGGGGGTGTACTCGTGCTCCGCGACGGCCCAGAAGTCCTCCCCGAAAAAGGTGAGATACCAGGGAGGATCGTCCGGACGACGGGGATCGCTCATACGGCGTCCGCCCGCAACGCCTCCTGGCGGTGCAGAAATCCGCACACGTCGCACAGGCCGGCGGGGTTGGCCACGCCCTCCTGGAGCACGTACCGGCCCCCGCAGACCCGGCACAGGTCGTCGACCAGGGGAAGCAGGGTGCGCTGGACGTTCTCGAAGGCGTTGAAGAGGTAGTAGTCGATGCCCGGCCACAGGTCGTAGAGGTGGTCGGCCACGGCGTAGGCGAGGGAGCGTTCGTCGGAGCCGGTGGTGAACCGGCCCGGCGCTCCCTGGCGGTTGAGGCCCGGCGCGACGAGCTCCAGGTAGAGGGTGAGTTCCTTCTTGGTGATGCGGTACAGCGGGAACACGTAGCGCAGGGAGCCGAGTTCACGGACCGGGATGCCGCCCATCCGGTAGCCGGTGGTGAACCAGGTGACCATGCTGGCCACCAGGTCGTCGGCGTTGAACCCGAACGCGACGACCGGGGCGCCCCGGCGCTCGGCTTCCTGTTCCAGCATGCGGCGCAGCACCTGATGGCCGATGACCATGTTCATGTTGCGGTGCTCGCCGGCGACGACCTTGTTCATGACGTCGACGAACGGCTCGCGCAGCTTGAACACCTCGGCCACGTCGTCGGCGGTGACGATGACATGGTCCACGCCGAGCCCCGCGCAGGCGTCCAACGCGGTGCGGAACGTGGCGGGTTCGTCCCAGTCGGGCAGTCCGGTGATGGTCACCGCGGTCATGTCGACCTCGGGCCAGCGGCCGCGGGTGCGTTCGAGGAGCTTGAGGTAGGCGACGCTGTCCCGGCCGCCGGAGAGCCCGATGACGACTCGGTCCCCGGCCCGCATGGTGGCGGCCGCGGCGATGCTCTGGACGAAGGCCTCCTCGACGTACGTCACGAAGGTCTCGGCGGTGAACTGCTCGGTGCGCCGTTCCAGGGTGCCGCCGTGGTCGAAGAGAACGGACTTGGTGTAGACGGGGTCCGGTGCGGCGTAGACGTGTTCCTTGGGCCGGCGCAGTACGTCGAGGTCGTAGTGGCGTACTTGGCGGACCTCGATGACGTCGTCGGTGCCGACGACGGCCGTCGCCTCGGGGATCACCTGCCCGTCGCGGTGGGCGAGCACGGCGTTCGCCGGGATTCCGTGGAGGCGCAGCACGTCCAGGAGGGGCTGTCCCGGTGTCGCGTGCAGGGTCTCCGAACCACCGGTCTTGTTGCGGAACACGACCGTGCTCACGGGGTCTCCTATCGTGTCGTGTGGTTCCGGGCGATCAGGGCAGGGCGGGTTCCGGTACGGGGTTCCAGGCGGCCAGGGGTACGAGCGTCTCGCCGTCGGAGACGGATCCGTGCTCCCAGGCGACCGTCGGGTCGGGGACCGGGAAGGAGGGGGAGGTGGCCAGGGCGACCACTTCTCCGATGCGGGCGCGGACGACGGGTGTCGCGGGCAGCAGTCCCCGGTCGTCGAGCTCGTCCGGGGTGAGGACGAGGGCGTGGTCTCCCAGCGCGTCGCGCAACGCGTCGGCCACGGTGTCCTCGTGCCCGGGGAGCGGATGGAGCCAGCGGACGCGACCGGCTCCGCCACCGGGCATGCGGCAGTGGGCGGGGGCGTCGAGGCGTTCCCACGCTTCGACGAGGGCCGGGTCGGGGGTCACCTCCACCTGGCCGTGGTCGGCGTGGGCGAGGACGCTCCAGCCGGTTTCGGCCCAGCGGGCGGCGGCCGTGTCGAGCAGCGACAGCGCCTCGCGCAGCCGGGAGTCGTAGCCGGACCGGTGGATGTGGTCGTCGAGGTTCACGTAGGCCCACACCAGGGGCGGGGCGTCGTGGGAGTGCGCGAGGACGGCCTCGACCTCGCGCACGGTCCGCTCGGCCACGCGCACCGGGTCGATGGTGAGGGTCGCGGCGGCGGCCGGTGACGGCACGAGCCGGGCGCCGTGCAGCACCGCGTCCACCCATGGGCCGGTCAGCCGCTCCAGTTCAGCGCCGATCGCGAGGGCGGGCCGCCCGGAAGCGGCCGCGCGATCGAAGAGCGTCGGTCCCGGGTGCGGCAGCGGACTGCCGGGGGTGCGACAGGCGCCGAAGGAGTACGTGTCCCCGGTGACGAGGTGGGTGACGCAGTCGGCTCCTGGTGCGCGGTGGACCATGCCGACAGCGCCGTGGACGCCGGGATCGGTGCCGGTGACCGCGGTGAGCCAGGCTGTCGTCGACGTGCTCGGGAAGGTGGAGCGCAGTGGCCGGATGTGCGCGTGGTGGAACGCGGACTCGGCCACTTCGAGCGACAGGCCGTCGACCGCCAGGACGCACAGCCCCCGAGGAGCGACGCGCAGGGTGCCCGCGACGACTTCGGTGATCACGCGCAGGTCGGCGGACGCTGTCGACTGTCCGCCGACGCGCGACGCCGTGCTCAGAAGTTCGGCACGCAGTCGGTGCAGGTGGTGCGGAACTTGACGATGTGCGCGGCCTGCCGGTCCGTGATCATGCGCTCGACCAGGCGGGGCAGCAGCATGACGGGCGCCGGGGTCGACGTCCGCGGTGCCTCGGTGGGGGCTTTCGCGGTGGGAAGTGGAGCTGTTTGCATGGATTCCTCCTGCCGGGAACGGTGCCAGAGAAACGTGCCAAACAACTTGCCAATTTTGCATGCACAGGTCAGCACACCGCGAGTGCGCATGTCAACGTCATGCCGGGAATCCACCGTCGACTCGCTTTTTGTTTCCCGCATTTGACGGAACGAGAAATTCCGTCGCCGGATCAGGCCCTTGAGCAGACCCTTATGGATCAGTGGACTTGCGAATCGGCGAACACCTTGCCGATCAATTGACGAAGATCAGTTTCTCCGCCTCCACGACGATCTTTTCCGGATCGGGCGCTGTCATCAGCGTGTCCGCGTAGCGGTCCGCGTCCGGGTCGGCGACGCGGTGGGCACGCGCGACGGCGTCGTCGACGTCGTAGCGCGTGGTCCTGAGCCGGACGTCGGGACCCAGCAACGCCCAGTAGGCGGTGCCCGGTTCGCCCCTGTGGTACGGCAGTCCGACGCTGCCGGGGTTCACGCTGCGCAGGCCCGCCACGGAGCGGTCGAACTGGAGATGCGAGTGTCCGGTGACCAGGACCCGCGCGTCGATGGCCGCCGACAGTTCGGCGAACCGCTCGGGCGGTGTCCCCGGCGTGACCAGCTCGTGGTCACTGCGCGGCGAACCGTGGCAGAAGTGCACCGGTCCGAGCCCGTCGATCTCGACGACGAGCCCGAAGGGGAGGCGGTCGAGGAAGGCGATGGCCTCGGGCGAGTGCTGTGCGGCGATCCACGACTGACGCGGGGTGTCGGCGGTCCGCGCGGCCGTGCCGATCTGCGCGGCGTAGCGGTCGGCGTTCCCCCGCAGGCACAGGGCGCGTTCCCCCAGCCCGACGATCCGTTCGTACGTCTCCTGCGGCTGCGGCCCCCACGTCAGATCGCCGCACAGGACGACGAAGTCGGCCGCGGCGACGTCCGGTTCGGCGAGCACCGCGTCGAAGGCGGGGATGTTGGCGTGCACATCGGAGAGCACGGCGACGCGGCTCGCCGGCCCGTACCGGCGTGGCGGCCCCTCTCCGTTCGCGGGACCGTGCAGTTCGACGTCGGCGTCGGTCATCGGGGTCGTTCCTCCTGGTGACTGGGGCTTCTCGGTCGGGCGAACTGTGCGTCCAGGCCGGGGGCCGGAACCGTTGCGTTCGGCCGCCGGGCGGTGGCCCGCGTGCTCAGTGGTCCACCGCGGCAGCGGCAGGGGGCCCGGCGGGCCTGCCGGTGCGGGGATGACCGAGGCGGGTGCCGGGCGGTGGCCCGATCAGCGCCCGGCCCTCGGAGGGAAGGCCCTCCACCAGCTCCGCGGCGATCACGATGCGGTCCCACAGCGGTGGCCCGTCCGTGTCCTGGGCGAGCCGTTCCACCCGCGCCAGCAGCGATCCCGGGTCGGCCGGGCGGTGCGAGGTATCGCCTGCGGGCTCGTGCCGGTTGGACGTGCCGGAAGGCGCCGACCGGGTGAGGGGGTGGGCCGGGTGAATCGCGTACAACTCGCCCGCCAGGGTGACCAGTTCGGCCGCCCGGGACGGCGACACGTCGGCGGCCAGGAGGGCGAGTGCCTGTTCCCGCCGGCGAGGCAGCAGGACGCCCACCTCGCGGATCAGGTCGGCGGGATCATCGGGCGCGTGCAGGAAGTTCAGGCACATCAGCTCGCATCCGAGCGCCCCGCGCAGTGAACCGCCGTCCACCGAGCGGTTCTTGGATGATCCCTTCAGCTCGGCGAGCCGTTCCGCCGCGCTCGTCCCGGTGCGGTCGGGATCCCGGGTGTCGCGGAGCGCGACGAAGAGGCAGGGCGGTCCCGACTCGAGAATCATGTCCACGGCCCGGATGACCGCCAGAGGCGCCGCGTTGATCTGGTAGCGCCACAGCTCCCGGCACACCCGCGCGTCGACCCGTACGGTGAGAGCGCCGAGGGGTTCAAAGCCGTGCGCCGCCAGGAAGGCCAGGGCGGGCTCGACCCGCCGCCCGACGACCGCGTCGGGCTTGAACATCACGAAGGTCGACCGCAGCAGTGCCCGGTCGGCCGTTCGCGTCTCCCAGCCGTCCAGCAATGCCGCCATTTCCCGGAAATAGACGTCGTCGGGATAGGTGCGGCGCCTTGTCGGATCATGAGTGAGGGGAGCCCTCAACCACGTGTGGACGGTCATGCTCCTCCGGCATTCCGCTCGTGCGCCGGGCCCGGGACCGCACCCGTACGGCTCGCCAAGTCGGCTGTATGCAAAGCAAGTTGCATCATTGTCATGCACCATTCGAGAGCAATACGCTGAGGCTACTTTCCATGACCGACCACATCAAGGAGGGTCCCATGAGTGTCGCCTTCAAGCAGGTCAAGGTCCGCCCGAAGCCGGGCAAGTAGTCGTCCGTCGAATGCGATCGGGATCCGGATCCGGGCCTGTTCGCCCTCCAGCGGTCCTGATCGCATTCCTCCTCGACCTCGGCGGAGTACCCCGGCTCGGGGGCCCCGTCCACCTTCGTGCACGGAGGCGGAGCCGGCGTTGACAGACGCACCGACCGGAACGGCGACGAACGTCGAGGTATCGGCCGCGACGGTCCTCGCCCTGCTCGGTGCCGGGCCCAGGGCTGAGCGCGACTCCGTGCTGGAAACCGCGCGCGACAGCCGCCACAAGCTCGCCGCGACCCTGCTGAGCCTGTGGGCGGGGAACGGCGAAGCCCTCACCGAGGCGGAGACGGCCGAACTGCGCCTGCACCAGGAACGTATCGACCACTACCGCGGTGTTTGGTCGCGCCTGCGGACGGCGGCGCCCGGGGCCTCCCTGCTCAAGGGCACGACGATCGCCGCCCTCTATCCGCCGGGAGTGCTCCGCGCGGCCGGTGATCTCGATGTCCTCTGCCCCGGCCACACGGAAGTGTGGGACTGCGCCCGCCACCTCGCCGCGACGGGATGGGAGCTGGGGGCCTTCACCGTGAGCCCCGCCAGGGCCGGCGACTCCGTACCGCTGCACCTTGGAGCCGAGTTCCTCAGCCCGGCACCCGAACCGTCTCCCGACCCCTACGCCGTCGGGCTGTTCACCGCGGAGATCGTGACCGAGGTGCGCGCCCCGGCGTGGCAGCTCACCCGCCCCTCCCCCTCCCCCCTGGCCGCCTCCGCGGTCACCCTGGTGGCAGAACGCTGGGAGCGGCCCTTCCGCAGCCGCGACCTCCTCGACCTGGCCCTGCTGCTCCAGCACCTCGACGACACCGGCATACGGCAGTTGCGTACCGACCTCACCAGAACAGGTCTGTGGCCGGAGTGGCGGGAGGCCCTGCGCGCCGTGGCCCGGCTGGGCTGGCGGCCCGCCGTGACACTGCCGCACACCCGCGGGGCCGCAGCACGCGCCCGGCTGCGGCGGGCGGCCCACGCGACGGCCCGCTGGAGCAGCCCGGTCCGCGCGCCCGCGCTGATCGCCCAGTCGGGCATCGAGGGCGACGGCGGCCCCCTCACGTACCTCGCCTCCGAGTTCGCCCACCGCGCCATCGGTGCCAGGCGGCTGCTCGGCGCGGGGCTGCCCCTGTTCGGCGTACCTCTGGAGGACGAACCGACGGACCGGCTGCGCCTGGACGACGTCGGGCGTCATCTCGTCGCACGGACCCCGCTCGGCTCGTTCTTGCTCGTGTCCGGACCCGCCCGGCAGGAGTGGCTGGACGAGGTGGCCGCGGGCGGTGGGGCCACCGAGGAGTCCGGCCCGGCCCCGGCAGGGCCCGACACGTGATCCTTCCGCGCCGGTCGGCGGACACCGGTCCGACGACCCCCCACGAGAACGGGAGCGTGATGACGGACAGCGGAAACGGCGGGGGTGACGTCGCCCGGCCGGGCGACGGCGAACCGGCTGTGGAGACGTACGGGTTGCGGCGGGAGTACCGCACACGGCGTGGTCCGGCCGTCGTCGCGCTCGACGACGTCTCCGTCACCGTGGAGCGGGGTGAGGTGCACGGTCTGCTCGGCCCCAACGGGGCGGGCAAGAGCACCCTGATGAAGATTCTCTCCACGGTACTGCTGCCGACCTCGGGCACCGGCCGCGTGCTCGGTTTCGATCTCGCGACCGAACACCGTCGGATCCGGCCCCTGCTCGGCATCGTGTTCGGCGGTGAACGCGGCCTCTATCCACGCCTGACGGCACGTCAAAATCTGCGCTACTGGGCCGCTTTGTACGGCCTGACCACCCGCGACGGCGTCGCCCGGACCGACGCGCTGCTCGACGAACTCGGGCTCGCCGAGCGCGCCGACGACCGGGTGGAGACCTTCTCCGTGGGCATGCGCCAACGGCTCCACCTCGCGCGCGGCATCATCGGCGACCCCCGCGTCCTGCTCCTCGACGAGCCCACCAACGGCCTGGACCCGCTGGCCGCACGGCAGTTGCGCGAACTCGTCCGGCGGCTCGCGGGCGAGGGACGGACCGTGCTGCTCGCCACGCACGACCTGTCCGAGGCCGAAGTGCTCTGCGACCGCGTCACCATGATCAACCACGGGCGGGTGGTCGCCGCGGAGGCGCCGAGGACGCTCGCCCGCCTCGTCGCGCGCCAGGATCGGGTACGCATCCGGGCCGAGGAAGCCCTCGTCGCCGAGGTGCGCGCGCTCCCGGGGGTTCTCGGCACGGAACCCGCCGACGACGGGACCACACTCGTCACGGTGGAGGACAAGGAAGCCGTGGGCCGTGTGCTCGCCTTCGTCGTCGAGCGGGGTGTGACCGAGGTCCGCACCGAACTGCCCGGCCTCGAGGAGGTCTACCTCCATCTCGTACACCGCAACGAGACGCGCAGCGTGGTGAACCGGTGAGTCTGCTCGCGGCGGCAGGCAGGTTCCAGGGACGCCTGGTGCTCACCCACCGCGACTACCTCATCGACCTGGTGCGTACGCCGCTGCTCGCCGCCGTGTTCCTGCTCCTGATCCGGCACAACGAGCGCCCCGACCTCCTCGCCAACGGTCTGCTCGCCCCCGTGCTGATGGGTGTGTGGAGCATGGCCATGCTGATCTCCGGGGAGGTCGTGGACAACGACCGCTGGCTCGGCACGCTGGAGCTCCAGATCGCCGCGCCGGTCGACTTCGCCCGGGTCGTCCTCAGCCGGGTCTGGGTGAGCACCGCGATCAGCCTCCTGACCGTGCTGGAGGTCGCGGCCGTCGCGATCCTCGGCTTCGGCACCGTCCCCCACGTACCGCATCCCGGCGTGTTCGCCGTGGCGCTTCTGGCCACCGCCGTCGCCACCGCGGGCACCGCCACCCTGATGGCCGCCCTGTTCGTCGCGACCCGGACGGCCCGCACCTTCCAGAACTCCCTGAGCTACCCCGTCCTGCTGCTCGGCGGCGTGTTCACGCCGCTCGACCGGCTGCCGGAGTGGACCCATCCCGTCGGCCGCCTCATCTATCTCTCCTGGAGCTCCGACCTGCTGCGCGACGCACTCGG
Source organism: Streptomyces sp. NPDC056738 (assembly GCF_042790435.1). Lineage (NCBI taxonomy): Bacteria > Bacillati > Actinomycetota > Actinomycetes > Kitasatosporales > Streptomycetaceae > Streptomyces > Streptomyces sp. NPDC056738. Next base: position 426,229 of record NZ_JBHTZF010000001.1, read on the forward strand.
CCCGGCGGCGGTCACCTCCGTCGCCTGGCGCACCGGCGTCGTCCTCGGCCTCGGCCTCCTCACCGGCGCCGGTGGATGGCTCCTGCTCGGCAGGGTCGTACGGCTCGTACGCGAGAACGGGACGGTGGGGCTGCGATGAGCCGCACCGCCGACACCGTCCTGACGGGCCGCCGCACACGGGTGCTGGGCTGGGCGGCGCGCGCCGGCGCCGCCGACTACGGCACCGTGTTCACCTGGAAGACCTGGCTGCTCGGCTGGTTCGTCCGGATGCTCGCCCAGGTCCTGTTCTTCGCCACCATCGGCAACCTCCTCGGACCGGGGCAGGCCCGGTACCTCCTGGTCGGCAACGCGGTGGCACTCGTCGCGCTGCACGGCATGTTCGCGACCGCGTCCACCACCTGGGAACTCCAGAACGGCACCCTGCCGCTGCTGGTCGCCTCGCCCAGCAGCCCCGCGCTCGTCCTGGTCGGACGCAGTCTCTTCTGGCTTCCGGACGGGGTGGCCTGCGGACTGGGCGCCGTCGTTCTCCTCGGTCCGGTGGCGGGGCTGAGCCTGAGCATCGCATCGGTGGCTCTCCTCTCCGCCCTGCTGATCCTTGTCGCGGTGACGAGTTACTGCCTGGGCCTCTTCCTCGGGTCCCTGGTGCTGACCGCCGTCGACCTGCGCAATGTCGTGTCCAACGCGGCGTTCGCGGTGATGCTGATCGTGTGCGGACCGGAGGTGCCCTCGGACGCCGTCGGGCCCGCCCTCGCCGGGTTCGGCCAAGTACTCCCCCTCACCCACGGCTTGCTGGCGATCCGGGAGGTACTGGACGGCGAGGCCGACGCGCACACCGCCGCGCTGGCCGGCTGGGAGACGCTGATCGGCGCGTGCTGGCTGGCGGCGGCGCTGACCGTACTGGCTCTGCGGGCGCGGAGGAGCAGGCGGGACGGGGCGGCGTTGTTCCTGAGCTGAGGAGCCGCGCGTACGGCGCAGAGCGTGGCCCCTCCGTGCCCGGCCGTGCCCAGCCCGCCCTGGCAGCCAGGGCACGGCTCCGACGCGCGCGGAACGGCTCCTTCCATCAGTTGGGCGGGGTGGCTGCTTAGCGTGACCCCATGACCACTGTCCAAGCCCCGCCCGCCCCCGACCAACGGCGGTGGAAGGCGCTCGCCGTCTGTCTGACGGCGGGCTTCATCTCCCTGCTCGACACCTCGATCGTGAATGTGGCCCTGCCCTCGATGGAGCACGGGCTCGCCGCCTCGGAGGCCGCCCAGTCCTGGGTGGTCTCCGGCTACGCGCTGACGTTCGGGCTGGTGCTCGTCCCGGCGGGCCGGCTGGGCGACATGCGGGGGCGACGCCAGGCGTTCCTGGCCGGGCTGGCCCTGTTCACGCTGTCCTCGTGGGCGTGCGGCCTCGCTCCCAGCGCCTCCTGGCTGGTGGTGTTCCGGCTCGTCCAGGGCGCGGCGGCGGGCATGGTCGCCCCCCAGACCTCGGGGCTGATCCAGCAGATGTTCCAGGGGGCGGAACGGGCCAAGGCGTTCGGCCTGCTGGGCAGTGTCATCGGGGTCTCGACGGCGGCCGGCCCGCTCGTGGGCGGTGTGCTGATCGACGCCGTGGGCACCGACGACGGATGGCGCTGGGTGTTCTTCGTCAATCTGCCCATCGGAGTGGCCGCGTTCGTCGCGGGCCTGCGACTGCTGCCCCGGTTCCCGGCGACGGGCAGGCGGGAGGAGTTCGACCCCTTCGGTGTGCTGCTCCTCGGCACGGCCGTGCTCGCGCTCATGCTGCCGCTGGTCCAGGAGCAGCAGTGGACCGGGCGGCTGAAGTGGGCTCTGCTGCCGGTGGGCGCGCTCCTGCTGATCGCGTTCTGGGCGTGGGAACGGCGCCAGAAGCTGCGCGGGCGGGCGCCGCTGGTCGATCTGGACCTGTTCGCCCTGCGCTCCTTCACGCTCGGTTCCCTGATCAGCCTCACCTACTTCGCGGGCTTCACCACGGTCTTCTTCGTCTACTCCCTGTTCCTGCAGAACACGGCCGGGTACAGCGCGCTGGCCGCCGGTGTCTCGGTGCTGCCCTTCGCGGCGGCGTCCGCGGTCGGTGCGGCCATCGGGGGCCGGCTGGTGATGCGGCACGGCCGCAAGCTGGTCGTCTTCGGCCTGCTCCTGGTGGTCGTGGGACTGCTCGGGGTGGTCGTGGCGGTGCAGTTGGTGCCGCTGGAGAGCGTCGGGTGGGCGACGGCCCTGCCCATGGTCGTCGGCGGGATCGGCTCGGGCCTCACGGTGTCCCCCAACACGACGCTGACGCTCACCCGCGTCCCCGTGCAGCGCGCCGGTGCGGCGGGCGGGGTGCTCCAGACGGGCCAGCGCATCGGCTCGGCGGCCGGGATCGCCGTGGTCGGCGCGGTGTACTTCGCCCACCAGGCCAGCCACGGGCGTTCGGTGACGGCGATTCAGCTAGGGCTGCTGACCGCGGTCGGAATGAGCGCGATCGCCCTCCTGCTGGCCATCGCCGACCAACGCGTACGCCGGGCCCACCCGGAACCGGAACGGACGGCGCCGACCGCCGGGAGGGGTTTCGAGGAGGGCGACGCGGAGGAGATGGCCCGGCGCGGCTGAAGCACCTGACAGGGCCGACCGGTCTTGACTCCCGGCGTGCGCCGGGCTTCGTGGGTACTACGTGACGTGCGGTCCCCGCGCCACTGTCCGGCGCGCGGACCGTACGGGCGCCACGGCGAGGACCTCATGCCCGACCACCTGGCCGCCGTGATGGCGATGCTCGGCCCGACCCGCGACCGCTACGCGAAACCGACCAAGCCGCACGGCTGTCGGCACGGGTGCGATCCTGGACGAATGTACGAGACAGCCGCGGCACGGGCGGCCGCACGGTGGCCCTTCGCCGAGTCGCAAGAGGCCGATTGGCTGCGCGAGCTGACCGCCGACGACGGCCTCACCGGGTTCATGCCGCCGGCGTCGCCCGACGCGGCCTGGGTACTGCACTCCATGCACGAGCACGAGCTCGGGCCGGTCGACATGTCGTTCGCCGAGTATCACCGGGCCGCGCTGATGGGCCAGAGGGACATCATCCCGGGCCTCGACCCGGCCGACGTACTCGACGGTGTCGCGGGTGAGCACCCCGGACCGCGTTGGCACAGGCTTCGATGGCACGAACTCGCATCGCGGATCGGTGATCCGGTGGTGCCCGAGGGGCGCTTTCCGTGTCACACGTCCTTCCCCGCCATCAAGTCGGGGAGCTGGGCGGTCACGATCCAGGGGCCGTCCGAAGGCTGTCTGGACCGAGCCGACTGGAACCGACTGATCGATGTCCTCACCGCGCACAGCCCGCTGGGCGCCGACACGCCCTGCTTCGCCTACTACAGCCCGCTGCTGCACGGGGCCGAGGACCTCGAGAACCTGCACATCCGCACCGGGACGCTCGAGGACGCGAAAGTGCTGTACGACCACCCCGAGGAAGATCACTGGAGCCCGTCCAATCTCTGGTCCCGGGACCGGTCCTGGATCGTCTGCACGGACTACGATCTGTGGGCCACCAAGGTGGCCGGGCCCGTGGAACTCGTCGAAGCGCTCCTCGACGACACGGATCTCGAGGCCGTACGCCTGCCTTGGGCCACCTGAGAATTCGCGCTCGCGCAAGGCTCGTCGGGGTGAGGCCGTGGCAGAATGCCGGCATGGTTCTGATCCGAAAGGGCGATGCCGCGTAGGCGTCCCAAGGCCGTCCGTGACGAGCGGTGGCGGCCGGCCCGGCACGTGTCCGTCCTCCGAATCCCCGGTGTGTCCGCTCGGACTCGGGCCGCCGTGCGACGCGTTGAGGCCCTCTACCTGCACCCGGACGCCGTGGCCGTCGCTCTCGATCGGTTCGAGCGGGCGTTCAAGCAGCCGGGACGGTATCTGACCGGACCCGGTGAGAGTCCCGGCATCGAGATCGAGGACGGCCGGGACGACCTGGAAGTGGCCCTGCGGTATCTGCCGAAGGGGGCCCGGGCCGATCTCGGCCGGCTGGTCGCGCGGATCGACGCGGAGTTCGAACGACGCACCGTTCCGGATCCGGGCCCGGCCTGCGCGTGGACGGCCGGACGCTGGTGGTGGTGGCGCATCCGGGAACGGTGACGCCGAGGGCCGACGGCTCGCGGACGACTCAGTCCCGGAAAACTCTATGGCCCTGGTGTCAGTGAGTCCGCTTATGCTGCACCGGACGATCATGAAGGACCAGGGGAGGGTGCGGCATGTGGGGCAAGCTGTTCGGCAAGGACGCGGAGAGACCGGCGACGGATCCGCACGCGCTTCCGGTGTCGCGCAGGGGCAAGAACGGGATGTACACGCTGCGCGCGCTCGGGGACGTACGGGTGCTCGCGCTGGTGGAGGCGGCCGACGCGGGTGACTGGGAGGCGGTCAAGGCCGCGCTGGCCCCGTTCGATCCCGGCCGCGACCACATGGTGCTCGCCGAGCTCGCCGAGCTGGACGGTGTGCAGGACTGGATCGTCCGGGCCGTCGAGGAGGACAAGGAGCACCGGGCGACGGCCCTGCTGATATCCGGGACGCGCCACATAGCCTGGGGCTGGGAGGCACGGACGAGTGCGCGCGCCGTGAACGTGACGCAGGAGCAGTGGCGTGTCTTCCGCGAGCGGCTCCTGATCGGCGAGGAGCACCTGCTGGAGGCCGCCGAGCTGCGGCCGGAGTGGATCACCCCGTGGCGCCGTCTGCTCACCTCCGCGCGCGGCATGTCCTTGCCGTCGAGCGTGAAGGAGGCCCGGCTCGACGCGGCTCTGCGCCGCGACCCGCTGGATCTGGCGACCCACGTCGAGTGGGTGTCCCAGTTGCAGCCCCGCTGGGGCGGCGAACCGGGCCAGGCCCTGGCGTTCGCCCGGGAGGCGCTCGGCCGCGCACCGCAGGGGCACCCCCTCGGCTGTGTGATCGCCATGGCGCACATCGAGGACTGGGTCGAGTCGGAGCGCGCGGACTGTCTCGAAACCGCGGCGATCCAGGCCGAGCTGCGCAAGGCGGCCGACCACAGCATCCTCCACCCGGCATACGTGCGACACCCGGGCTGGCAGCAGGACTTCAACATGTTCGCGATGGCCCTGTCGCTGGCCGGTGAGCGTCACACGGTCCGCCGTGTCTTCCAGGCCCTCGACGGCGCGTACACGAGCTGGCCGTGGGCGTACTTCGGGGATCCCGAGAAGCAGTTCGCCCGCCACCATCGCCGCGCCTGAGCGACCGGCGCTCCCGCCGTCACGGCCGCGCCCGAGCGCCCGGCACGCCGGTCACCGCCGCCCCGCCCGAGCCCGCACCACCAGCGCCATCACCGCCGCGTGAGCACACACGACGCCTGCCGTCACCGCCGTACCCGCGCGCACGCCGGTCCCGACACCCCGTTTCTACTCCCCCTCCGGACTGCCCGATGACACTGCCCGACACCGCCGCGACCCCGGCGGGCGACGACCGCACCTTCCAAGTGGATCTGCGGGGCCTCGTCGACCTCCTCTCCCACCACCTCTACTCCAGCCCCCGCGTCTATCTGCGTGAACTCCTCCAGAACGCGGTGGACGCGCTGACCGCCCGGCACGCCCTCGAACCGGGCGCCTCCACCGACGCCTTCGGCATCCGTCTGTACGCCGACGGTTCGGTCGTACGTGTCGAGGACGACGGTGTCGGTCTGACCGAGGCCGATGTGCACACCTTCCTCGCCACGATCGGCCGCAGCAGCAAGCGCGCCGAGAAGATCGCCGAGCAGCGCGGTGATTTCATCGGTCAGTTCGGCATCGGGCTGCTGTCCTGCTTCCTGGTCGCGGACGAGATCCATGTCCTCAGCCGCTCCGCCCGTACCCCGGACGCGCCCGCCGTGGAGTGGCGGGGCCGCGGCGACGGCAGCTACACCGTCCGTACGCTGCCCGCGTCCGCCCGCCCGCGGCCCGGCACCACCGTCACCCTCACGCCGCGCGCCGACGCCGGCGAGTGGACCCGGCCGCTCCAGGTCCAGGCGCTGGCCCGGCACTTCGGCTCGCTGCTGCGCCACCCGGTGACGTTCACCGACACGACGGGCGGCACACCCGCGCCGGTCAACCCCGACCCCGCGCCCTGGGCGGTCACGTACCCCACGCCGGGAGCCCGTTCGCGTGCCCTGGCCGCGTACGGCGAGGACGTCCTCGGGTTCAAGCCGCTGGACACGATCGAGCTGGACCTGCCGGCCGTGGGTCTGAAGGGCATCGCCTGCGTGCTGCCCGAGACGGTGCCGGCCGGGCGCCGCCACGGCCACCGCGTGCACGTCAAGGGCATGCTGCTGTCCGAGCAGGCCGAGGAGATCCTGCCCGAGTGGGCGTTCTTCGTCCGCTGTGTCGTGGACGCCGAGAGCCTGCGCCCGACGGCGTCCCGCGAGTCCCTGTACGAGGACGACACCCTCGCCGCCGTCCGCGACGCGCTCGCCGAACGGCTGCGGGACTGGATCGCGCGGGCCGCCGCCAGCGACCCGGATCTGCTCGCCCGCTTCCTCCAGGTGCACCACCTGGCCGTCAAGTCGCTCGCGGTGCACGACGACGAGATCCTGCGGATGCTGCTGCCCTGGCTGCCGTTCGAGACCACCGACGGGCACGCCACACTCGACGAGTTCGCCCGCACCCACCGTACGGTGCTCGTGACGTCGAGCGTCGAGGAGTTCCGGCAGGTCGCCGCGATCGCCTCGGCCGCCGGGCTCGGGGTCGTCAACGGCGGCTACACCTACGACCGTGAACTCGTGCACCGGCTGCCGGAGATCAGGCCCGAGGCGAGTGTCGCGGACCTCGATCCGGCGACCCTGACCGCGCACCTCGACCCCGTCGACCGGGAGACGGAACTGGCCGCCGCGGCCTACCTCGCCCAGGCCCGCGACGCCCTCGCCGTCTTCGACTGCGACGTCGCCCTGCGCGCCTTCCAGCCCGCTTCCGCCCCCGCCCTCCTCGTCGACAGCCGCGAGGCCCGGCACGAGCGCACCCGCTCCCAGCTCGCCCGTGAACAGGAGGGCGGCGTGTGGGGCGACATCCTCGGCGCCCTGCGCCAGGAGGCTCCGCGGGCCCAGCTCATCCTCAACCAGCTCAACCCGCTGGTGCGCACGGCCGTCACCATCACCGAGCCCGAACTGGCCCGCACCAGCGCCGAGGCCCTCTACGGTCAGGCCGCGATGCTGTCCCGGCGTCCGCTCAGGCCCGCCGAGTCGAGCCTCATCAACCGTTCCTTCCTCGACCTCCTCGCCCACGCCCTCCGCAAGGACAGCTGACGATGCCGACCACACCCCAGAACACCGACGAGCTGCTCCAGGCGCTCCAGGAGAACGACCGCCGCCCCTACGGCCGCACCCGCACCGTCACCGCCGAGGAACTCGTCGAGGCGGCCGAGCAGTTCGCCGAGCCCGTACCGCTCATTCGCGCACTCCTCGAACTCCAGGAGGCGTACACCTACGGCTCCGAGCCCCGGAAGTCGCCCGTCGTCTTCGCCCGCCTGCTCACCCTGTTCGACGAGCAGCCCGACGTCTTCGACGAGCGCCTGCGCCACCTGCTGTTCTGGCGGTTCAAGTGGGTGGCCAACGCGCTGCTCGCGCTGCCCGAGATACCGCTGGCCAGCCTGCGTCAGTGGCAGACGGAGATGCGCGACAGGTACGAGAAGGCCGGCCTCGGTCTCCAGCCCTACTACGGGCAGGCGTACCAACTCGCGGCGCACACCGGTGAGGACACCGCGCTCGCCTTCGAACTGTGGGCGGGGCGCCCCCGTACCCGGCTCAGCGACTGCGAGGCCTGCGAGATCTGCGAACGCGCCCTCCACCACCTCGCGGCGGGCGACGACGAGCGGGCCCTGCGCGTCTGGGAGCCCGTCCTGGCCGGGAAGGACTCCTGCCAGGAGGAGCCGGCGCGTTCCATCTCGCACGCCCTGCTGCCCCTGCTGCGCACCGGCGCCGCCGACCGGGCCGTCGAACTGCACCTCGCGGGCTACCGCGCCTGCCGCCGCAACCCCTCGATGGCCGGGGAGGTCGGCCGTCACCTCGAGTTCTGCGCGCTGACCGGCAACGAGGCGCGCGGTCTGGAACTGCTCGCCGAGAACCGGGGCCTTTTCGACGAGGTGGAGTCGCCGCGCGACATGCTCGACTTCCTCACCGGCGTGGAGGTTCTCCTCCGTCGGGTCGAGCACCTGGGCCACGGCGAGCTGCCCGCCGCCGGATTCGCGGGCCGCGCCTGGACGGTGGCCGGCCTGCGTGCCGAGGTGGCGGACCGCGCCGACGACCTCGCCGCCCGTTTCGACGCCCGCAACGGAACCTCCGCCCACGGCGACCGCCGTAAGGTCCGCGTCGAACGCGCCCCGCTCCTGGACGCGTTGGAGCTGACCCTGCGCCCGCGCAGCCTCGACGACCTGGCCACCGCCGTCCCGGTCGCCGCGCCCCCGGCCCGTACGACCGCCGCCGTACCCGAATCGGTCGCTGAACTGATCCTCCGGGCACGGGAGTTGGACGACCTGGGCCACCCGGACTCAACCGCCGTCTGGGCCCGGCTGCGCACGCTCGCGGCCGCCCACGACTACGTCCACCCCGAGGATCCGGAGGTGGGTTCCCTCGTACGGCTGCGCGCGGACCTGCTGGACGACGAGGCGAGCCGGGCGGGCGACAAGGACGATTTCGCCACCGCCCAGACGCTGTACGAGGAGGCCACGGGCCTGTACGAGGACGCCGGTGCGCCGGATCGAGCGGCACTCGCCCGCGCCTGCGCCCTGCTCGCCGCGGCGGGCGGTGTCGACGACGGGGCCGAGGCGAAGGCCGCGGCACTGACCGCCGCCCACGCGTCCATCGTCGCCCTGCACGAGGCGACCAGCGGTCTCAAGCCGGTGCACGAGGCCCGTCTGCTGCGGCTGCGGGCCACCGTGCTCGGGCTGCGCCTGCAGACCTCGGGGAACCCGGAGGACGCCGCGCCGGTCTTCGCCGAGGCGGACCTGCTGCTGGCGTTCGCCACGCGGCACGACATCGTCGGGCAGATCTCCGGCGGACTGCTGCTGAAGGCCGGCACGCACGCCCTCGCCGGCGACCTGCCCACCGCGGCCGCCGGAGTCGACGACCTCCTCGGCCGGCTGAAGGCCCACGGCCCCGCCTGGCACCTGCCCCGCGCACTCGGCCTGCGGGCCCGGCTCCACCTCGGCCTGCGGGACGCGGAAGCCGCGTACGCGAGCCTGACGGAGGGGCTGCGGCTGGCCGCCGACTGGCCGGCCGCGGCGGTCGACACCAGCCGCCTCCAGAGTGACCTGGCCGAGGTGTGCATGCACCTGGGCCGACCCGACGAGGCACTGCGCCATCTGACGCGGTCGGCGGAACTGGACCTCCGTGACGGCAGCCGCACGGAGGCGTTCTGCACCTACAGCAACGCGGCCCAGCTCAGCCTCGACATGGGCCGTGTCGAGGACTGCATCGCCCTGCTCGACTCCCTTTTGTCCGAAGCGGACGTCAAGGCGGGCGAGTTGGACGACCGTCTGCTGGCCCAGCTCCGTCTGACCCGGGCCCGGGCCCTGCACGCGGGTGAGGACCTCAAGGCCGCCACGGCCGAACTCGTCGCCCTCGCGGCCGAGTCGGCCGAATGGGAGGACGATCCGGGGAGTCACGCCATGATCGCCGCCGAGGCGGCCGTACTGCTGGGCGAGTCCGGCGAGTTCGGCCGGGCGCGCGAAGCCGTGGACCAGGCGCTGGCCGCTCACGCGCGGGCACCCCGTTACGAGCAGCTCAGCAGTTGTCTGCGCGAACTCGCCCGCCAGCAGGCTCAGCAGCACGGGGAGGAGGGCCTGACCGACGCCCTCGTCTTCCTCGCCGACGCCGGCCGGATCGCGGAGGAGGCCCGCGAGGCCGAGTACGAGACCCGGGGACGTTCCCTGGACTCGGCCCTGGCCTACGAACACGGTCGGGTCAACGCGTACGCAGGTGAGTACGAGGACGCCCTGGCCGCGCTGGAGAAGGCCCTCGCCCTCCTCGGCGAGCCCGGACCGGAGGACGACCGGGCCGGAGAGTGGGCCGAGTGCGTCCGCTTCGCGGGTGCCGTGGAGGGCCTCTACCTGGAACGCGTCTCCCCCGCCCTCACCCGCCTCGACAAGGCCGTGTCCCTGCTGACCCGCCTGGGCCACAAGGAGGAGACCGAACCGCTGACGACACTGGCCTCCCGCCTGCGCGACGAGTCCTGACACACCGACCGCGGCGCCCGGGGGGGGTGGGGGCGCCGGGGCGGGCCCGGGGGGGGGGGTGGGGGTTTTGGGGGGGTCAGGGGGGGGT